>NZ_LATD01000426.1 GCF_000981895.1 Streptomyces odonnellii | reverse complement strand
CGCGGGCGCCCGCGACCTGCCGGGTACGGGCGGTGTCCCTGCCGGTCGTGAGGCGCTCGGTGCCGTGCTCGCCCGCCGTGCCGTACGCGCCGTACTCCGCCTCCACGTCGGGCATCAGCCTGCGGGTGGCCCGTACGGTACGGATGCCGAGGACCGCGGCCGGAATCAGCAGCAGCGCGAGCAGTACGGGAATGACCGAGGCCTGCCAGCTCAGCAGCACCGGCGGGCCCGCGATCGCGCCCTCGCCCATGCCGGGTGTGGCGTCCCCGTCGAGCCGGTCCGCGGCCCACTGGGCGACTCCCCCGGTCATCACTCCGCCCAGCGCGCAGGCGAGCATCGCGACGGCGGGCCCGCCGAGGCCGTGCATCGCGGTCCGGTGATGGGCCACGCGGCGGTGCAGGACATGGGCCGTGACGGCGAGCGCGACGACGAGGGCGACCTGTGCGAGGGCGATCACCCGGAAGGCGGTGTCGCCGGGCAGGGTACCGGCGGAGACCCAGCCGGGCCGGGACCAGGCGGCGTACACCACGGCCAGGACGAGCAGCGCGAGGGCGGTGACGGGCAGGACGCTGATCAGCGTCCGGTCGAGGGCGGTGTCGCGCCTGCGCTCGCTGCGGCCCCTGCTGCACACCACCCAGAGCACAACGGCCGCACAGATGACCAGCGTTGCCTGGAGCAGTCGGCCCAGCAGGGCCTGCGGACCGCTGCCGGACGCGGCGTCGTATTCGGTGACGGCCTCCGTGAGCACGGCGGCGACGGTGAGGAAACCGGCGGCGGTGTGCGCGGCGCGCAGCCGGGCGACGAGCCGGCGGCCGTACCAGAACCCGGGGCGGCCGAGCGCGGGCCGTGTCCTCGCCGGGCCCTGGCTCGCGGAGGGCCGCCGGCCGTCGGCAGGCTCGTCGGTGCCGTCGGTCCGCGCGGACCGCTCGTTGTGGGTGCCGAATCCGGCCGACTGCCCGTTGGTGGGCGGGCGCTGGGACTCGTACGCGCTCCAGGTCCGGTTGGACAGGTACCAGAGCAGCGCCACCAGTGCCGTGGGCACCAGCGCGGCGAGGGCGAGCCGCCGCCCGGGCTGCGCCCACCAGCCGTGTCCCTCCGGCGACAGGAACCCGAGCCAGGACCGCTCCGCGACACAGCTCGCGGAACCGGCGCACTGCCATGCCGTCAGATCCAGCGCGACCTCGCAGGCCGTGGCGGTCAGCAGCACGGTCAGGGTGAGCGCCACCAGCCGTACGAGGAGTCCGTACAGCCGCTGGGCCCGGCCGAGGCCCTTGGTGGCGGGCCGCATCCAGTGCGCCAGATTGACCACCATGAAGGGGAGCAGCAGGAGCCACAGGGCGCGCGAGCCATTGCCCGAGGTGAGGTTGGACCAGCAGTACGCCTCGGGGACGGGCCCGTCGGCGTACCGGCCGGGGTGCTGCTCCGCGTCGGCGTCGTCCGTGCGCCGGTAGACGGCGGCCGTCTTGTCGCCGGTGATCCTGACCGTACGCGGATCGTCGAGCATCTTCTGCGGGGTGGCGCCGCCGACGCCGTGGATGAGCAGTTCGAGGGCGGCTGCGCCGCTGCGCGGATCCTGGGTTTCTGAGGGCACTTCGCTGACTCGCTCTCGGAGTGACAGGAGTGACGGGGAGAAATAAGGAGGAACGGGAAGAAGCGGGAGAAGCGGGATCGACAGGATGTACGGAAGTGGCAGGCCGAGCCGGGCGCGGGGCGGGCGCTGGCCGGGGAACACCGGAATCCCGGCTCCCGGCCATGCGCCGCGGGGCCCACACGGAGCTTCCCCGGCGCCCGGCTCCCCAACCCCCGGCACCGGTGTCCGAACCGCGTGGGAGGATGAGGGACCCGCGCTGATCGGACATCCCCGGCCATCGGGGACGAGACGTACGGCCACGGCTGATGCCGTACGGGCCGGGACGGCCGCGCGGACGGCGACAGCGATGGCGGCGACGGCGATGACACGGAAGGACAGGGACCGGCGGTGACCGACAGTCAGAATCTCCTCGCGGAGCAGCGCCGTGCCCTGATCCTGGACGAGGTGCGCCGGCGCGGCGGGGTCCGGGTCAACGAGCTGACGCGCAGACTCAATGTCTCGGACATGACGGTCCGCCGGGATCTGGACGCGCTGGCCCGCCAGGGCGTCCTGGAGAAGGTGCACGGCGGCGCGGTGCCGTTGGTCGAGGCGAGTACGCACGAGCCGGGGTTCGAGGCGAAGTCGGGACTGGAGCTGGCCGCCAAGGAGGAGATCGCGCGGGCCGCGGCGGCGATGGTGGTGCCCGGGAGCGCCATCGCGCTCTCCGGCGGGACGACGACCTATGCGATGGCGCACCATCTGGTGGATGTGCCGGAGCTGACGGTCGTCACCAATTCGACACGGGTCGCCGATGTGTTCCATGCGGCGCAGCGGGCCGGAGTGGCGGGCGGCGGGCGTTCCGGCGCGGCGATGGTGGTGCTGACGGGCGGGGTGCGCACTCCGTCGGACTCCCTGGTGGGCCCGGTGGCCGATCAGGCGATCCGCTCGCTCCACTTCGATGTGCTCTTCCTCGGGGTGCACGGCATCTCCGCGGAGGCCGGGCTGTCCACACCGAACCTGGGCGAGGCGGAGACCAACCGGCGGTTCATCCAGTCGGCGCGCCGGGTGGTGGTCATCGCCGACCACACCAAGTGGGGCACGGTGGGTCTGAGTTCCTTCGCGACGCTGGATCAGGTGGACACACTGGTGACGGACGCGGGGCTGTCGTCCCGGGCGCGCGAGGAGATGGCCGAGCTGCTGCCGGATCTGGTGGTGGCGGGCGAGCTGGAGGAGCTGTCGCCCCCGGGAGACACCTGACGGCCGGAGACCGGGCGGCCGGTGACCGTGGGTCCGGGGTCCGGGGGCCAAGGTCCACGGGCCGTGCGCCGGAGACCGTGGGGCGGTGGGCCGTGGGCCGGAGACCGTGAGGCGGTGGGCCGTGGGCCCGGCGGCTGATCTCCGGGCACGGTGTGAGCCGTTTGCCACGCGCCGGGTCGAGGCGCTCGCCGGGTAGCGCACACTAGACTGTACGGTCCGTCAGACCCCTTCGACTCCGTTCAGGGATGTGCTGTCATGGCCCGCCAACTCCGTTCCGTGGAACTGGACTTCGCCGACACCGCGCCGGTGCGCCTGGTGTTCACGGGCACGATGACCGCCCCGCCGGACGCGGTGTACCGGGCGCTCGCCACGGAGACGGAGTCCTGGCCCGAGTGGTTCAGCGGGCTGACAGCGGCGACGGCGACCCCGGAGGGCCGTACGGTCCGGCTCACGGGCGGTTCGCACTTCCGGGAGACGGTGCTGGCCGCACAGCCGGATGTGCTCTACGCGTACCGTGCCGACGAGACCAACGCACCCGGCGTGCGTGCCCTGTTGGAGGCATGGCGGCTGGCACCGGCCGGTGACGGGACCAGAGTGCGGTGGACCGTCGCCACGGACGGGACCGTGCTTTACCGGGCCGTGCTGCGGGGCTCCCGCCCGGCCATGGGCCGCACGTTCCGGAGCTCGGTACGCGCGCTGGACCGCCGCCTCACCAAGACCTGACACCATCGGCCGACAGCGTCACGGCGGCGGCACGGACGCGTCAGGCGTTGTCCGGCCAGACGCCGTCCGTCAGGAACTGGTCGAGTGTCGCCGTGTACGGGCCGATGTCCAGGCCCTGTTGGGCGAGCCAGGCGTCCGAGTAGTACTTGTCGAGATAGCGGTCGCCCGGGTCGCACAGCAGCGTGACCACACTGCCCTGCCGCCCCTCCGCGACCATCTCGCCCACGATCTTCAGCGCGCTCCACAGCCCGGTGCCCGTGGAGCCGCCCGCCTTCCGCCCGATGGCCCGCTCCAGCGCCCGTACGGCCGCGACGCTCGCCGCGTCCGGCACCTTCATCATCCGGTCGATGGCACCCGGCACGAAGCTCGGTTCCATCCGTGGCCGGCCGATGCCCTCGATCCGGGAGCCGCGCTCGCTGCACGCCGCCGGGTCGTGCCGGGTCCAGCCGTCGAAGAAACAGGAGTTCTCCGGGTCGGGAACACAGACCCGGGTGTCGTACTGCATGTAGTGCACATAGCGTGCGATGGTCGCCGAGGTGCCGCCGGTCCCGGCCGTGGCGACGATCCAGGCGGGCTCGGGATAGCGCTCCAACCGGAGCTGCTGGTAGATCGATTCGGCGATGTTGTTGTTGCCGCGCCAGTCGGTGGCGCGCTCGGCGTAGGTGAACTGGTCCATGTAGTGGCCGCCGGTCCTGGCGGCCAGCCCGGCGGACTCCTCGTACAGTTTCCGCGAGTCGTCGACGAAGTGGCAGCGCCCGCCGTGGAATTCGATCAGCCGGCACTTCTCGGCGCTGGTGGTACGGGGCATGACCGCGATGAACGGCACTCCGATCAGTTTCGCGAAGTACGCCTCGGAGACCGCCGTCGAGCCGCTGGACGCCTCGATCACCGGTTTGCCCGGGCGGATCCAGCCGTTGCACAGGCCGTAGAGGAAGAGCGAGCGGGCGAGCCGGTGTTTCAGGCTGCCGGTCGGATGGGTCGACTCGTCCTTGAGGTAGAGGTCGATGCCCCACCGCTCGGGCAGCGGGAAGCGGAGCAGATGGGTGTCCGCGGAGCGGTTGGCGTCGGCCTGGACCTTGCGTACGGCCTCCTTGAGCCAGGCCCGGTAGCCGGGGTCGCTGCGGTCGGCGTCGATGGTCGCCCGCGCACTGTCCCGGCGCGTGCTGTCCCCGCGCGTACTGTCCCGCTGCGTGCTGTCTCGCTGCGTCATACGCCTGAAGGTACCGGCACCACCTGGGCAAACATCGCCTTTGGGGTCCCATAGCGCTGCCTTGGACACCCCTGCGTCACGCGGTCTGGTGTCCAGGCGCATACTTGGGCAGACTGCCTGTGAGGGGTATGGGCACGGAGGGGGCTGAACGCCATGGCTGAGCCGGAGTTCGACGCGCGCGGGGTACGGATCGAGCGGTGGCCACGCTCCCTCACCAAGGCCGGGCAGGTCCTCATCCAGGACGGCAGGCTGGCACTGCTGACCAGCTACGGCCGGGTGATCGACAGCGCGCCCCTGCGGGCCGTACGGGCGGCGAGGCCCTGGTTCGCGGGCCGTGGCAGCACGGTCGCCACCGTGAACGGGATCCGCTACCGGCTGACCATGGGGCAGCGCGGACAGAGACCGGACGCGACAGCGATGGCGGGGCGGTTCCTGGAGGCCGTCAGCCGGGCCGGCCGTACGAAGACCTGAGGCTGCGAAGACCTGACCTGCGGAGACCTGACCTGCCCCGGGAGCACATTTTCGGCCTCCCTGAAGACATACGTTCCGGCTTGTCCCGGGCCCGCTTCCCACATTCCGGGAACGTACTTTCCGGTGTGCCCGGACAAGTACCTACGGCGTGCCCCGGCGGGCCCCGCTCCGGCTCGGATCCAACGCTGCCCTTGCCCCGATTCGGGCCTGATCACTCCCCGAACCGCCCCTGATCCGCCCCTGATCCGCCGCGAGTTGCGAAGCCGGACCCCCTGCTTCACTCTGGTCTCACATCACTCAGGGTGAACCGGCGGTAACGCTGAGATCCAGCCTCCGTCGAGCGGTAACAGCAGCCTGTGGGCGAACCAGTTGCCGCGTCCCAAATCCTTCGTCGTCTTCCTCACCTCCATTCGGGGAGTCGCAGCCGTGATCAGCCAGCCCAGCAGGCACTGCACGGTGGAGCTCCAGGCCCTGCCGTCGCGGATCGGCCAGGTCCGCAGAATCATCTCCGCGCAATTGCGCTTCTGGCACCTCGATCCCTTGATCGACCAAGCGGCACTCGGCGTCACCGAGCTGCTGACCAACGTCCACCGGCACGCACAGCCCGACAAGCAGTGCACCGTCGATATCGAGCTGCTGCTCGAACGTCTCACGGTCTCGGTCAGTGACCACGACCCCCGGATACCGACGGTCAACCGTGCCAGTCCCTTCGATACCAGCGGCCGTGGTCTCGCACTGATCGCGGCCGTGAGCGAGAGCTGGGGCGTACGCCCCCGGGGCGAGACGGGCAAGAGCATCTGGTTCACGCTCCCCGCACCGCCCGCAGCCCTCGCTCTGTCCCAGCGTCCGGTGTACGGCGCGACGACCGACGGCCCCTTTCCGGGCACCGAGTTCGGCGCGCTGGACGGTGCGTACCGGCCGGCCACTGCCCGGTCGTTCGTGGTGGCCTGACCGGCCATGACCGGCCCGGCCACCATGTTTTCCTGCGTAACCAGCAGCCGCAGCGCTTGACCAGTAACCAACCGTTACCGGCAACCACCCGCCCCCGACCACCCGTTCCCGCTACCCCATCCGTCCCACCTACTCGACCCCCACCCGCATCTACTCCACGGCAATGGCGCGCAGTACGTCCAGGCGCGCGGCCCTGCGCGCGGGCCGCCAGCCCGCGATCGCACCGGCCACCACGCCGACGACCGCGACCACGGTCAGTTGTACCGGCGGTACGGCGAAGGCGAAGGGCGTGTCCCCGGTGCCCTCGGAGGCCTTGACCATGACCCAGCCGAGAAGCCCGCCCAGCGCCAGTCCCCCGGCCGTACCGAACGCCGCGACCAGTACCGATTCCCAGCGGACCATGGCCCGGAGCTGGGACCGGGTCTGGCCGACGGCCCGCAGCAGACCGAGTTCCCTGGTCCGCTCATGGATCGCGAGGGTGAGCGTATTGGCGATCCCGAGCAGCGCGATCAGCACGGCGAGGGCGAGCAGCGCGTAGACGAGGGTCAGCATCATGTCGATGGCCCCGGCGGCGGTACGCGCGTACTCGTCCCGGGTCTGCACCTCGGGGTTCCCGTACGCCCGCGCCGCCTTCTCGACCGCCGCGTCGCCGGTGGCGGCCGGAACGCCGTCCCGGAAAGTGACGGAGACCAGGGAGTCGGAGTCCCTCGCACGGTGCGGCGCCCAGGCGGCCCGGGTGATCACATAGTCGCCCGCCAGCTCCGACTGCCCGTAGAGGGCACGGACCGTGAACGTCCGCTTCTCACCGTCGGTGAAGGCGAGTTCGGTGGTACCGCCGAGCTTGAGGCCCCGCTTGCCGGCCTCGGTGTCCGAGATCGCGATCCCGTCCGTACCGAGACCCGTCAGAGAACCCCGTACGGAGCCCAGGTCGAAGCCCTTGGCGAGGGCGGCCGGGTCGGTGACGGTCAGCGCGCGGCCCTGTCCGTCGACCTCCGCCACGCCCTTGCCCAGGCCCACGGCCGTGTCCACCTCGGGCAGCTTCGCGAGGGCGGGCGCGAGCCGGGGGCTCAGCCCGCTGCCTCCGCCGCCGAAGGCCGGTGCGCTCACCGCGAGATCCCCGGCGAAGGAACGGTCCACCGTCCGGTCCATGGTGGCCTTCAGCGAGGCACCGAAGAGCGTGAACAGCGAGACGACCGCGACCCCGATCATCAGCGCGGTGGCGGTCGCCGCGGTGCGCTTGGGGCTGCGCAGCGCGTTACGCCTGGCCAGCCCGCCCGAGACACCGCGCAGCCGGTCCAGGGGCGCGCCCAGGATCCGTACGGCGTACGAGGAGGCGACCGGGCCGAGCACCACGAAGGAGACCAGGGCCAGCACCGCGCCCGCTCCCGCCAGCGGCAGCGAGGGCATGGCGAACACCCCGGTCAGGATCGCGGCCGCGCCCGCCGCGCCCAGGGCCGTACCGGCGAGCGCACGGTCCCTGGAGCCACCCGAATGGTCCACCGCGGTCTCGCGCAGCGCGGCCAGCGGGGCGGTGCGCCCTGCCCGTACCGCGGGCAGCAGAGCCGAGCCCAGACAGACGACCACACCGACGGCGAGCGGCAGCAGCAAGGAGAGTGCGCTGATCACCAGAGGGCCTTCGGGGAAGGGGAATCCGACAGCCGGGAACAGCGCCTGGAGGCCTGCCGCGATCCCGATGCCACCGAGCAGCCCGGCGGCGGAGGCGGCCAGCGCGACGACCGTCGCCTCGGCGAGGGTCGAGCCGACGACCTGGGCGCGGAAGGCGCCGAGCGCGCGCAGCAGGGCGTTCTCGCGGGTGCGCTGGGCGACGACGATGGCGAAGGTGTTGTGGATGGAGAAGGTGGCGACGAGCAGCACGATCCCGGAGAACACCAGCAGCAGCGTGGTGAACAGGCTCAGGAACTGACCGGAGATCATGTCCTGGTTCTCGTCGGCGGACTCCTGTCCCGTGATGGCCTCGACGCCGTCCGGCAGTACGGGGGCGAGCGCGGCCACCAGTTCCCGCTGGCTGGTGCCGGGGCCCGCGCGGACCTGGATGCTCGCGGCCTCGCCGGGCTTCGCGGTGAGGTACTTCTCGGCGTCGGCCAGGGTCATACCGGTGTAGGTGACCTGGGCCATGCCGTCCTCACCGGAGAAGGTCGCCAGGCCGACGACGGTCACCTCGACCGGATCGGGGGTGCGCAGCACGGTACGGTCGCCGATCCGCAGTCCGCCGGTCTCGGCCGCGCCGCGATTGACGACGACCTCGCCGCTGCTGGCCGGCAGCCGGCCTTCGGCCAGCCGGTACGGGTTGAGCCGCGGGTCCTCGATCCAGTTGCCGGCGAGGGTGGGCGGACCCTGACCCCCGATGGGCTTGCCGTCCTTGCCGACGAGCTGCCCGGCGCCCTCGATCTTCGGAGCGACGGCGGCGACTTCGGGGATCCGCTCGATCCGGCTGATCAGCGCGGTGTCGACGGGCTGCCGGGTGCCCTGCGTGTCGCCGGGGACAGTGACCACGCGGGAGCTGCGGACGACGGCGTCGGTGCCGCCCGCAGCCTCGCCGAACATGGTGTCGAAGCTGCCACGCAGGGTGTCCCCCATGACGAGGGTGCCGGTCAGAAAACCGACGCCGAGCAGAACGGCGGTGAAGGTACCGGCGAAGCGTCGCTTGTGGGCGCGAAGGGCGTTGCGGCTGATACGGAGTGAGGCGCGGAGGGCGGTCATGTGACTGCCTCCGTGTCGACGGGGGTTGTGTGGTCCGGGGCCATGTGGTCCGGGGCCACGTGGTCCGGGCCTGTGTGGGCCGGAGCTGTGTCGGCCGACCCCATGGGCGCGGAGTCCATGTGGGCCGGGCCCATGTGTCCAGAGCCTGTGTGGGCCGCCGCCATGTCGGCCGGACCCATGTGTCCAGGGGACATGTGCTGTGTGGACATGTGCGCCGGGTCCGTGTGGGCAGAGCCCATATCCGACGCGCCCGTGTCCGACGCGCCCCGCGCGTCGAACGCCTTCATCCGGTCCAGGACACGCTCGGCGGTCGGGCTCTGCATCCGGTCCACGAGCCGGCCGTCCGCGAGGAAGATCACCTCGTCGGCGTGGGCCGCGGCGACCGGGTCGTGGGTGACCATGACGACCGTACGGCCGGTCCTGCGTACCGTACGGCCCAGCAGCCGCAGCACCTCCTCCCCCGCGCGCGAGTCGAGGTTGCCGGTCGGCTCGTCGGCGAACACGACATCGGGTCCGCCGGCGAACGCCCGTGCCACGGCGACGCGTTGTTGCTGGCCGCCGGACAGCTCGCTGGGCCGGTGGTGCAGCCGGTCGCGCAGTCCGACGGTGTCGATCAGATCGTCCAGCCGCTCACGGTCGTGCGGCGCGCCCGCCAGGTCCATCGGCAGCGTGATGTTCTCCGCGACCGTCAGGGTCGGTACGAGGTTGAAGGCCTGGAAGACGAAGCCCACACGCTCGCGCCGCAGCAGGGTCAGCGCGCTGTCGTCGAGAGTGCTCAGATCCGTACCGCCGATGCAGGCCGAGCCCGAGGTGAGGGTGTCGAGTCCGGCCGCGCAGTGCATCAGCGTGGACTTCCCCGAGCCCGAGGGCCCCATGATCGCGGTGAACCGGCCGGCCGGGAAGTCGACGCTCACCCCGTCCAGGGCCCGCACTTCCGTGTCGCCCTTGCCGTAGATCTTCACGGCGTCCACGACCCGGGCCGCGGCGCGGGTGGTGACCGTGGTGGCGCTCATACGGTGCCGCCCTTGCCCGTACGGCCGAACTGCTCGTCCAGCACGGAGAGCCGGCGCCAGTACTCGTCCTCGTCGATCTCCCCCGCCGCGAACCTGCGGCCGAGCAGCGCGATGGGCGACCGGTCGTCGTGCGCGGTGCCGACTGGCTGCCATGGGCCGCGGAACCCGCCGCCAGGACCGAGGCCCCGGCCGCCCCGCCACACCGTACGGCGCAGCAGGGCGAGACCGCCGATGACAACGGTCGCCCAGAACAGGGGGAACAGCAGAATCCACGGGCCGGGCCCGCCGTCGAAGGCCAGAGTGTTCATGTCGGTACAGCTCCTCCAGGAAGCGTGTCGGTGCCGCACGTCCTGTCGTGCCGCACTTCCTTGTCGCTTCCGAGCCTCGCGCCGGAGAGCGCCCGAGTCGTCGTACGGCTAGCGGCCGTGCGCGTACGCCTCAGGGAGTAGCGGCGGGGCCTCCGGCTGCTCCCGGCCGCGCTGGCGCTCGATCCGCGCCGCTGGGAACTCGTACACCTCACGGTCCGGGAGCACGACACCCCGCGCGAGGTCGGCGACCGGTACCAGGTCCTGCACCTCTCGCAGCCGCATCGCGCGGAACTCGGCGGCTGATGTGCGAACTCGCGGATCGGGCACGGAACTTGGGGATCCGGCGGGCAACTTGGGGGCTGCGTACGGAGCTTGGGGGCTGCGCGCCGAGTGGCGGAGCGACGCCCGGCGTACCGTATGCGGTCGAGCCCCTACCGGGCGAGCGCGCCCAGCGGATCGTCGAGCACCGGCTGCCACGCCAACTCGGCCGCACCCACCAGACTGTTGTGGTCGAGCGTGCACGGCAGAATCGGTACGCCACCGCCTTGGCCCCACAGGCTGCGGTCGGCCACCACGGCGTGCAGCCGCTCGGGGTCCGCGTCGAGCAGTTCGCGGTGGAGGCCGCCGAGGATGATCCGGTCGGGGTTGAGGATATTGACCAGCCCGGCAAGTCCCAGGCCCAGCCGGTCGATCAGTTCCTCGGTGGCTCGCCGTACGGCAGGATCCGCGGCCTCCGTACGGAGCAGATCGCGGGCCTGCTGGAGCAGTGAGACCTCCGGGCCCGGGTCGCGGCCCGCGGCGGTGAGAAAGGCGAGCGGGTCGGCCTCGACATCGAGACAGCCCTTTCCGCCGCAGTGGCAGGGCCGCCCCTCCGGGTTGACCGTGAGATGGCCGACTTCGAGGGCGAGCCCCGAACTGCCCGTGTGCAGACGGCCGTCGAGGACGAGCGCGCCGCCGACACCGCGGTGTCCCGTGGCGACACAGAGCAGATGCTGTGCGCCGCGGCCGGCGCCGTGCCGGTGTTCGGCGAGCGCGGCGAGGTTGACGTCATTGCCGGTGAAGGCGGGGCCCTCGATACCGGCCGCGCGGACCCGCTCGGCGAAGATGTCCCGGACGGGGGCGCCGACGGGCCAGGCGATGTGCAACGGGTTGAGGGCGGTGCCCTCCGGCTCGGCGACGGCCGAGGGCACGGCGAGGCCCGCGCCCACACACCGCCGCTCGGTCGCGCGCAGCAGCGCGGCCCCGGCCTCCACCGCCTCCCCGAGCACCTGGGCCGGGTCGGCCGGGACCGTACCGCAGCCGGGGGCGGTGGCGACGAGTTGGCCGCCGAGCCCGACCAGCGCGACCCGGTAGCCGTCGGCGTGGACTTGGGCGGCGAGGGCGACGGGACCCTGGTCGTCGACGGACAGCCGGTGCGAGGGCCGCCCCTGCGAACCGGCGCCGGCACCCGGCCGCGAGTCGACCGTGATCAGCCCGAGGGCCTCCAGCTCCGCGGCCACCGCACCGGCCGTGGCCCGGGTGACGCCCAGTTCGGCGGTGAGTACGGCCCGGGTGGGCGCACGCCCGGTATGCACCAGTTCCAAGGCGGGCCCGAGCGCGCCGCGGCCTCTCTCCAGCCGTGTCCGGGTAGTGGTGCCCTTGCCGTTCATGGGGGCGAGTCTCCCATGTCGCGCGACAGACGCTCACGGAGCTTCCGCTGAGCCGACCTGAAGCGTACCCTCACTTTGTGCCGCATCTGAACAAAGTAGGGACCGACGCCGTTCCGGGGAGCGACGACTCGGACCGCGCGGCCCGGTCCGCCCTCTCCCGTCTCCGTGTCGTACTGACTGTCTTCTTCGCGCTCGACGGCTTCATGTTCGCCGGGTGGGTGGTCCGCATTCCCGCCATCAAGCAGCGGATCGGGGCCTCGGAGAGTGATCTGGGGCTGGCGCTGCTCGGGGTGTCGGCGGGGGCCGTGGTGACGATGGTGGTCACGGGGCGGCTGTGCCGGCGGTTCGGCAGCCATCCGGTGACCGTGGTGTCGGCGGTGCTGCTCTCGCTGAGCATCGCGCTGCCGCCGCAGGCGCACTCCGCGTTGGCCCTGGGGCTGGTGCTGCTGGTCTTCGGCACGGCGTACGGAGCCCTGAATGTCGCCATGAACAGCGCGGCCGTCGATCTGGTCGCGGCCCTGCGACGGCCGGTGATGTCCAGCTTCCACGCGGCGTTCAGCCTGGGCGGCATGGTGGGGGCGGGGGT
>NZ_LATD01000425.1 GCF_000981895.1 Streptomyces odonnellii | reverse complement strand
GTCCGACCGCAGTTGACGGAGGGGGCGGCCACCGTGCGGCGGCCGCCCCCTCCGGGAACTGCGGTCGGACCGGACCGGTCCGGTCAGACCTGGCCGGCCTTCTCCAGGGCCGAGCAGCAGGTGTCGACGATCAGCCGCGTCACCACGTACGGGTCGACATTGGCGTTCGGACGGCGGTCCTCGATGTAGCCCTTGCCGTCTTGCTCGACCTGCCACGGGATACGGACCGAGGCGCCGCGGTTGGACACGCCGTAGCTGTACTCGTTCCACGGGGCGGTCTCGTGCAGACCGGTCAGCCGGTCGTCGATGCCCGCGCCGTAGTTCTTGACATGGTCGAGCGGCTTGGAGCCCTCGCCCAGCGACTCGCACGCGGTGATGATCGCGTCGTATCCCTCGCGCATCGCCTTGGTGGAGAAGTTCGTGTGTGCGCCCGCGCCGTTCCAGTCGCCCTTCACCGGCTTCGGGTCGAGTGTCGCGGAGACGTTGAAGTCCTCGGCGGTGCGGTAGAGCAGCCAGCGGGCGACCCAGAGCTGGTCCGCGACGTCCAGCGGTGCCAGCGGGCCGACCTGGAACTCCCACTGGCCCGGCATGACCTCGGCGTTGATGCCGGAGATGCCCAGGCCCGCCTTGAGGCAGTTGTCCAGGTGCGCCTCGACGATCTGGCGGCCGAAGATCTCGTCGGCGCCGACACCGCAGTAGTAGCCGCCCTGCGCGGCGGGGAAGCCGCCGACGGGGAAGCCCAGCGGACGGGAGCCCTCGAAGAAGGTGTACTCCTGCTCGATGCCGAAGATCGGCTCCTGGCCCGCGAACTTCACCGCGACCTCGGTGAGCGCCGCACGGGTGTTGGACTCGTGCGGCGTCATGTCGATGTTCAGGACCTCGCACATGACCAGGACGTTGTCCCCGCCGCGGATCGGGTCCGGGCACGAGAAGACCGGCTTCAGCACACGGTCGGAGGCGTGACCCTCGGCCTGGTTGGTGCTCGACCCGTCGAAGCCCCAGATGGGCAGCTCGGCGCCGTCCGTCAGGATCTTGGTCTTCGAGCGCAGCTTCGCGGTCGGCTCGGTGCCGTCGATCCAGATGTACTCAGCCTTGAAGGTCACGGGCCTCATCCTTTGCGGGTGCAGCAGTTTGAGTGCGGCAAGAGTTTGAGTGCGGCAAGTGTGTCCCGAAGCTTGGCAATCCGGGATTTCCCGGCTGTTGCCCATCCATGAACCGCGCGTTACTCAGGTTTCTTCTGTTTCGCGGGCGTCATGCGGGGAAGCGCCCGAGAGGCCTCTGGCGTCCTGGAAGCGCGCGTCCGGCACGTTCGGTGCCGGGCGCCGTGCGCCGGACCGTGCGCGTCGTATACGGGGTCGGGACGAGGGCTTCACACCTCGTACGGTCCCCGTAACACCTCGTACGGATCCCGTACCGGCCCCGTACCACCCTCGTACCACCCCGCGCCTCCTGTGCCGCGCGGCGACGGGGCACACTGATCGCCATGAGCAAGCCACGTATCGGACTTCTCGGCACCGGCCCCTGGGCGGAGCGTACGCACGCCCCCGCCCTCGCCGCCCACCCCGGCATCGAATTCAGCGGCGTCTGGGGACGGCGCCCCGAGGCCGCCGCCGCACTCGCCGCCGCCCATGACACCACCCCGCACTCCGGTGAGAGCGGCCTCGACGCCCTCTTCGCCGAGAGTGACGCCATAGCCTTCGCCCTGCCGCCGGACATCCAGGCGCCGCTCGCGGTACGGGCCGCCGCGGCCGGCTGCCATCTGCTGCTGGACAAACCGGTCGCGACGACCGTGGCCGCCGCCCGCGAGGCCGCCGACGCCGCGACCGGTGCGGGCGTCTCGTCCGTCGTCTTCTGCACCCTGCGTTTCGCCGCCGGGACCGCGGGCTGGATCGACGAGCAGGCGGCGAAGGGCGGCTGGTTCACGGCCCACGCCTACTGGATGGGCGCGCTGTACGGGCCGGGCGCGGACAGCCCGTACGCCGAATCCCCCTGGCGCCGCGAGAAGGGCGGCCTGTGGGACGTCGGCCCGCACGCGCTGTCCGCGCTGATCCCGGTGCTCGGCGATGTCACCGGGCTGACGGCCGTACGGACCGGGCCCGACCTCACGCATCTGGTGCTCCGGCATGTGTCCGGGGCGGCCAGCACGGTGGCGCTGAGCCTGAGCGCGCCGGAGGCCGGGTCGGGGTCGTGCGTCGAACTGCGCGGCGAGCACGGTACGGAGGCGCTGCCGGCCGAGTGGGGAGACCCGGTCGACTCGTTCCGCGCGGCGACCGACGCGCTGCTGGAGTCGGTCCGTACGGGGCGGCCGCACGCCTGCGACATACGGTTCGGGCTGCGGCTGACCGAGATCCTGGCGGAGGCGGAAGCCGAGGTGGTGCGTCGGGCGGGCGCTACGGCCGGGGCTTAGGTCCTGTCCGCCGGACAGGGTCTAGTAGTGCTTCGTTAGGTTGGTTTGATCGTGCGGTTGGTGGTGG
>NZ_LATD01000424.1 GCF_000981895.1 Streptomyces odonnellii | reverse complement strand
CAGGCTGGGTCTGGTGAGGCTTCGGTCCGGTGGTTCCGGGGGCGGTGCTCCGGGCGGGCTGCGGTGGCGCGCGGGGTCAGCCGACCTCGTCCGGGCGGACGACCTCGGTGATACCGCGCCCCGCCAGATGCTCCTTGTCCTCGGCCCGGCCCGCAAGAACCGCAGTCGGACGGACCCCCTCCTCGGTGAGCCGGGCGAAGGCCTCGAAGAACGCTCCGCCGGGGCCGCAGGTCGCCCGGGTGGGCGCGCTCCCACCGTCCGCGGTGCTCCCGCCCGTACCGCCTGTGCCGCCCGTACCGTCGCCGACGTCCACGACGAGCGCGGTGGTACGGAGCGCCGGCGCGTACTCCCGGCCGCGCCACTCCGCGACGGTCCGCGCGAGGGACTCCCCGGCCGGCTTGACCCGCCGGTCGTTGGTGAGCAGCCCGAGGGTGTACTCCAGCTCGGGGAAGTCGGCGAGCGAACGCGACACGTCGTGCGAGCACCACCAGGTGATGCCCCAGACATCGGCGCAGTCCAGCGCGTTGGCCACGGTCGCCTCGGTGAACGCGGCCGCGTGCTCGGCCGGGATCACCGGCGCCGGGGCGCCGACCTCCTGGAGCCAGACCGGCCGGTGCGGTTCGAGCGCCCAGGCCTTGGACAGCTCGATCATGTACGCGGCGTGGTGCTCGGTGGCGGTGCCGGTACGCCCGTACCGCTGGGCGGTGCCGTTGAACACCCAGGAGTGCACGGCGGTGACGGCCCCGATCCTGGCCGAGTGCGCCGGGGTGAAGGGATGCCCGTCCTGGTACCAGGCGGCGTCGTACTCGGCGTGCAGATGGAGCCTGCCGGGCGCCCCCTCCTCGCACGCCGCCAGCAGCCGCCCGAGCCAGCCGGCCGCCTGCTCCGGGGTGATGGGGTCGGGATCGGGGTGCGGTGGCCCGGAGAACTGGTTGATCTCGTTGCCGACCGTCATCCCGATGAAGTTGGACCGGTCTGCGAGCGCGGCGGCGAGCGTCCGCAGATACTCGGCCTGCGCGGAGACGACATCGTTGTCGGTGAAGATGTTCCTCCGGTGCCAGGTCCCGGTCCAGGCGGGCAGGAAGTCGAAGCTCGACAAGTGCCCCTGGAGTCCGTCGACATTGACGTCCAGTCCGCGTTCGGCCGCGAGGTCGGCGAGCTGGACGAGCTGGTCCACGGCCCGTGGTCGGATCAGGGTCCGGTTGGGCTGGAAGAGCGGCCAGAGCGGGAAGACCCGGATGTGGTCGAGGCCGAGGCCCGCGATGGAGTCGAGGTCGGCCCGTACGGCATCGGGATCGAAGTCGAGCCAGTGGTGGAACCAGCCCTGGCTGGGCGTGTAGTTGACACCGAAGCGCGGTGCGGGCGCGGGCGCGGGCCCGGCTGCGGGTACCGGCTCCGGTGCGGGTGCCGGTTCGCGTCCGGGTGCCGGTTCGGGTGCGGGTGGTGCGGAAGTGCTCATACTGGCAACGTTGTCCTGATTCGGGTCGCGGTACTCGTCAGCCCTTGACTGCACCTTCGCCGACACCGCGGAAGAAGTACCGCTGGAGGCAGGCGAAGAGGATGATCAGCGGGAGTACGGCGATGACCGTACCGGCCGCGACCAGCCGCTCGTCGGTGGCGAACGTGCCGTGCAGATAGTTCAGTCCGACGGTCAGGGTGTAGTTCTCCGGGTCGCTGAGGACGATCAGCGGCCAGAGGAAGTCGTCCCAGGCGCCCATGAACGCGAAGATCGCGACCACCGCGAGGGTGCCCTTGACCGAGGGCATGGCGATCATGAGGAACCGCTGCCAGACATTGGCGCCGTCGACATAGGCCGCTTCCTCCACCTCGTCCGGCAGGCTGAGAAAGGCGTTGCGCATCAGCAGGACGTTCATCGCGCCGATGGATCCGGGCAGCAGCACCCCGAGCAGGCTGTTGTTGAGACCGAGGTCCCGCATGGTGGTGAACTGCGCGATGATGATGCCCTCGACGGGCACGAGCATGGCGAGGATGAAGGCCAGCGTCGCGGCCCGGCGCCCCCGGTAGCGCATCCTGGCCAGCGCGTAGCCGGCCAGCGCGGCGCCCACGCAGTTGGTGACCACACTGGCCAGGGCGACCTTGAGCGAGTTGTACGCGTAGTCCCAGACCGGGATGGTGTCGGCGACCCGGCCGTAGTTGTCCAGGGTCGGATCGCTCGGGAAGAACGTCGGCGGGGAGCTGAAGATGTCCTCCTGCGGGCCCTTCAGCGAGGTGGAGAGCTGCCAGAGGAACGGCCCGACCGTCAGCGCCAGTACGGCGAGCAGCAGGACGTAGCGCACCACGAGCTGCCAGGGGGCGATCCGCCGCCCGTCGGCGTCGGTGAGGACGCGCGCGGTGGTACGCGCCGTCCCGGACACGGCCGTCGCGGACGCGGCGGATGTGGGCGCGGTCGATGTGGGGCGCGTCGATGTGGGGGGCGGGAAGGTCACGCGTCCTCCTTGCGGTCGGCGCGGAGCACCAGCAGCATCAGCGCGACCGTGACGACGAACACCACGACGGAGATGGCGGAGGCATAGCCAACCCGGCCGGTCAGTCCCGTACCGACGCGCTGGACGAGCATCACCAGGGTGGTGTCCTCGCCTGCGGGTCCGCCGGTGGGTCCCGCCATCAGATAGACCTCGGAGAACACCTTGAAGGCGGCGACCGAGGACAGCGCCCCGACCAGGACCATGGTGGAGCGGACCGCCGGTACGGTGACGGTGAAGAAGCGGCGTACGGCACCCGCCCCGTCCACCGCCGCGGCCTCGTGCAGCTCGCGCGGTACGTCGGCCAGCGCGGCCAGATAAATGATCATGTAGTAGCCGAGGCCCTTCCAGACCGTCACGGCCATGGCGCTGAACAGCAGCAACCACTGGTCGCTCAGGAAGCCGATCTTCCCGATCCCCACGGTCTCCAGCAGGGAGTTGACCAGCCCCCGGTCGTCCAGCATCCACACCCAGATCAGCCCGACCACCACGATCGAGGCGACGACGGGGGTGTAGAAGGCGGAGCGGAAGAAGGCGATGCCGGGGATGTTCCGCCGGACGAGCAGGGCCAGCAGCAGCGGCAGGACGACCAGCGCCGGGACGACACAGACGACGTACAGGGTGCTGTTGCGCAGACCGGTCCAGAACATCTCGTCGTGGACCAGCTCACGGAAGTTGGCGAGCCCCACATAGTCGCCCGCGACCAGGACCCGCCGGTCGGTGAACGAGTTCACCACGGTGCTGAGGAACGGAAGGAGGCTGAACGCGCCGACGACGAGCAGGCCGGGCGCGGCGAACAGCCAGGGGCTGAAGGGGAGTTGGCGGCTGATCCGGCGGCCCTGCCCGCTGCCGGGCCCGCGGCGGGGCCCACGGCCGGAGCCGGGGCTCCGGGGCGCGAGTCCCGCCGCGGCGGGGTCCGGGGGATATGCCCTGGATGCGATGGTGCTTTTCACAGTCTCCGGCTCAGCTCTGCTTCAGCAGCTTGTCGCAGGCCTCGACCGCGCGGTCGAGCGCCTCCTGGGGGCTGACCTTGCCCTGGAGCGCCTTGGCCACCTGGTTGCGCAGCTCGGTCTTCATCTGCTCGCTGAACAGGACCGGGGTGTAATTGACCGCGTTCTTCAGGGACTTGGCGGCGGCGATCCGAACGCGTGTCTCGTCGGTGCCGTCCTCCTTGGTGAAGTACGGGTCGTCGAGGGAGCCCTGGGTGCTGGGGAAGATGGCGACTTCCTTGGCGAACGACATCTGGCGGGTGGCGTCGGTCACGAAGTGGGCGAAGGCCACGGCGGCGGGCTTCTGCTGGCTGTTGGCGTTGACCATCACGCCCATCACATACATGTTGACCTTGCCGGTGCTGGTGACCTGGTCCGTGATCCCGATGTTCTTGTAGAGCGTCGGGGCCTGCTTCTTGAAGTTCTCCAGGTCGAGCGCGCTGCCCGGGTTCATGGCCACGGACTCGGTGAGAAACTTGCTGCCCGTGGACTCGGGGGTCGCGGTGAGCGCCTGCGGGTCGAGCGCCTTGGCGTCGAAAAGCTCCTTGTACCGGGTGAGCATCTCGACGCCCTTGGCGTCGTTGAACGCGAAGCCGGTGCCCTCCTTGTTCACGAGCTGGACGCCGTAGCGGCCGAAGTCCTCGATGGTGGGCACCTGGCCGAGGGTGGCGACCCTGCCGTCGGTCCTCCTGGCCATCTCCAGTCCGGCGTCGAAGACCTCGTCGTAGGTGGTCGGGGGCTTCTCGGGGTCGAGCCCGGCCTCCTCGAAGAGCCGCTTGTTGTAGAACATCGGGCCGGTGTTGAGGTACCAGGGGAAGCCGTACGTCCCCTCCACCCCCGGTATCTGCTGGCTCTTCCAGGCGTCCGGCAGATACTCCTTGCGGAACGCGGCCGCGGTCCTGTCCTTGTCCAGGTCCAGCGCGAGCCCGGCCTTCGTCAGGGGGGCGAGCTGGTCGGGGGAGACGTTGACGACATCGGGCAGGGTGCCGGCGGCGGCGTCCGCGCTGAGCTTGTCGGCGTAGCCCTCGGCCGGCCGGTCCACCCATCTGACCTTGGTGTCGGGGTACTTCTTCTCGAAGTCCTTGATGACTCCGTTGAAGTACTCCTTGAAGTTCGCCTGGAGGTTCCAGGTCTGGAAGGAGATCTGGCCCTTGACGGGGCCTGAGGCGTCGGAGGACTCCTCGGTGCCGGTGTCCCCACCGCCACAGGCGCTCAGCGGCAGTACGGCGGCGAGAACAGTGGCCATGGCGACTGCTCTGCGGGAGATGCGCACGGTGAACGGCTCCTTTGCTCGGATCAGACGTGCGGACGGGGTCCGGGAGCCCGGAACGACGGGCCCGGCTCCGTTTTCCCCGCAGACCCTGCAATGAGCCCGGGGGAAAGTCAACACATTCGTCCGTCAAAAGCGGACTCCCCAATATCAGGGCAGGTCAGAGCAGTTGGGGGAGCTTCCTTGTGGGAAAAAACTAATGCGCTTTAGGATGAAAGGACTCAAGCGCATTAGTCCAGGGTCCACATGGCTCGTCCGGTACGGCCGGAAGGTACGGGAAAAGGAGCACCGGAGTGGCGGAGAACCGGCCATCGGCCAGAGACACTCCGAGGGACGCTCCGGGCGGCACTCCGCGGGACGCCCCGGCGGCCAGGCGCACTCCGGCCCGCCGCCCGACCATGAAGGACATCGCGCAGCGCGCCGGGGTCTCGGAGAGCGCCGTCTCCTTCGCGCTCAACGGCCGTCCGGGAGTCTCCGAGGTGACCCGCGAGCGGGTGCGCCGGGTGGCCGAGCAGTTGGGCTGGCGGCCCAGCACCGCCGCCCGGGCGCTGTCCGGCGAGGGGTCGGCCACGGTCGGTCTCGTCCTGGCCAGACCCGCCGCCACCCTCGGCGTCGACTCGTTCTTTCTCCAGCTCATCTCCGGCATCCAGGAGATCCTCTCAGAACGCCAACTCGGCCTGCTCCTCCAGGTGGTGGAAGACGTGGAGGCCGAGTGCGCGGTCTACCGGCGCTGGTGGGCGGAACACCGGGTGGACGGTGTCCTGGTGGCGGATCCGAGGACCGAGGACCCCCGGCCCGGTCTGCTGGACGAACTGGGCCTGCCCGGTGTGGTGATCGGCGCGCTGCCCGACGGCGACACGGGGCCGCACTCGCTCCTCTCGCAGGTACGGGCCGACGACGCGGGCGCGATGGCCTCGATCGTCGGCCGGCTGTACGAACTGGGCCACCGGCGGATCGTCCATATCGCGGGCCTTCCCTCGCTCGCGCACACCGAGCGGCGCATCCGCTCGCTGCGGATCGAGGCCGAGCGGCGCGGTCTGGCCGAGGTGCGCTCGCTGACGACGGACTACTCCGACACCGAGGGCGCGGAGGTGACGCGCCGGGTCCTGGAGGAGACCGGTGCGCCGACCGCGCTCGTCTACGACAACGACGTGATGGCCGCGGCCGGCGCCGCGACGGCGGCGGGGCTCGGCCTCTCCGTGCCGGGCGATGTCTCGGTGGTCTCCTGGGAGGACTCGGCGCTGTGCCGGCTGGTACGGCCCTGGCTCACCGCGCTCTCCCGCGACGCGGTCGGGTTCGGCCGGATCGCGGCGGGTGAACTGGCCGCGCTGCTCGACGGGGGCGGCGCCCGGACCGTACACGTACCGCTCCCGGCGCTGATCGAGCGGGAGAGTACCGCTCCGGCATTGGCCGGAAATCATTCACGGCACGACCATTGACACCCCAAGAGATCAAGTGATCTATTCACTTCATGAGTCGCAGTGAACTGTCGCTGTCCGAGCATCTCGCGGACAGCATCGTCGAGATCATCCGCACCGAACGGCTGGTTCCGGGCGACGCCTTGGCGTCGTCCCGTGATCTGGCCCGCCGGTTCGACGTCACCACGCCCACGGTCCGCGAGGCCCTGCGCAGACTAGAGGCCACGGGTGTGGTGGAGTTCCGGCACGGCTCGGGCACCTATGTCGGACCGGGCAGTGAGCGGAGGCTGCTCGCCAACCCCCATCTCCCGCGCGGGAGCCGGGAGTCGGTGCTCGAACTCGTCGAGGCGCGGCTGGTCCTGGAGCCCGCGGTCGCTGCGGCGGCGGCCCGTACGAGGGTGCCCGAGGCGGTCTCGGAGCTGGAGGCGGCGTCCGCCAACGCGCTGCATCCGCCGCGCGAGTCGCTGCGGCAGTCGGTCCACTTCCATGTGGCGCTGGCCGCCGCCAGCGGCAACGCGCTGCTGAGGGAGGCCGTCGAGGCGCTGCTCCAGGTCAGGGCGCGGGAACAGGTGGAGATCCGGCACCGCTACAACGACCGCGCGCGGGACCACGCGGAGCATGTGGAGATCTACGAGGCGGTACGGGACGGGGACGCCGAGGCGGCCGAGCGGCTGACCCGGGAACATCTCGGGTTCATCCGCGAGGCGGTCCTCACGGCCGACTTCCCGGACGTCGAGGACGCGGATCCCGACGGCTCGGCGACGGGCACGGACCGATGAGCGCCCGGCCGCCGCTGCGGCTGGCCGAGATGACGACCGAGGAGGCGGCCGAGGCCGTCACCGCGAGCCCCGTGGTCATCATCCCGGCCGGTGCGTTCGAACAGCACGGCCCCGGAATGCCGCTGGCCACGGACACCATCCGGGCCGAGGCGGTCGCCGACCGGGTGGCCGCCGCGCTGGACGGGCGCGCGGTCATCGGCCCGCATCTGCCGGTCGGTGTCTCCCCGCACCATCTCGCCTTCGCGGGCACGGTCACACTCACCACCACGACCCTGGCCGCGGTGATCCGTGAGTACGTCGAGAGCCTCCACCGGCACGGCTGGCGGAAGGTGCTCGTGGTGACCGGCCACGGCGGCAACAACGCCACCCTGGCCACGGTGGCGCAGGACCTGCTCACCACCCACCCCGGACTCCAGTTCGCCTGGACCCCCGTGACCGCGCTCGCCGCCGATGTCGTCGCCGGCATGGGCGTCAGCGAAGTGCACGGACACAGCGGCGAGGCGGAGACCGCGCAGATGCTCCATCTCGCCCCCGGGCTGGTGCGCACCGGCCGGCTCACCGCCGGTACGACCGCCACCGCCCAACTCGATCCGCTCTCCCGGCTCTCGCGCCACGGCAGCCACCCCGCGCTCGCCGTGCGCTACGACCGGCTCAGTGACAACGGCATCCTCGGTGACCCGCGCCGGGCGACCGCCGAGGACGGACAGGCGGTCGTCGACGCCGTCGTGGTCCGTGTGGTCGCCTTCGTCAAGGAGTGGCTGGACGCCTGACAACGGCTCCGCCGCCACTCCCCCGCGTACGGCACCGCGCCCCGCCCCTGTGCACGTAAGGGCTCTCCCCCAAGGCCTTTCGTGAGGGCGCGCGTGGTGCCGTAGGCAGAACCTGCCCGTACGACACCCGCACCGCGCGCAGCACGCGCACCGCACCTCTTTCATCGCGCCCGAGCCGCGCGCGATCCCGCCCCCCCCCTGTGTGGGGCACCCCTGCCCGAAAAAACCAGTCGGCCGTCCGCCTTGAGGCGTACGGCAGAAGGAGCCTGCCATGAACTCCCTCCAGCGTATGGCGACCGCCGTCGTGAGCCTCGCCCTGTGCGTCGGGGCGACCGCCGTACCGGCGTCCGCAGCCGCGCAGCAGTCGAAGCCCGCCAAGAAGACCGCGTGCCGCCTGCCCGCCCCGCAGCAGCCAGGCACCAGCGCCCGGGGCACCATCAGCAGCGGCGGCCGCGACCGTACGTATCAGCTCCATCTCCCGGACGGTTACACGGAGAAGCGCGACTGGCCGGTCGTCCTCGCCTTCCACGGCCGTGGCAACACCGGTGCGGGCACCGAGGAGTTCTCCAAGCTCTCCACGCTCCCGGCCGTCGTCGTCTACCCGGACGGGGTCATCGGTACCGGGGACGGCGACCGGCAGGCCTGGCAGGGCGCGCCGTACGCGGCGGCCGGGGTGGACGACGTCCGGTTCACCGAGGACCTCCTCGACCGGATCGAAGCCACGCTCTGTGTCGACGAGCGGCGGGTGTACGCCACGGGCAAGTCCAACGGGGCGGGCTTCGTGAGCACCTTGCTCGCCTGCCGCGCCGCCGACCGGATCGCCGCCATCGCGCCGGTGGCCGCCGCGCTCTACCCGACCGGCGAGGAGTGCCGGCCGTCACGCCCCATACCGCTCATCGACTTCCACGGCACCGGTGACGTCACCATCCCGTACGCCGGGGACGCCGACCGCGGACTGCCGGCGATCCGGGACTGGGTGGCAGGCTGGGCCGCCCGCAACGGCTGTGACGACCGCGCGCGGGACCGGGTGACCGAGCCGGACATCACCGTCTCGCGCTGGAAGGACTGCGACCGGGGCGCCGAGGTCCAGCATGTCGCGGTCACCGACGGCGGGCACACCTGGCCGGGCGCCGACAGCTACAGCGGCGGCGGCTACACCACCCAGACCATCGAGGCGCACGAGGTCATGTGGCGGTTCCTGAGCCGGTTCCGTACCCCCGCGTCCCACCGCTGAGCCCTGACAAGTCCCGCTGAACCACCCCCCGTCCCCGCCGC
>NZ_LATD01000423.1 GCF_000981895.1 Streptomyces odonnellii | reverse complement strand
CAGCCCTCCCCCACCCCCGGCCGCTCGCCCACCACAAACGTGTTGCCGAGCGGGTCGGTGATCTCCGCCAGCCGGGCGTGGACCGTGTCCGAGGGCGTGCCCGCCGTGCCTCCCGCCGCGACCGCCCGCGCCGCGGCGGCATCGGCGTCGGCGACCTCGAAGCAGGTCCCCCAGACCGAGGGCGCGCCCTGCGGCACGCCCATGATGCCGCCGATCTCATGCCCGTCCGGCCGGCGAAGGAAGGTGAAGTCGGCGTCCGGGAGACCGCCTTCGGCGTCCAGGGTGTAGTCGAAGACCGCCGGGTAGAAAGCGCGCGCGGTGGCGGGGTCCGGGGTGGTGAGATCGTTCCGTACGAGACTGCCGGGCTCGTTCACGATCTCGCTGCCGATGCGCCCGCGCCCCTGCCACAGGCCGAACTCGGCGCCGACCGGGTCCACCACCAGGGCCGCCCGCCCCCGGTCCCCGACCTCCGCGGGGCTCTCGATCAGCGTGCCGCCCGCGTCGAGGACACGCTTGGCGGTGCTGTCGCAGTCGTCGGTGGCGATGTAGACGCGCCAGTGCCCCGATGTCGTCCCGGCCGTCACCGGCCTGAGTCCCCCCACCGCGTGGCCGCGCAGCAGACACACCGTGTACTGGCCGGCCCCCGGCGATCCCACCGCGAACTCCCAGCCGAACAGCGCCTCGTAGAACTCCTTCGCACGCCCGGCCTCCGCGACGGGGACATCGAGTTCGACCCAGGTCGGAGTGCCCGTCGGCTGAGTGCTGGTCACCTGACTCATGTGCCTCTCCTGCTTCGTCGGTCTCGCCGCTCCACTTCCGGGCGGCACCCCCGACGCTAGATCCCGTGCAGGTCAGACCATGTCCTAGTTGGCAGCCGTTCCCGCCGCCGCTTCAGACGCCGCCGTGACCGCCCGGATCGCGGATCGGTCGGACCGGTGTCGCACGAGACTCATAGAATCGCCGGATGAGCGCTGCCGATACCGACCCGCGTCCCGAGACCCCTGCCGGAGCCGGCCCCGAGGCCGGCAGCGAGGCGCTGCGTGTGCTGCACCGCGTCTTCGGTTACGACTCCTTCCGCGGGAGCCAGCAGGAGATCATCGATCATGTGGTGGCCGGGGGCGACGCCCTTGTCCTGATGCCGACCGGCGGCGGCAAGTCGCTCTGCTACCAGATCCCCGCGCTGGTGCGGAAGGGCGTCGGAGTCGTCGTGTCCCCGCTCATCGCGCTCATGCAGGACCAGGTCGACGCGCTGAGAGCGCTCGGTGTCCGGGCCGGATTCCTCAACTCCACCCAGGATCTGGACGAACGGCGGCTGGTGGAGGCCGAGTTCCTCGCGGGCGAGCTGGATCTGCTCTATCTCGCGCCGGAGCGGCTGCGCGTGGAGTCGACCGTACGGTTGCTGGAGCGCGGCACGATCTCCCTGTTCGCCATCGACGAGGCGCACTGCGTGGCCCAGTGGGGCCACGACTTCCGCCCCGACTATCTGGCCCTGTCGGCGCTGCACGAGCGGTGGCCGGACGTGCCCCGTATCGCGCTGACCGCCACCGCCACCGAGGCCACCCACGCGGAGATCGCCTCCCGGCTCAGGCTCCAGGACGCGCGGCACTTCGTGGCAAGCTTCGACCGGCCCAACATCCAGTACCGCATCGCGCCGAAGAACGACCCCAAGCGGCAGCTCCTGCATCTGCTCCGTGCGGAGCACGCGGGCGACGCGGGGATCGTGTACTGCCTGTCCCGGGCCTCGGTCGAGAAGACCGCCGAGTTCCTGGTGAAGAACGGGGTCGAGGCGCTGCCGTACCACGCGGGGCTGGATCCCCGTACGAGGGCCGCGAACCAGGCGCGCTTCCTGCGGGAGGAGGGCATGGTGATGGTCGCGACGATCGCGTTCGGCATGGGCATCGACAAGCCGGACGTACGGTTCGTCGCCCATCTCGATCTGCCGAAGTCCGTCGAGGGGTACTACCAGGAGACGGGCCGCGCCGGGCGCGACGGGCTGCCGTCCACGGCCTGGCTGGCATACGGACTCCAGGACGTGGTCCAGCAGCGCAAGATGATCGACACCTCCGAGGGCGACGACGCGCACCGGAGGCGGCTGGGCGCCCATGTCGACGCGATGCTCGCGCTGTGCGAGACCGTGGAGTGCCGCCGCGTCCAGCTCCTCGCGTACTTCGGCGAGAAGAGCGGGCCGTGCGGCAACTGCGACACCTGTCTGACTCCCGCCGAGTCCTGGGACGGCACGGTGCCCGCGCAGAAGCTGCTGTCGACCGTGGTCCGGCTGAAGCGGGAGCGCAATCAGAAGTTCGGCGCCGGGCAGATCACCGACATCCTGCTGGGCAAGAAGACGGCCAAGGTCATCCAGTTCGACCATGACGCGCTGAGCGTGTTCGGCATCGGTACGGAGCTGCGCGAGGCCGAATGGCGCAGTGTGGCACGGCAGTTGCTGGCGCAGGGGCTGATCGCCGTCGAGGGCGACTACGGAACGCTCGTCCTCACCGAGGACAGTGCCGAGGTGCTGGGCGGGCGGCGGTCCGTGATGCTGCGGCGCGAGCCCGAGAAGGCTGCGGTGGCCAAGCCCGCGCGCGCGGAGAAGAAGGGGCGTGCCGTGCCCGTCGATCTGCCGGACGAGGCGGTGCCGGTGTTCGAGTCGCTGCGCGCCTGGCGGGCGGCCACGGCGAAGGAGCAGGGGGTGCCCGCGTATGTCGTCTTCCATGACGCGACGCTGCGCGAGATCGCGGTACGGGCGCCGGCGACGCTGGCGGAGCTGGGCACGGTGAGCGGGGTGGGCGAGAACAAGCTGGCGAAGTACGGGGAGCAGATCCTGGAGACGCTGGGTACGGAGTGACGTCCGGGCGGAGCGGACCCCGCCGCGACGGGCGGGGTCCGGCGCCGGGCGGACGGTGCGGGCCTCGCCCCAACAGGCGTACTGGCGGGCGAATTTCTGTACCTTCCCCTAGGCCGTGCCGCGCTATACAGGCCAACGGAGCGTTGTCGCCTCACCGTTAGGCTCCGCATGATGCGTTCTCCCTACGTTTTCCTCCGCCGAGGCGCCGCGACCCTGAGGCGTCTGTCGCTGTACGGGCGCGGTCCCGGCCGGGCCGTGGGAGCCACGGTCGCCGCCGCGACCGTGCTGGGCGGAGCGCTGAGCGGATACGCGCCGGACACCGACGTACGGGACGCGGGCGCCGCGGCCGATCTGTCCGTGCACACGGACGCCCTGCCGAATCGGCCGGAGGCGCGCGCGCCCAAGGGTTATCCGCCCCTCGACGGGATCCGCGTCCCGGCGCACGGCGGACTCGACGGCCTGTCCGTGGCCGCCCTGCTGTCCCGCGACCCCCGGCTGCCCGAGCGGTCGCGGGCCGCCCTGCGCGACTGCCCCGGCCCGCGCTGTCCCGTACGGCCGCCGGTGTACGAGGACGTGACCGGTGACGGCGGGGCCGAACTCGTCGTCGCGGTCGACGAACCGGTGGCCCGCCGTACCTTTCTGGCGGTGTATCAGGCCGCGGGCGGTCGTGTACGCCCCCTCCTCGTCCACCCCGGCGCGACCGGTGCGGAACTGGCCGTGGCCGGAGGGGAGCTGCTGCTCACCGTCGCGGAGGACACCGGTCCCCGTACCGTCCGCTACCGCTGGAACGGCGCGGCGCTGACGGCCGTCGACAACAGACCACCGGCGGACACGGCCCTCGCCTCGGCCGCACGAGCCGGCACGCACGCCCTGCTCCGTACACGTACCGAGACAGCGAGGACGCCGCCATGCCCACCGTCCGCCGTGCCCGCCCCGACACCTGCCCCGACGTCTGCCCGGACCAGCCCGCCGAGCCGCACATCCTGTTCGTCGAGGACGACGAGGTGATCCGGAACACCCTTCGTATCGCCCTCCAGCGGTACGGCTTCACCGTCTCCACCGCCGCCGACGGCCTCACCGGCCTCGAACTCTTCCGGGAGACCCGCCCCGACCTGCTGGTGCTCGATGTCATGCTTCCCGAACTGGACGGCATCGGACTGTGCCGCCGGATAAGGGAGTCGAGCCTCGTCCCGATCCTGATGGTGACCGCGCGCGGCGACGATCTCGACATCATCTCGGGCCTGGAGGCCGGTGCCGACGACTATGTGGTCAAACCGTGCGAGAGCGCGGTACTCGTCGCGCGGATCCGTTCACTGCTGCGCCGTGCCTCCTTCGCGCCGGCCGCCCCAGACAGCGCGCGGCCGTCCACCGGCCAGGACGTCCTCCGGTTCGGGGACCTGACCATCGACACCGACGGCATGGAGGTGCGCCGGGGCGGCGAGATCACCGCGCTGACGCCGACCGAGCTGCGGCTGCTGCTCGTCTTCGCCGCCTCGCCCGGTGTCGTGCTGGAGCGCAGAACACTGCTGAGACAGGTCTGGGACCACGCCTGGGACGGGGACACCAGGGTGGTCGACCTCCATGTGAAACGGCTGCGCGCGAAGATAGGGGCCCACCGCATCGACACCGTGCGCGGCTTCGGATACAAGCTGCGGCGGTGACGATGGCCCCTCGCCCGTCCGCACCTCGCCCGCCGGCCCTCCGTCCGCCGGGCGCGCTCTCCGCCGCGTATCGGCTGCGCTCCTTGCAGTGGCGCATCATGGGCCTCGTGGCCGCGGCGACCTGTGTGGTCGTCGTCGTGCTGGTCGTGCTGGTCGACCGGTCCTCGCGCGCCTTCGAGCTGG
>NZ_LATD01000422.1 GCF_000981895.1 Streptomyces odonnellii | reverse complement strand
GCGGGGCGGGCATCCCGACCGGGCCTGGGCCCGGGCCTGCGCCCCGGCGCCCGCGGCGGAAGGCGATTGTCTTCGCGGGCGCGGTCGTCGGCGCGCTGCTTGTGATCGTCGGTGCGGTGCTGCTCGCCGACATCGGCGGGGACGCCGCCCCGGCGCCCGCCGCCAAGTCCCCTTCCCCCTCGCCGTCTTCCAGCAGCCCCGTCCTGCCCGCCGGGGTGAAGTGCGCCGGTGACGACTGTTCGGGGCAGGACCCCGAGGCGATGGGGTGCGGCGGGAGCTTCGCCAAGACCGTTTCCAGCGTCACGGTCGGTACGGCGCTGATCGAGGTACGCCACAGCCAGACCTGCGGGGCGGCATGGGCCCGGATAACGCAGGCCGCCGCGGGCGACGAGGTACGGATCACGCCGAGCGAGGGCAAGGCGGAGGCCGCGGCGGTGGAGGCGGCGGCGGTCAACGCGTACACGTCGATGGTGGCGGTTCAGGCCGGGGCGACCACGCAGGCGTGCGCGACCCTGACCACAGGCGAAACGGGCTGCACTCCGGCGCAATGACGCGCCCGGCCCGGCGCCGGGTGTCGTCGCGCCGGGTGTCGTCCTCAAACGCCGGACGGGCTGGAATCGCGCCCCCCCCGCGCATGGGCGCGGACTCGGTGCCGCCCGGCAAAATCAAGCCCGTCCGGCGCTTGAGGACGGACCGGCCCCGCACGGACGCGGTGATCCATGCGCCCGCCCCGCAGCCGGTGCCGCCCGGCAAGAACAAGCCCGCCCGGCGATTGAGGACGGAAACGCCCCGCCCGGTGCCCGGGCGCCCCTGCACCGGGCCCCGCGTCCACCGTCGGATAGCCTGGCCGTTGGATGTCTCTTCACGTCAAGATTCGCTGCGGAGATGTCCCGCACCAGGGGCAGGAACCCCCACCGCCAGCGTCTTACGGAGATCACCATGAGCCGTACTCCCGTGAATGTCACCGTCACCGGCGCGGCCGGCCAGATCGGCTACGCGTTGCTCTTCCGCATCGCCTCCGGCCAGCTCCTCGGCGCGGACGTGCCGGTCAAGCTGCGTCTCCTGGAGATCCCGCAGGGGCTCAAGGCGGCGGAGGGCACCGCGATGGAGCTGGACGACTGCGCGTTCCCGCTGCTCAGGGGCATTGAGATCACCGACGACCCGAACACCGCCTTCGACGGCGCCAGCGTCGCCCTGCTCGTCGGCGCCCGCCCCCGTACCAAGGGCATGGAGCGCGGCGATCTGCTCTCCGCCAACGGCGGCATCTTCAAGCCCCAGGGCAAGGCCATCAACGACCACGCCGCGGACGACATCCGGGTCCTCGTCGTCGGCAACCCGGCCAACACCAACGCGCTGATCGCCCAGGCCGCCGCCCCCGACGTACCGGCCGAGCGCTTCACCGCGATGACCCGCCTCGACCACAACCGCGCCATCTCGCAGCTCGCCGCGAAGACCGGCGCCGCCGTCTCCGACATCAAGCGGCTGACGATCTGGGGCAACCACTCCGCCACCCAGTACCCGGACATCTTCCACGCGGAGATCGCCGGCAAGAACGCCGCGGAGACCGTCGACGACGAGGCCTGGCTGGCCGACACGTTCATCCCGACCGTCGCCAAGCGCGGCGCCGCGATCATCGAGGCCCGAGGCGCCTCCTCGGCCGCCTCCGCCGCCAACGCCGCCATCGACCACGTCCACACCTGGGTCAACGGCACCGCCGAGGGCGACTGGACCTCCATGGGCATCCCGTCGGACGGTTCGTACGGTGTGCCGGAGGGCCTCATCTCGTCGTTCCCGGTCACCGCCAAGGACGGCGCGTACGAGATCGTCCAGGGCCTGGAGATCAACGAGTTCTCGCGCACCCGGATCGACGCCTCCGTACGGGAACTCCAGGAGGAGCGCGACGCGGTCCGCGCCCTCGGCCTGATCTGACCCTCCGACGGACCAGGACAGAGAACGCCCCCGGCACATGAGCACGGTGCCTGGGGCGTTTCTCCGTAGTGGTGGCACGCAAGGCGGGTCGGCGGGTCAGTGCGCGAACTGCCCCGGCGTGTAGTGGCCGGGCACCAGCCGCGCCGACACCCCGAACCGGTTCCATGCGTTGATCACCGTGATCGCGGCGATCAGATGCGCCAGCTCGGTCTCGTCGAAGTGCGCCGCGGCCTTCTCGTACACCTCGTCCGGTACGAACCCGTCGGTCAGCACCGTGACCGCCTCGGTCAGCTCGATCGCCGCCAGTTCCTTCTCCGTGTAGAAGTGCTTCGACTCCTCCCAGGCGCTGAGCTGGATGATCCGCTCCGTCGACTCGCCGGCCGCCAGCGCGTCCTTGGTGTGCATGTCGAGGCAGAACGCGCAGTGGTTGAGCTGGGAGGCGCGGATCTTGACCAGTTCGAGCAGGGTCGGTTCGACGCCCTGCCGGGCCGCCGCGTCCAGCCTGACCATGGCCTTGTAGACCTCGGGGGCCAGCTTGGCCATGTCGAGGCGCGGGGAGTGCTCGGGGGCGTAGGTCTTCGTCTCGTTCACAGATCGCGTCGTCATACGTACGACGCTACGCGCCCGGTGGCACAGGCGTATGGTCCATTTCCATGACGGATTCATGGGCCAATCCGCCTTGCCCGGCGGAACCGGCGGGACCGGCGGAGCCGACAGAGCCGGCAGAACCGGCAGATTCGGCGGAAGCAGCAGGACCGGCGGAGCCGGCACCCGACAGTGGCCTCGGCACCGACCTCCACCTGGAGCTCCGCGCCTCCGCGCTCAGCGGGTCCGCACCTCGGGGCCCCGGTCTGCGCGCCGGTCTCATGAACGCCCTGCGCGAAGCCGTCCGTACGGGCAGACTCGCCCCCGGCACCCGGCTGCCGTCCTCCCGCTCGCTCGCCGCCGACCTGGGCGTCGCCCGTAACACCGTGGCCGACGCGTACGCCGAACTGGTCGCCGAGGGATGGCTCACCGCCCGGCAGGGCTCCGGTACCCGGGTGGCCCCGCGGTCCGCGCCGCGCAGGCCCGCGCCCGCGCCGCCCCGGACCCGCCCGGCCCACCGGCGGCCCGCGTACAGCCTGCTGCCCGGCTCCCCCGACCTCGCCGCCTTTCCGCGCGCGCGGTGGCTCGCCGCCGCCCGCCGCGCGCTGACGGCGGCGCCGCACGAGGCGTTCGGGCTCGGCGACCCACTCGGCCGGATCGAACTCCGTACCGTGCTCGCCGACTATCTGGCCCGGTCCCGTGGTGTGTACGCGGCGCCGGAGCGGATCGTCGTCTGCTCCGGCTTCGTCCACGGACTGATGCTGATGGCACAGGTGCTCGTCGCACGCCGGGTCCGGGCCGTGGCCGTCGAGTCGTACGGTCTCGACTTCCACTGGTCCGTGCTGACCGGGGCGGGCATCCGGACCCCCGCGCTCCCGCTGGACGCGCTCGGCACCCGTACCGAGGAACTGGCCGAGGTGCCCGGCGCCGGCGCGGTCCTGCTGACCGCCGCGCACCAGTACCCCATGGGCATGGCGCTCCACCCCGACCGGCGCGCCGCGGCGGTCGACTGGGCACGCGGCACGGGCGGAATCGTCCTGGAGGACGACTACGACGGGGAGTTCCGCTACGACCGGCAGCCCGTGGGGGCGCTCCAGGGACTCGATCCCGAGAGGGTGGTGTACCTCGGCACGGCCGGCAAGTCCCTGGCGCCCGGGCTGCGGATGGGATGGATGGTGCTGCCCGAGGAGCTGGTGGGGGAGGTGCGGAAGGTGAAGGGTCCCCAGGACTGGGCGTCGAGCACGCTGGACCAGCTCACGCTCGCGGAGTTCATCGCCTCGGGCGCGTACGACCGGCATGTCCGCTCCATGCGGCTGCACTACCGGCGCCGCCGCGACCAGCTCGTGGCGGCGGTGACCGAGCGCGCGCCGGGGATCCGGGTGACCGGGATCGCGGCCGGACTGCACGCCGTCGTCGAACTCCCGCCGGGCACCGAGCGGTCCGTCGTCGAGGCGGCGGCCCGGCAGGGGCTGGCGGTGTACGGGATGAGCCGCTTCCGGCATCCGTCGGTGCCGCGTGACCGGGACGCGCTGGTCGTCGGGTACGCCACGCCGCCGGACAGCGCGTGGACCGGCGCGCTGGAGGCGCTGTGCCGGTCGCTTCCGTGACCGTGTCCCGAACCTCCACCGCCCTGACCTGAACTGTGCTGATCCGTGCTGCGCGGTGGCAGCGAGGTCGACAGCCCGCGGGCCCCGAATTAGGCTGATCGATACGGCATCGCGTGTCGGTCACCGTCCGGGTGAGGCATGGAGGTGCCCGTGAGTTTGCCTTACGGAGGCATTCCACAGTGTCGATCCAGTTGAACCACACCATCGTTCATGCCCGGGACAACCGGGAATCCGCCGAATTCCTGGCGCATGTCCTCGACCTTCCGGTCGGAGCCGAGTGGGGCCCGTTCATCCCCGTCGAGCTGAGCAACGGCGTCACCCTGGACTTCGCGTCCATACCGCCCGAGTCGATCGTCCCGCAGCACTACGCCTTCCTGGTGAGCGAGGCCGACTTCGACGGGATCTTCCGGCGGATCCAGGACCGGGGCGTCACCTTCTACGCCGATCCGCACCGCCGGCACCCCGGCGAGATCAACCACAACGACGGCGGGCGCGGCGTGTACTTCATGGACCCGGTGGGCCACGCCATGGAAGCGATCACCCGCCCGTACGGCGGCGGCGAGAGCTAGGGCGTGTCTTCAAAGTAGCGTCGTCCGCCCGAAGGGCGGGCCCGGCGGCGTCTGGTGCGTGCGATCGCAAGGCGGAGGGGCGTCCTTGTACTGGACGTACTTGGATGATCCCGACAACGCGGCGAGCGTGCGTGCCAGGCGTCGCCGGGCAGACGGGACTTTGAAGACACGCCCTAGGGCCTCTCGTTTGGATCTTGCTGGGCTCGCGGGCCCCGGCACCGCGCCTCGCGGCGTTGTCGTCGGTCGCCTACTCCCCCACAGCCTTGAGGGCGTGGGAGGTACCCCCTCCGCGTGGGCTCCCTCCTCCGCCTTGCGATCCGCCCCCGTAGCCTGAACGGCACGGGAGGTACCCCCTCCACCAGACCCCGCTCCCTGATCCAGCCAGATCCAAACGAAAGACCCTAGGCCCTGTCCGGCGCCCGCTCTGTGCCGGCCCAGTGCAGGCGCGGGACCCTGAGGGGGCGGGGTTTTCCCCGCCCCCTTACGCTTGCTGGCGCGGAAGCGGTACGTCAACGGGGGAGGGCGGCGCATGAGTGCGACGCGGCGGAGGCTGAGATCGAGCACGGTCGTGCTCGGCGGCATGGGAATCCTGGCGCTCACGATCACATCCTGTGGCTCGGAGCCGGACAAGCGGTGCGCCGACCGGGCGACCGGGAAGACCCTGCCGAGTTCCCAGTGCGAGCGCGGCGGCAGCGGCTCGTACTACTACGGCGGATCCAGCAAACAGGGCAAGGTCCAGGGCGGCAGCTTCGACAAGTCAGCCGTCGACCGCGGCGGTTTCGGCTGCGCGAACTCCGGCTCGGGCGGTGGCTGACCGGCCTCGGCGCCCGTCGGAAGCCCTGGTGATCCCCAGATGAAACGTCACTGCACCGACCCCCGTCCCGGCTGGCAGCAGACCGTCGAGGGACAGGGTGTCGTCTATCCGCTCACCCGCTGTCCGGACGGCTCGCTGCGTCCGTACTGGGACGAGAGCGCCTACTACTCCTTCACCCTGCCCGAGGTGGAGGCCCTGGAAGAGGTCGTCGAGGAGCTGCACGCCCTCTGTCTGGGAGCCGCCGCGCACATTGTCGAGCAGAATCGTTTCGCCGATCTGGGGATCACCGACCCCGGACTCGCGGCCCTGGTCGCCGAGTCCTGGCGGCGCCGCGCCGAACTGCCGTCCATCTACGGCCGGTTCGATCTGCGATACGACGGCAGGGGCCCGGCGAAGATGCTGGAGTACAACGCCGACACCCCCACCTCGCTGGTCGAGGCCGCGAGCGCGCAGTGGTTCTGGATGGAGGAACGGTTCCCCGACGGCGACCAGTGGAACTCCCTCCACGAACGGCTCGTCGCCGCCTGGAGACGCCAGTCCGCCCTGCTCCCGCCGGGTCCTGTGCACTTCGTCCACTCCGACGCGGACGAGCTGGGCGAGGACCTGATGACCGTCGCGTATCTGCGGGAGACCGCCGAACAGGCGGGCCTCGCGACCGAGGCGCTCTCCGTCGAGGAGATCGGCTGGGACCGGCTGTCCGGCCGTTTCGTCGACGAGCGGCTGCGCTTCATACGGAGCTGCTTCAAGCTCTATCCGTGGGAGTGGCTGACGACCGACCGGTTCGGACCGTACGTACGGGACACCCTCGACAACGGCGGCGGCACCGGCACCACCTGCTGGATCGAGCCCGCCTGGAAGATGCTCCTGTCCAACAAGGCGCTGCTCGCGATCCTCTGGGAACTCCACCCCGGCCACCCGAATCTCCTGCCCGCGTATCTCGACGGCCCCCGCGAACTCGCCGCCGCCCGCGGTTATGTCGCCAAGCCGCTGCTGGGCCGCGAGGGCGCGGGAGTGACCGTCCATGAGCCCGGCGGTGCGCCGGTGGTACGGGACGAGGCCTGCTGCTACCAGGAGCTGGCCCCGCTGCCGGACTTCGACGGCAACCGTGTCGTGCTCGGCGCGTGGGTCGTCGAGGACGGGGCGGCGGGGCTGGGCATCCGGGAGTCGGAGGGCCTGGTCACGGACGAGTACGCGCGCTTCCTCCCGCACGTCATCCTCTGAGCCCGGCCGACCGGCCCCGCCGACCGCCTCCGCCGACCGCCCCTGACGACCGACGACCGGCCCACAGCTCACCGGCCCCCGCTGGCCGGCCTCGGCCCACGGGCCCTCAC
>NZ_LATD01000421.1 GCF_000981895.1 Streptomyces odonnellii | reverse complement strand
GGGTTGGGGTGTCCGGGGTGGTTGATGTGCATACGCACTTCATGCCCGAGCGGGTGCTGGCGAAGGTCTGGGCCTACTTCGATGCTGTCGGGCCGCTCACCGGCATGGAGTGGCCCATCAGTTACCGGCATGAGGAGGACGAACGCATCACGCTGCTGCGGGAGTTCGGGGTGCGGGCGTTCACCTCGATGCTTTATCCGCACAAGCCGGGCATGGCGCGGTGGCTGAACGGGTGGGCCGCCGAGTTCGCGGCCCGTACGCCCGACTGTCTGTCGACGGCGACGTTCTTTCCCGAGGAGGGCGTCGAGACCTACGTAAGGGAGGCCGTCGAGGGCGGGGCGCGGGTGTTCAAGGCACATCTGCAGGTGGGGGCGTACGACCCGAACGACGAGCGGCTCGACCGGGTCTGGGGGCTGCTCGCCGAGGCCCGGGTGCCGGTGGTCGTGCACTGCGGCTCGGGGCCCGCGCCCGGCAAGCACACCGGGCCCGGCCCGGTCGGGCGGCTGCTCGCGCGCCATCCGCGGCTGCCGCTGATCGTGGCGCATCTCGGGATGCCGGAGTACACCGACTTCCTGGATCTCGCCGAGCGGTACGAGGAGGTCAGGCTGGACACGACCATGGCGTTCACCGACTTCAGCGAGCGCTTCGCGCCCTTTCCCCGGGAGGCTCGGGGGCGGCTCGCCGACCTGGGGGACCGGATCCTGCTGGGGAGCGACTTCCCGAACATCCCGTACCCGTACATCCACCAGCTTGAGGCCCTGGAACGGCTGGAGCTGGGCAACGACTGGCTGCGCGCGGTCTGTTACGAGAACGGGGCCCGGCTCTTCGCACTGGAAGCCGGGTAACGCCGACGGGCAAGCCCGGTCCGGTGCCTTCGGAGCGTTTCTCAGGGAATTCACAGGTTCCGGAAAGAGCGCTCTCAGAGGTGCTCCGCAGGGTTGAGCAGCATGACCATCACCTCGCCCCGCGGGCGCACCGAAATGCTCAGGCCGGACGGCGCTCCCGTCCGCGTTCTGGTTGTCGACGACGAGACCTCGCTCACCGAGCTGCTGTCCATGGCCCTGCGATACGAAGGGTGGGACGTGCGCAGCGCAGGCGACGGCGCCGGCGCGGTGCGGTCCGCCCGGGACTTCCAGCCCGACGCCGTGGTGCTCGAAGTGACGCTGCCCGATATGGACGGGCTGGCCGTGCTGGGGCGGCTGCGGCGCGAACTGCCGCAGGTGCCCGTGCTCTTCCTCACCGCGAAGGACGCCGTCGAGGACCGGATCGCCGGGCTGACCGCGGGCGGCGACGACTACGTCACCAAGCCGTTCAGCCTGGAGGAGGTGGTCGCCCGGCTGCGCGGACTGATACGGCGGTCCGGCGCGGCGGCCGTCCGCAGCGAGTCGCTGCTGGTCGTCGGCGATCTGACCCTGGACGAGGACAGCCATGACGTCAGCCGTGGCGGGGTGTCCATCCATCTCACCGCGACCGAGTTCGAGCTGCTGCGCTATCTGATGCGCAATCCGCGCCGGGTGCTGAGCAAGGCGCAGATCCTGGACCGGGTCTGGTCGTACGACTTCGGCGGCCAGGCCAATGTCGTCGAGCTGTACATCTCCTATCTGCGCCGGAAGATCGACGCCGGACGCCCGCCGATGATCCACACCCGGCGCGGGGCGGGCTATCTGATCAAACCCGGTGAGTCGGCCGACGCGCCCCGGTGAGCCGGCCGACGCGCCCCGGTGATCGGGAGTACTCCCTGCTCGATACGCACCTCTTCCATTTCCATGACCGGCGCTTCAGAAGGGTGGTGGCGGGCCCTCACCTGGTCGCCTTCGGCATCAGCGGGTCACTCTTTCTGCTGACGCTGCACCGTCAGTTCGTACCGGGGTACGGCCCGTTCGCCGCCGCGGTGGCCGTACTGGCGGGCGAACTGTCGGCCGTGTTGCTGTCGCGCAGGGCCCAGCGGGCAGACTCTCTTCCGGAGGCGGCATAGCATCGGTTGAGGCCGGACCCCCGGACCCCGGCTCCGAACCCCGGCTCCGAACCCCGACTACGGACCCCGACTCCGGACCCCGGCTTCCGGTTCCCGGCGGCGGGCCGTCCGTCGCCCGGCCACGGGGCCGGTGACGGTTGGCGCCGGACAGGCGACGCGGGTGGGCAAAACGCGGGCAGGCAACAGGAGTCCGGTCACCGTCCGGCCGGAGGGAACCGAGGAGGCTCACCCATGGCGCCGGAAGCCGATCGGGCCAAGCGGCCGACCCGTACCAGCGTCTGGCTGGAGGGCAAGCCGGCCGGCCGGGGCCGAAAAGGGGACCGCACGGACCGCACGGAACGGTCCGCGGACCGTTCCGCCGCCCGGTCCGCCCGGTCCTCCGATCAGCACGGCGGGCTCGACCGCGACCGCATCACCACCGTCTCCGTACGGCTGCTCGACACGGAGGGCGCGGCCAAGTTCTCCATGCGCCGTCTGGCCGCCGAGCTGGGTGTGACCGCGATGTCCCTGTACTGGTACGTGGACACCAAGGACGACCTTCTCGAACTCGCCCTGGACCGCGTCTTCGGCGAAGTCCGCGTACCGGATCTCACGGACGACGCCACCGACTGGCGCGACCAGCTCCGCGAACTGACCGCCAGCTACCGGACCGTACTCGTCCGCCACCCCTGGGTCTCACCGCTCATCGGCAAGTACCTGAACATCGGGCCGCATTCGACGGCCTTCTCCGCCGCCGTCCAGGCGGTCGTCCGCCGTACGGGCCTGGCCCCGCACGGGCAGATGGGCGCGATCTCCGCGGTCTTCCAGTTCGTGTACGGATTCGGCACGATCGAGGGCCATTTCGTACAGCGCTGCGCCGACGCGGGGGTGAGCCAGGACGAGTACTACCGGCAGGCGACAGGGGTCGTCAGCGAACAGCCGCGGTTCAAGGCGCCGTTCGGGAACGCGGAGGAGATCATGGCGGCGCGCGGCGACGAGACGGTGGTGGAGATGCGCCAGCGGGACTTCACGTTCGCGGTCGAACTCCTCATCGCGGGCATCGAGGCGATGCGCGCCCGCGGCTGAGCCGTACGCCGGCCCGGGCCCGCCGCCCGGGCTGCCGTCGTCCCGGCCCGCCGCCGCGCAGGCCCTGTACGGTACGGCCCCTCCGCCGCCCGAAGCCCGCCGCCGCCCGGGCCGTCGCCCCCGGCCCACCGCCCCAGGCCCGCCGCCGG
>NZ_LATD01000420.1 GCF_000981895.1 Streptomyces odonnellii | reverse complement strand
GGCCGGGGCTCCAGTGGCCGTGGTAGGTGGTTCGGCGGCAGCCGGTGCCGGTGTCTGCGGGGCTGCGGGGTCCGGGGTCCGCGTCTCGGGGGCCGGAACGGCTGGGCTGGTCGTCTCCGACGGGGTTGCGGTGAGGCGGTCGGGGGCCAGGACGGGGGCGATCGCGACCACGTCGGCCAGGCTCAGTCCGGCGGCAGGCGCGATCCGTTCCGCCTTCGCCTTTTCGTATACGGCCAGCACGCTGATCCGCCGGGCCCGCTCCGTCTCGAGTTTCACGAGCGCGGCCTGGGCCTTCTTGATATCGTCCCGCAGGGCCCGCAGATCGGCCAGCTGCGCGGTGTAGGTCTTTGCGTCCATCACGGTTCCCTGTGCGCCGGTCGAATCAGCTGACGGTGGTGTGGGTGGTGACGTAGGCGATCGTGCCGCCTGAATGAGAAGGCAGACGAGCCCCCAGCAGAAGGTCCGCCAGCTTCCGGTCCGCTGCCCGAGGAGCTGTCAGATGCTTCACCGGCTCGGTGAGGTCGGTGACATGACCGGCCAGAACCGCATCGGGGAAACCATGACGGCCACGGCTGTCCTTCTCCCAGCGATCCAGGCCGGTCAGGACCGCCACCACATAACCGGACACGGTCACCGGCAGCACTCCCCCAGCCGCCACACTGGCCGCATCACAGCGCCACCATCCGCACAATGTCTTCACCAGCAGCTCGGGAGGCAGCTCGGCGGAAAACCCGGTCAGTCCTTCCCCATCCGCCGAGGTTCCTCTCTTCGCTACATCCGCCCGCAGCACAGCGATCTCCCGTACCGGAAGACGTTCCACCGGCGCCGGGTCACGGTCGCGCAATGCCTGGACCGCCTCGAGCGGCACCATCACCCGCACGCCCCGCTGCGACAGACCGCGCAACAGACCAGCACGGACGAGACGTCGGAAGGTCGTCACCGCGCAGCCCAGTTCCTGAGCCGCCTGACCAGTCGTCAGCAACACTTCCCCATGCCCCCTCTGGTCAGCATCTGGACGAGCCCGACCATACGCAGATCAGAACCCAACGTCAAAGCCAACTCTAATATCTGAGTACGCATGTACGCATGCTCCTTTCGGCGGCCCCGGCTCCACGACGCTTCTCAGCCCCCGGCACGCGCCACGGCGTGCCATCGGCCACGTCTGCGCCCGCTCCCTCAGGTGCCGCTGGCCGAACATCTTGAGCGCACGCCGCGTCCTTCTGCGGGGGTCTGGAGCGGAAGGGTCTGTCGCGGCGCTGAGCCCGGCGCCAGGTGCCTGAACTCCCCCTCGTGGGGCGGGCGTTGAGGTGCCCGACTGTCCGGGCAGGGTGGACGGCATGGGAGGTGTTGACGAGCGGGAAGCGGCACTGGCACTGGCCACACAGGCCGCAATGTGGTGTGGGCGATGGGCGGTACGTCCCAGGAACGGTTTCTACGCGCGATCAGCGGCGGCAGATGAGGCCGACGTCCTGTCGGCTGGACCGTGATCCGGCTGGATGCGCTCTAGCGGGACGCTCCCTCC
>NZ_LATD01000042.1 GCF_000981895.1 Streptomyces odonnellii | reverse complement strand
CCTTCGGGGGACGGTGGGCGGGGTGCGCCGGGTGCTCGGAAGGGCCCGGAACCGCCTCCTCCTCAGGGCCGATGCCCGCGTCCGTCTCCGGATCGGCCCCGGCGTCCCGGCCCGGCTCTTCGGCCGTGCCCGAGTCGCCCCAGTCCGGCTCGCGGTCCCCCTCCGGGTCCCCGCCCATGTCCGTATCGGCGTCCGCGCGCGGATTTCCGGCGTCGGGCTCCTCGGGTCTGCCGGGTCTCGGGCGTCCCTCGCCGGCCGGACGGCCCGCCAGGGTGAGATCGAACTCGGGGGCCACCGTCGGACGGGCTGGGGGTGGGACTGACTCCTCGGCGTATGCGACAGGTGCGGTCATCAGCAGCGACGCGACCGCGAGCGCGCAGGGGGTGCGGAGCGTAGGAGTCACCGACTCAGCGTCACATGTTATGACAAAACCGGCATCTCGGGAGGTTCATCCGGGTACCGCCAGCTTTCGGTGCCGCCAAGCCTCAGTACCGGGCACGCCCCGAAAGCACCCACGCCCCGAAAGCACCCACGCCCCGAAAGCACCCACGCGCCGAAAGCAGCCACGCGCCGAAAGCAGCGACGCGCCGAAAGCGCCCACGCCCCGGAAAGAGGGGCGCCCCGGACTACCCCGCGTTCCCCGTCGAGACCGTCAGCTCGAACTCCTGGCCCCTGGGCAGGATGGCCGCGCCCGGCCGCGGGTACTGGTCGATCACGATGTCCTGCGCCTGCGAGCCGTCGTCCTCCGACTTCACCGCCGCCCAGGTCCAGCCCGCCTCACGCAGACAGTCCTTCACCGACAGGATGTCCTTGTAGCGCAGGTCGGGGGCCGTCACCTTGGACGGATCGAGCCCGTCCTCCGCGGCGTCCGAGCACTCCGTCGCGTCGATCGTCCGGTTGCGCTCCGGGTCGCGGTGGCCGCCCGACGAGCCCGACGAGTACGAGGATTCGCTGTTCGACGGGTCGGCCGTGCCACCGTTGCCCGGGTCGTCCTGGTTGAACGAGAGCGCCGCTATCAGCCCGCCGATGGCCAGAATCGCGACCGCTATCGACCCCACGATGACCGGCATGTTCCGCCTGCCGCCACCGCCGTGCCCACCGCCGTGCCCTCCGCCGTGAGCGCCATGGCCCCCACGCCCGCCACCGGGCGCCGTCGCGGGCTGCGGCGACATCCCGTACGGCTGCGGCGTCGGCGGCATCGGCTGCTGGGGAGCCTGGTACGCCGCCGGGGCCTGCTGCGGATAGCCGTACCCGGCTCCCGGAGGCGCCGGGGTCGGGGTCGGGGTCGGCGGACCGTACGATCCCGGGCTGTACGGCGTCTGCACCCCCTGCGCCGACGGCGCCTGTCCCGACTGGCCCACCGGCGGGAAGACCGCCGAGCCCACACCGGAACCGCTGTTCTGCGGAGCGCCCGGCACGATCACCGGAGCGCCCGTCTGGCCCGCCGTCAGCACCCGTGCGCACTCGTCGCGCATCGCCGCCGCGCTCGGGAAACGCTCGTTCGGGTTCTTCTTCAGCGCCCGCGCGACGAGCGCGTCCATCGCCGGGGTGACCGAGCGGTTGATGCTGGACGGAGCGACCGGCTCCTCCTGTACGTGCGCGTACGCGATCGCCAGCGGGGAGTCCGCGTCGAACGGCAGCCGGCCCGTCAGGAGCTGGAAGAGCATGATGCCGACCGAGTAGAGGTCGGAGCGGGCGTCCACGGCACGCCCGAGGGCCTGCTCGGGCGAGAGGTACTGGGGGGTGCCGACGACCATGCCGGTCTGGGTCATCGAGGTGACCCCCGACTGCATGGCGCGCGCGATGCCGAAGTCCATCACCTTGACGACGCCGCGCTTGGTCATCATCACATTGCCCGGCTTGATGTCCCGGTGGACCAGGCCCATCTCATGGCTGGTCTCCAGCGCGGCCAGCACATCGGCCGTCACCTTGAGCGCCTTGTCCGCGGGCATCGCGCCGTACTGGGTGATGTCCCGCTGGAGCACGGAGCCGAGCGGCTGCCCCTCGACGTACTCCATGACGATGTACGGCATGAGCGCGCCGGAACCCGCGGCGGAGCCGCTCTCCTGCAACGTGTCCTCGCCCGTGTCGAAGACCGAGACGATATTGGTGTGCGACAGCTTGGCGACGGCCTGCGCCTCGCGCCGGAAGCGCTCGCGGAAGGACTGCTCGCGCCCCAGCTCCGTGTGCAGGGTCTTGATGGCGACCTGACGGTCCAGCGCCGAGTCGTACGCGAGGTACACGGACGCCATGCCGCCCTCGCCGAGCAGGTCGCGAAGCTGGTACCGGCCGCCCGCGACCGAACCGCCGGCGTAGCGTCCCTGTGCGCCGTGCTGGCTCATGACTGTGCTTCCCCCCTCGGCGCGCCGGCGCGGTCCGGTCCTGCGGTCCTGGACGCGATGGTGCTCACGCGGTGATCCCGTTATTACGCGCCAAGTCTGCCCCAGGGCAGTGACACGTCAAGCCGGGTGCCCGTTCCGTGACCGTACGCACAACAAGCGTCTCGGAAGCGTTACAGGAAAAGCATGGAACGAAGGCCTGGAGGACGTGGTGCGTGCAGGGAATTTGCGTAGGTATCTGGTCGCCGGGTTTCATGGCCGGTCCACCGTGGACCGGTGTGTCATACGGAGGCTGTAGCGTGATGTGGCACAGCCACCTCTGAGAAACCCATCCCTGAAACACGTACATACCGCGGACCGCGTACGCGGTCGTGAAGCGGACGGAAACGACGGCGAGGACTGATGGCACCCGAACCCGAAGCAGGCGGCGGAGTGTCGGACGCCGCGGACTCCTGGGGCGATGGCGGCCTGGTCGGAGGGCTGGTCGGCGACGGCCGCTACCGGATGACCCACCGTCTCGGCCGTGGCGGCATGGCCGAGGTGTTCGCGGCGGAGGACGTACGGCTCGGGCGCACCGTGGCGGTCAAGCTGCTCCGCGCCGATCTCGCGGAGGACCCGGTCTCCAAGGCCCGGTTCACCCGCGAGGCACAGTCGGTCGCCGGGCTCAACCACCACGCGGTGGTGGCGGTGTACGACTCCGGCGAGGACACGGTCAACGGGCAGACCGTGCCGTACATCGTGATGGAGCTGGTCGAGGGCCGCACCATCCGCGATCTGCTGGTCAACGCGGAGGCGCCGCCGCCCGAGCAGGCGCTGATCATCGTCTCCGGTGTGCTGGAGGCGCTGGCGTACTCGCACCAGCACGGCATCGTGCATCGGGACATCAAGCCCGCCAACGTGATCATCACCGACGCCGGCGCGGTCAAGGTGATGGACTTCGGTATCGCGCGCGCCCTGCACGGCGCGCAGTCGACGATGACCCAGACCGGCATGGTCATGGGCACGCCCCAGTACCTCTCCCCCGAGCAGGCGCTCGGCAAGGCCGTCGACCACCGCAGCGACCTGTACGCCACGGGCTGTCTGCTCTACGAACTCCTCGCGCTGCGGCCCCCGTTCACCGGTGAGACCCCGCTCTCCGTGGTCTATCAGCACGTTCAGGACATTCCGGTGCCGCCCTCCGAGGTCTCGGACGTGGCGCCGCCGGAGCTGGACGGTCTGGTCATGCGCTCGCTGGCGAAGGAGCCGGACGACCGGTTCCAGAGCGCCGAGGAGATGCGCGGACTGGTCCAGTACGGCCTGCAGATGCTCCAGCAGCAGGGCAGCCACACGGGCACCTGGAACACCGGCACGTTCGACGCCCATTTCGGCGGCGGCACCCCGGCGATGGGCATGGCCGCGACGACCGCGATGGGCCATCCGCCGCACGGCGACACCTCGCAGAGCCCGATCCTGCCGCCGGGAAATCCGCACGACGGCGCGTACCACGGAGGCGGTGGCGGCGGTGGCGGCAGCAAGATGTGGCTCTTCGTCGCGCTCGCGGTGATCGCGGTCGTGGCGGGTGTGGCGTACGCGGTGAACAGCATGAACGGTACGGATCAGAAGGGCACCTCGGACAAGCCGACGGTCACGACGAGCCAGGAGACGCCGAGCAGCGACGAGTCGACGCCGTCCGACGAGCCGAGCGAGACCGAGCAGACGGACGACTCGTCGGGGGGCAGCGACAACTCCAACTGGCCGCCGGCCGACGAGCGGCCGTCCGAGACGCCCAGTGAGACCGAGAAGTCGTCACCGACGCCGACCTCCAGCGACGACACGGGCACGTCGGACGGCGGCGGCGGTACGAGCGACGGCGGGACCACCGGCGAACCGTCGAGCGATCCGACGGCGTCGGAGCCGGACACCGGCAGCGCCGACGGAGGCACCGGGGAGACGCCACCGGGGACCAGCAGCGGCCAGGGCGGTACCGCGAGCGGCTCCGACGGCCTGGTCACCGGCGGCTGACCGAAAGGACGGACCGACAAGGACCGACAGGACGGACCCGGCCGGAGCGCTTCACGGCGCTCCGGCCGGGTTTTTTGTGGGGCGGAGGCAACCGTCAACCGTCCCGTTCCGTGGAGCGGGCGGCGGCCGTCCCGCTCCGTGCCGCCGGGGCAGCCCTCCGGCCGGGCTCGCTACCCGGACGCCGTCCCCGCTTTTCGGCCGCCGGGCCGAGGTCCCGGGCCGGGCCGGGCCCGCACTGCTCAAGCCGTCGGCCCGAGGCCCGGCCACGCGCTCAGTCCGAGAATGCCTCGCAGACCGCCTCGTACTCCCGCGTCCACCACACCGCGAGGGCCGACACCGCGGCGAACAGCGGGTCGGCCCGCCGGTCGTCAAGCTGATAGCGCCAGCGCAGCACCCAGAAGTCGTTGAGCCGCTCCCACCACACCCGGTGCACGGCCGCGGCCAGTTCGGAGGCGGCGGCCCCGGCCGCGCGGCGGTAGGCGCGCGCGTACGCCCGTACCTTCGGCAGCTCCAGCTCGCCGGTCGGGCGTACGAAGAAGATCGCCGCGGCCCGTACGGCCTCCTCGGCCCGTGGCTGGACGCCGAGCCGGTCCCAGTCGACGATCGCGGCCGGCTCGCCGCCCCGGTAGAGCAGATTCAGCGGGTGGAAGTCGCCGTGCACCCAGCCCGTGGCCGGCTCGGCGCCCGGGGCCGGTCTGCGGTGGGCATGTTGTTCCAGCAGGGCGCGGCGCTCCACGAGCCGGTGCTCGGCGAGGGCGTCGAAGGGGTCGCCGGGGGTACGGCCACGGGCCAGGGCCAGCAGCTCGTCGATCAGCTCGAAGGTGTCGGCCGGGTCCGGGCTGTCATGGCTGCTCCGGTCAAAAATGCCCTGGTCGAGGCTCTCGTCGTACCGGTTCTCGTGGTAGGGGCCCTCGTGCAGCGGCGGTGCGGAGTCCCGCCGCATCACCCGCTCCAGACAGGTGTGCACCCGCCCGAGGAGTCCGCCGAGGCGCCGTGACTCGGCGGCCGTGAGCTGCGAGCCGTCGCGGTGGCGCCCCTCGACCCAGGGGTGCAGCGCGTAGCAGCGGCCCTCGATCACCGCGACGGTGTCGCCGTCGGCGCTCTCCACGGGCGGCGCGACGGGCACGCCGAGCGCCTGGAGGCGTTGGGTGGCGCGGTGCTGACGGGCGATGAGCTGGTGGTCGCCGTCGAGATGGTGTTTCAGGAAGTAGGTGCCGTGTGTGGTGAAGAGCCGGTACCCGCGGTTGAGGAGGCCCTGGGCGACGGGCTCGCAGGACAGCGGCTCGCCCGCGTTCCGGTAGCGGCGCAGCAGCGCGCGGACGGGAGGCGCCGTGTGACCGGCCTGAGCGGCGTGACCGGTCTCGGCGGCATGGCGGGTCCGAGCGGCCTGGCCGGTGCGGGCCGCGGGGATCGCGGGGCTCGTGGGGGCGGCGGAGCGCCCGGAGAGATCGGTACGGATCGGAACGGGTCTGGCGCGGCCGGCACGGCCGACGACGGGCTGGGGGATCACGGCAGGCGCGGCAGGCGTAGCGATTTCATATGAGCGCGGCACTTGTCAGATGTTAGATCACGCAGCGTATCTGCTTGGTCGCTCTCGGGAGTAGTCGAGTGTGTGTACGGTTACAAACTGCGGCACAAGCCGCATATAGACCGGATCGAACGGTTCTCCGTCCACCCGGCGCGGGCCATTACCGAACAGCGCCAGCTCCGGAGCGGTCGGCTGGATGATCTCGGCCGTACCGGTGAACTGCACCGACCACCGGTCGGTCTCTTCGCTCTCCTCGCTGGCGAAGTTGTCCGCGCCGTACGCCACCACTCCGCCGCCGCACGCCCGGTGATAGCCGTGGCCGGCGTGCATCCGCAGCAGGACCGAGCCGCCGGTCACCACATGGCGGGCCGGGGCCACGAACGGCAGGGCCCGCATGCTCGTCGCGACCCGTCCGTACGAGACGCGGTTGAGCAGCTCTATGGCGCGGAGTTCCTCGGTGGACATGTTGTCCACTCTCCGTCACGAACCCACCCCGTCAACAGAGGACGCGGCCCTTCAACAGAGGGACGTTGGTCCCGGTTGGGACAGGTCCCGCCGCGGTACGAGGGTCCCGCGACGCGCCCGGGCCGTACGGCTCAGCCCTTTTCGGCCTTCAGCCGGGCCACGTACGCCGCCGCCTGCGACCGCCGCTCCATGCCCAGCTTGGAGAGCAGGCTGGAGACATAGTTCTTGATCGTCTTCTCCGCGAGATGCAGCCGCTCGCCGATGGCCCGGTTGGTCATGCCCTCGCCGATCAGATCCAGGATCTTGCGCTCCTGGTCCGTCAGCGCGGCCAGCTTGTCGTCGTCCTTGGGTCCCGTACCGCTGCGCAGCCGCTCCAGCACCCGGGCCGTGGCCACCGGGTCGAGCAGCGAACGGCCCGCGGCGACATCCCGTACCGCCGTGAGCAGTTCGTTCCCGCGGATCGCTTTCAGCACATAACCCGAGGCCCCGGCCATGATCGCGTCGAAGAGCGCCTCGTCGTCGGCGAAGGAGGTGAGCATCAGGCACTTGACGTTCTCGTCCTGCGAACGTATCTCGCGGCAGACCTCCACGCCGCTGCCGTCGGGCAGCCGTACGTCCAGCACGGCCACATCGGGGTGCGTCGCCGGAATCCTGGCCATCGCGTCGGCGGCCGTGCCCGCTTCGCCTACGACCTCGATGTCGTCCTCGACGGACAGAAGCTCGTAGACACCCCGCCGTACGACTTCATGGTCATCGACCAGAAATACCGTAATTTTTCCTTCTTGCTGCACAGAATTCAGTCTCACACACTCGCCTCATCCCTGCCCTTCCCTGGTTCGGATCAGCGGGATAACGTGCCGTTGTTCCGGCGGCCTGCGAGGCTGTGACCAGTGGTATTCCAGACTTTGCCGATTTACTTGGAAATCCAAGCAAAATTGCAGGTCAGATGGGGTTTCGCAGTAATGCTGCCCACTGGGTAACGTGCCTGTGACAGAGCGCTCGCCGGGGCACCTGTCACGCCTGTTCCGACCGAGGGGCACCCACCCCGTGCCCACGGCGAGAACAGGCGAGCCGCACTGGTTCCCGGCGGATCCCGGGGGCCGGACAGACGGAGGAGCACGCACGTGACCGTGGAGAGCACTGCCGCGCGCAAACCGCGACGCAGCAGCGGCACCAAGCGCGCCAGCGCGAAGAGGACGCCGCAGCCACAGAGTTCCGACCCCCAGCTCGTACAGTTGCTGAGCCCGGAGGGCGAGCGGGTCGAGCACCCGGAGTACCGGATCGACCCGACCCCGGACGAACTGCGCGGGCTGTACCGGGACATGGTCCTGACCCGCCGCTTCGACGCCGAGGCCACGGCGCTCCAGCGCCAGGGCGAGCTGGGACTGTGGGCATCACTGCTGGGCCAGGAGGCCGCGCAGATCGGCTCGGGGCGCGCGCTGCGCGACGACGACTACGTCTTCCCGACCTACCGTGAGCACGGTGTGGCCTGGTGCCGGGGCGTCGACCCGACCAATCTGCTGGGCATGTTCCGTGGCGTGAACCACGGCGGCTGGGACCCCAACAGCAACAATTTCCACCTCTACACGATCGTGATCGGCTCGCAGACGCTGCACGCCACCGGCTATGCCATGGGTGTCGCCAAGGACGGCGCGGACTCCGCCGTCATCGCGTACTTCGGGGACGGCGCCTCCAGCCAGGGCGATGTCGCCGAGTCGTTCACCTTCTCCGCGGTCTACAACGCGCCGGTCGTGTTCTTCTGCCAGAACAACCAGTGGGCGATCTCCGAGCCCACCGAGAAGCAGACCCGGGTGCCGCTCTACCAGCGCGCGCAGGGGTACGGCTTCCCGGGCATCCGGGTCGACGGCAATGACGTACTCGCCTGTCTGGCCGTGACGCGCTCCGCGCTGGAGCGGGCCCGCCGCGGCGAGGGGCCCACGCTGGTGGAGGCGTTCACGTACCGGATGGGCGCGCACACCACCTCCGACGACCCGACCAAGTACCGCGCGGACGAGGAGCGCGAGGCCTGGGAGGCCAAGGACCCGATCCTGCGGCTGCGCCGCTGTCTGGAGCGCGAGGGCCACGCCGACGAGGCGTTCTTCGCGGCGCTGGACGAGGAGAGCGAGGCGCTGGGCAAGCGTGTGAGAGAGGTGGTGCGAGCGATGCCCGACCCGGATCCGATGGCGATCTTCGACCATGTCTACGCGGACGGGCACACGCTTGTGGACGAGGAGCGCGCGCAGTTCGCCGCGTACCAGGCGTCCTTCGTGGACACCGACACCACCGGGACCGCCTCCGCCGCCGAGGGGAGCAAGTGATCATGACCGTACAGAAGCTGCCGATCGCCAAGGCCATCAACGAGTCGCTCCGCAAGGCTCTCGACACCGACCCCAAGGTCCTGATCATGGGCGAGGACGTCGGCAAGCTCGGCGGTGTCTTCCGGGTCACGGACGGGCTCCAGAAGGACTTCGGCGAGGACCGGGTCATCGACACCCCGCTCGCCGAGTCGGGCATCATCGGCACGGCCATCGGTCTCGCGCTGCGCGGGTACCGGCCGGTGGCGGAGATCCAGTTCGACGGTTTCGTCTTCCCGGCGTACGACCAGATCGTCACCCAGCTCGCCAAGATGCACGCCCGCGCTCTGGGCAAGATCAAGATGCCGGTCGTGATCCGGATTCCGTACGGCGGCGGCATCGGCGCGGTCGAACACCACAGCGAGTCGCCCGAGGCGCTGTTCGCGCATGTGGCGGGGCTGAAGATCGTCTCGCCGTCGACGGCGTCGGACGCGTACTGGATGATGCAGCAGGCCATCCAGAGCGATGATCCGGTGATCTTCTTCGAGCCGAAGCGGCGCTACTGGGACAAGGGCGAGGTCAACACCGAGGCCATCCCGGGCCCGCTGCACCGGGCGCGGGTGGCGCGGGAGGGCTCGGACCTCACGCTCGCGGCGTACGGTCCGATGGTGAAGGTCTGCCTCGAAGCCGCCGCGGCGGCCGAGGAGGAGGGCAGGTCGCTGGAGGTCCTCGATCTCCGCTCGATGTCCCCGCTCGACTTCGAGACGATCCAGGCGTCGGCGGAGAAGACGCGCCGGCTGGTCGTGGTGCACGAGGCACCGGTCTTCTTCGGCTCGGGCGCGGAGATCGCCGCCCGCGTCACGGAGCGGTGCTTCTACCATCTTGAGGCGCCGGTGATCCGGGTCGGCGGCTACCACTCGCCGTATCCGCCGGCGCGGCTGGAGGACGAGTACCTCCCGGGCCTGGACCGGGTGCTCGACGCCGTCGACCGCTCGCTCGCGTACTGAGGAGTGCCGTGACCATGACTGCTGACACTTCCACCGGCCCATCGGCCGCCGGCTCCCCGGACCGCTACCGCGAGTTCAGGATGCCCGATGTGGGCGAGGGCCTGACCGAGGCCGAGATCCTCAAGTGGTACGTACAGCCGGGCGACACGGTGACCGACGGCCAGGTGGTGTGCGAGGTCGAGACGGCGAAGGCGGCTGTCGAGCTGCCGATTCCGTACGACGGGGTGGTGCACGAGCTGCGGTTCGGGGAGGGCACGACGGTCGATGTCGGCGTGTCCATCATCACCGTGGATGTGGCGCCGGGGAGCGGGGCGGCGGCTGAGCCGTCCGCCGGTGAGGCCGCGCCGTCCGCTTCCGTACCGGCTCCGGAACCGAAGGCGGCCGACGAGCCGAAGGGCCGTCAGCCGGTGCTCGTCGGGTACGGAGTGGCCGACGCGCCGACGAAGCGGCGCCCGCGCCGGGGTACGTCCGTACCCGAGCAGGCCACGGCGGCGGAGGCGGGGGAGGTGGCCCGGACCGCGGCCGCCGCGATCCAGGCGGAGATGAACGGGGCGGCCCCTGCCGCGGCACCTGCTGCGGCACCCGCGCCTGAGGTACCCGCCCCCGCGCGTCCGCTCGCCAAGCCGCCGGTGCGCAAGCTCGCCAAGGACCTCGGCGTGGACCTGGCGACGATCACCCCGACGGGCCCCGGCGGGGTCATCAGCCGCGAGGACGTCTACGCGGCGGCGGCCCCGGCAGCGGCGGCGGCCGTGGCGGCCACCTCGGCGGTCGCCCCGGCCCCCGCGGCTTCGCCCGAGCCGGTGACCGCGCCGTCCGTGGTGCCTGTGGCACCCGTGGCGTCCGCGGCACCGGTGGCGGCGCAGGCCGGTCCCGGCCGGGAGACCCGTATCCCCATCAAGGGGGTACGGAAGGCCACGGCGGCGGCCATGGTGGGCAGCGCGTTCACCGCGCCGCATGTCACGGAGTTCATCACCGTCGACGTGACGCGCACGATGAAGCTGGTCGAGGAGCTGAAGTCCGACAAGGACATGGCGGGCCTGCGCGTCAACCCGCTGCTCCTCATCGCCAAGGCCCTCCTGGTCGCCATCAAGCGCAACCCGGGGATCAACGCGGCCTGGGACGAGGCGAACCAGGAGATCGTGGTCAAGCACTACGTCAACCTGGGCATCGCGGCCGCCACCCCGCGCGGTCTGATCGTTCCGAACATCAAGGACGCCCACGACAAGACCCTGCCCCAGCTGGCCGCCGCCCTCAGCGACCTGGTCGGCACGGCCCGCGAGGGCAGGACCACCCCGGCGGCCATGCAGGGCGGCACGGTCACCATCACCAACGTCGGCGTCTTCGGCGTCGACACCGGTACGCCCATCCTCAACCCGGGCGAGTCCGCGATCCTGGCGGTCGGCGCGATCAAGCTCCAGCCCTGGGTCCACAAGGACAAGGTCAAGCCCCGCCAGGTCACCACCCTGGCCCTCTCCTTCGACCACCGGCTGGTCGACGGCGAACTGGGCTCGAAGGTCCTGGCGGACACAGCGGCGATCCTGGAATCGCCGAAGCGTCTGATCACCTGGTCCTGACCGGGTCCGTACCGACCCGGTCCCCGCGCACACCACCGCCCGGCCCCGGAACCCGCGCACAGGGTTCCGGGGCCGGGCTTCGCGCTGATCAGGAACGCGGCCTCCGAGCGCGGGAGTTCCCGCCGGGCGAAGGCCGGGCGCGGTCCAGCTCCCGCGCCGGTCCGTACAGATGTGCCTTTCCGTCAGCCCACCGTTGACAGCAGGCCCACGCCCGTCAGGTGTTCCGACTCGGTCCACAGGCGGGCGTTGGCCGCGGGGTCCAGGGCCCGGCGGGTGATCCGGGCGGTGGTGGTGGGGCCGACCAGGCCGAAGCGCCCGCCCGGGCCGTAGTACCCGCCCGCGACCGCGTCCGGGCTGGTCGCGGCGTGGAGCAGCGGCTCCGTCCCCTGCTCGGGCGCCTGCGAGGGCAGGAAGTCCATCGACGTCAGCATCCTGGCGCTCAACGGCGGCTTGCCGCTGCCGAGGCTCGCGCCCGCCGTCTGGAGGTTCGTCCGGGTGTACCCCGGGTGCGCGGCCGTGCTCAGCAGCGGCCAGCCGCGCTCGGCGGCGACCGCGGCGAGCTGCCTCGTCAGCATCAGATCCGCCAGCTTGGACTGCGCGTACGACAGGCTGGGGCTGTAGCGGCGGCGCTCCCACTGGAGGTCGTCGAAGTGGATCCGGCCGTAGTTGGCCGTACCGCTGCTCATGGTCGCCACCCGCGGCGCCGGCGCGGTGAGCAGCAGCGGAAGCAGCCGGATCGTCAGGGCGAACGGGCCGAGGTAGTTGCTGCCCATCTGCAGTTCGAATCCGTCGGCGGTGGTCAGCCGGGTGGGCGGCGCCATCACCCCGGCGTTGTTGACCAGCAGGTCGAGCGGGGTGCCGTCGGCGAGCAGCCCGTCGGCGAACTCCTTCACCGACGCCAGATCGGCCAGATCGATCCGGCGGATCTCAAGCTGCGCGCCCGGGTGCTCGGCCAGGATCTCGTCGCGGGCCTGCTCGCCCTTGGCGACGGTACGTACGGCCATCACGACCCGCGCCCCCGCGCCTGCCAGCCGGCGCACGGCCTCCTTGCCCGTGCCGCTGTTGGCACCGGTGACGACGACGGACTTCCCGGTCTGGTCGGGGACGGCATACATGGTGGCTCCTTGGACGTGGAGGGTCAGGACATGAAGGGAGCAGGAGGCCGGAACCTCTAGAAGACCGGCGGTCTGTTGTGAATCAAGCTAGCAGACCGACGGTCCGATAGCAATAGACCGGGGGGTCTGTAAGCTATGGCCATGACCATGCCCTTCCAGCGCGCCCGCAGTGACGAGCAGCGCGCCGTGCGCAGACAGGCGATCCTCGACACGGCCGCCGCGATGCTCACCGAGATGCCGGTGGCGCAGGTGAGCCTCAACGAGCTGAGCCGGCGCGTCTGCCTCGCCAAGTCCAATGTGCTGCGCTACTTCGAGTCGCGTGAGGCCGTGCTGCTGGAACTGCTCGACGCCGCGATGAGCGAGTGGCTGGCCGACCTCGACGAGGTGCTCACCGGCGCGGTGGACGCCGACGCCCCGCTCCCCGAGCGCGGTGACCAGCTCGCCGCGGCGCTCGCCGCCTCGCTCGCGGACCGCCCGGTCCTGTGCGACCTGGTCGGCGCGCAGGCCGCGGTGCTCGAACGCAATGTCTCGCCCCAGGTCGCCGCGGGGTACAAGCGCGCCGCCATCGCCCAGATCGGCGTCCTGACCGGGCTGTTGCGCGCCCGTCTGCCCGAGCTGACCGAGCACGACGCGGTACGGTTCGGCGGCGCCGTCCTGCTGACGACCGGCGCGGTCTGGGTCCACGCGCAGCCCTCGGCCGCGATGCTGGAGGCGTACGAGGCCGACCCCTCGCTGGCGGCCATGCGGCTCGACTTCACCACGACGCTGCGCGAGATGTTCGAGGTCCTGCTCACGGGCCTGCTGACAAGGGCCGCACGCTGAGGCGCCTCGCGGCGACGCGCCCCGTACGGACGCGCCCTGCGCGGGGGGCCCTACGGTGCTGGGCCTTACGGAGGCGGGCCTTGCGCCTCGGGCCCTACGGCGCCGGGCCTACGGTGCCGGGCCTTACGGTGCCGTGCCTCAGGCCGAGGCGGCGACGCGAGGCGGCGGCCCGGCGTCCGTACCCGCCCGCGCGCGTGACCCGGGGCTCAGGACGCCAGGTCGCGGGCCTGGCGGGCCGCTGCCTCCACGGAGCCGCGGTGGAGCGGGCCGTGGCCCGGGAGAAGCGTGTCGCCGCCGGTCTTCTCCAGGATGTCGAGCGTGGCGAGCGCCCGCCGGCGTTCCGTGTCGAACATGGCGGGGAGCAGTTGCGGACCCTTCGCGCGCGAGGTCGGATGCCCGCTGACAAGCGCGTCCCCGGAGATGAGGATCCCGGCCCGCGGCAGGGCGTACGCGCAGTGTCCCGCGGTGTGGCCAGGGGTGTGGACGGGCACCGGGCGCCCGGGCAGGTCGAGCGGACCGGCCGGGGCCGGGAACGGCCGCGGGTCCGTGATGCGTGAGTCCGCCGTGCCGCCGGAGCGGATGGCGTGCACGGCCCATGGCAGGACGCCGGGGCGCCAGCCGTTGAGCAGCACCGTGCCGACGCTCACCTGGTGCAGGAACTCGCGCCGGGCGTGCGGGACTTCGGCCTCGTGCAGATAGACGGGCGTGCCGAACGTACTGCTGAGGTGTTCGGCCGAGCCGATGTGGTCGTTGTGCGCGTGCGTGATGAGGACGGCGGTGATCGCCTCGGGAGCGTGACCGAGTTCCGCCAGCGACTCCAGGAGGAGTCCGCGGTCGCCCGGGTAGCCGCAGTCGATCAGCGTGACCGCGTCGCCTTCGCTGAGCACGACCCAGTTGGTGTTGCTGCCGTGGACCAGGTGAACCCCGTCCGTCACTTCAACGAGCGTGTTTTCTCGCATGGCACGCGCAATCCCGAGAGCGTCCAGGACCGGGCCCGTACGCGGACCGGTCGCTGCGGCCGCCGCCGCACTGCCTTGGCCGGGAGCAATCTAACCGCACCGCCCGTGCCCCGGTCCTCAGGGGGTGGGAAGCGCCTGTGGACCCGCTGACGGGCCTCCGGCGGGCCCGCCGGCACGGGGGCCGCACGCCGAGGGGCCGTGCCGGAGTGTTGATCTCCGGCACGGCCCCACGGACAGCGCTCGCTCAGAGCCCTATGGACACGGGCTCAGGCTCAGGCGGTGAAGATGAAGTACTTCCAGGCGCCGTGCGTCGTGTAGTTCACGTTGTCGCCGGACGTCGTGTCGATGTACGACGAGACCATCCGGGCACGGACCCCGGTCTCCCGACCGCCGACCAGCTCCACCAGGGAGCGGCCGTCCGTCCCCAGCCTGAAGTACTCCTCGCCGACCCTGTACCACTTCCCGGCGTAGTAGACCTCCATCGCGAACCGCTGCGACCGGCCCGGGTAGTACGTCATGGCCGAGTTGAAGAGCGGGTTCGTCTTCTTGTGGAAGTAGTAGTACGTCGTGGAGCCGATCTTGCCCGTCTTGTAGTGGCGGGAGACCGTCGTGGAGACGTTCACCTTGGTGTAGACGGTCGACTTGACCGTCCTCGGCGCGTACCGGGCGTCGCCCGTGAACACCGCGGTGACCACGGTGTCGCGGGTCATGTCCAGGACCGCCGAGATATCGCCCTTCGAGTTCACCGTGCCCCGCTTGAGCAGCTTCTTCGGCTTGTCGGCGCCGTACGGGTCCGCCCAGATCTCGACGGTCCGGTTCTTGTACGTGGTGCCGAGGTGCGCCAGGAATTTGGGGTCCTGGCCGTACAGGAAGACGTTGAGATTCCGGGTCAGCGTGAGCGCGGGCGTGGACCTGGAGACATTGACCGAGGCCGACCCGGAGGCGGCGGCGTGCGTGGCGCTGCCCGCGTACGACACCTTGTAGGTGACCTTGCCGCCGGCCGGCGGGGTGTCCGTGAAGGAGAACGCGCCGCCCGCGCCGAGCGTCTTCGTACCGAGGGACTTGCCGCTCGGCGAGTCCAGGTCGGTACGTGTGACGGTCAGCGGCGTCCCGGCCGGGAGCGGTACGGACGCCGTGAGCTTGCCCTTGACGGTGAGCGCCTTGGCGCGCGTGGCGGAGGCGGGCGCGGTGACCGTCAGCGTCGGGAGCGACTTGGCCGGGTCGGTCAGGACACGCAGGGAGTAGGTGCCCAGGCTGTTGCTGGACACCGCGAACACCCGGCTGCCGTCCGGCGCCCAGGCCAGGGCGCCGGGCGCGAGGAGGTCGGCGCCGCTGGTGTTACCGGTGTTGGGGAAGTCGTACTGCCGCACCGGCTTGGTCGAGCCCGGCTTGAAGATGTGGACGTCGGGGTCGTACGACGAGTCGCTGCCGCCCGCGATGGTGCCGTCGGGGGCGATGGCCACGGCGTTCGGGTAGGCACCGGTCGGGTAGCCGCCGAGTGGCGTGAGATCGGTGGCGGAGTACGCGGCCAGGCCGTAGGGGCTCGCGTCGTTCCACGAGGTGAGGACCTTGGTCCCGTCCGGCGTCAGATCGATCTGCTTGACGGTGTTCTCCATACGGGTCTCACCGCGGAGCGTGGCGCCCTCCGCCGAGACGTCGTACACACCGAGCGCGTTGCTGCCCCCGACCGCCAGGACGCCCGGCACGGCCGGGTCGGCGCCGAGGAGCACCGTGCCGTCGACGTCGACGTCCGACCGCTGGCGGAGCTTGACGACCGGCTCGGCGCCGGAGATGTCGAGAGACCCGAGGTTCGCGCCGTAGCCGAACCAGATGCGGCCGTCCACGACCTCGAGGTCGGCCGGGGCGTCGGCGCCGTCCAGGGCGTAACTCGTCGTCGCCTCGTACGTACCGGTGTCCACCGACACGATCCGGTCTTCGCCCGTGACCGCCGCGTAGAGCTGTCCCGAGTCCGGCGACAGGGCCAGCCCGTGCACGCCGGGCAGGCCCGTGACGGTGCCCAGGACCGTGCCCGTGTAGTCCGTGGCGACGATCTTGTCGCTGGTCGGGTCGCTGACGAAGACCTTCTTGTGCACACCGTCCACGACGATGTCGCCGGCCGACTGCACCGGCAGGACCTTGCTGGAGTCGGCGGCGGCCGGCCCGGCCGTGCCCGCGACCAGCGCGGCCGAGCTGAAGAGGACCGCGAGCGCTGTCGCGGCCGGAAGAGTGCGCGTACGCACGATGGTTCGTACCCCCCAGATGAGGCCTGCCCGTTGGTCCGGACAGGTGTTCGCAGACTAGGTCATCCCTCGGACAGGCCCTTTGCCGCCTGTGGACAACCCGGACCGGGTGTGACCGGCGTGACCGATGTGATCAGTCGCGCCGTGTGAGTCAGCGCCGTGTGAGTCGTGCCGTGGGATCAGTCGCGCTGAGCGTCCGCCGGAAGCGTCCGCAGCTTCATGGTCTTGGCCGTCGACGAGCCGAAGCCGTAGTCGAGCAGCTTGGCCGCGTCCTTGTAGCGGTCCGAGCCGTTCAGGACGACTCCGACGAGCGTCTTGGTGCCGCGCGTGGCGGCGAAGACCAGGCAGGGCCCCGCGGCGGTGCCCGTACCGGTCTTGATGCCGATGGCGCCCTTGTACGAGCCGAGGAGCTTGTTGGTGTTGTACCAGGTGTACGTGCGCTTGCCGCCGTTGCTGGTGGGCGCGGTGGTCTTGTACGAGGTGGCCTTGACGACCGCCCGGAAGTTCGGGTTCTTCATCGCGTACTGGGCGATCTTCGCCAGGTCGCGCGGGGTGGTGTAGTTGTTCCCGCTCGGCGAGATGCCGTCGAAGGAATCGAACTTGGTGTTCTTGAGCTTGAGTTCGGTGGCCTTCGCGTTCATCTTCGCGATGAACGACTTGGTGCGCGCGGCGGCCGTCGAGCCGCTGCCGAAGGTGTCGGCGAGGGCGTACGCGGCGTCGCAGCCGGAGGGCAGCATCGTCCCGTACAGCAACTGGCGGACGGTGAGCTTGTCACCGGTCCGCAGATCCGCGGTGCTCGCGCCCTGCTTGGCGACATAGTCGCGGTAGCCCTGCTTGACGGTCACCTTGCGGTTCAGGTCGACGCCCTTGACGCTGAGCACCACCGCGGCCGTCATGATCTTCGTCGTACTGGCCATCTGGCGCCGGGTGTCGGCGGCCTTGCCGTACACCGTCGCGCTTGTGGCGTTGTTGAGCACGAACCCGCCCTTGCCGCTGATGGCCGGCGCGGTGGCGGCCTGCGCCGTCGCGCCCAGGGACGAGACGGACAGCAGCGCGCCGGCGACCAGGGCGACCACGGCGCCCCGGCGTGCGCCCGGGAGACTGGAAATCAAAGGAAACGCTCCGAATCCGCGAATGCGTTGAAATGCGCCAGAAAGGGGCCATCTTGTGAAAGGGGTCCTCTGATGAGACGTCCGAGCCCCCCGAATGGATGCACGCGGGCGCGCGATTGTGTGGCGGAAATGTGAGCGAGTGCGCCCCCAAGTGGTCCCGGAACGGCCGCCGTCCGTATCCCGGACGTGCGTATCCGTGCATCCCTCTTGTATCTATGCTGTGCGCATGCCATCCGCCGCTGCCGCTCCCGAGAAGCGACCGCCCGCCGCAGACCGTGTCTACAGCCATATCAAGGAAGCCGTGCTCGACCGCCGCTACGAAGGCGGCACCCTGCTCACAGAAGGGGAGTTGGCCGAGGCCGTCGGGGTGTCCCGGACACCCGTGCGCGAGGCGCTCCTCAAGCTGGAGGTCGAGGGGCTGATCAAGCTCTACCCCAAGAAGGGCGCCCTCGTCCTCGCCGTCTCCGCCCAGGAGATCGCCGATGTCGTCGAGACCCGCCTGCTGGTCGAGGAGTTCGCCGTACGCAAGGCCGTGCCGGCGTCCGCCCGGCTGATCGGGCGGCTGGAGGAACTGGTCGACGAGCAGCGGCAGCGCGCCGTGGACGGGGACCTCGCCGCCGTCGCCGCGACCGACCGCTCCTTCCACGCCGAGATCGTCCGCCACGCCGGCAACCAGATCCTCTCGCGGCTGTACGACCAGCTCAGGGACCGTCAGTTGCGCATGGGCGTCGCCGTCATGGAGGCGCATCCGGACCGTATCGCCAAGAACATCACCGAACACGCCGAACTGCTCGAAGCCATCAGGACCGGCGACGCCGACGGCGCCGCCGCCTGTCTGCGCCGCCACATCAGCCGGGTCAAGGTGCTGGTCAGGGGTGAGGCCCGGTGAGCACGCCCTCCGCCACCCTGCCCGGCGACCCGCCCGGCGGCCGCCGCGCCGCCTGGGTCTGGGGCATCGGCGTCTCGGTCTACTTCGTCGCCGTCACCTTCCGTACCAGCCTGGGCGTGGCCGGACTGGACGCCGCCGACCGTTTCGGCGTCAACGCCTCCGAGCTGTCGACCTTCTCCATACTCCAGTTGCTGGTCTACGCGGGCATGCAGATACCCGTCGGCCTGATGGTCGACCGGCTCGGCACCAAGAAGGTGCTGACCATCGGCGTGGCGCTGTTCACCGCCGGACAGCTCGGCTTCGCGCTCGCCCCCTCGTACGGCATGGCCCTCGCCGCCCGCGCCCTGCTCGGCTGCGGCGACGCGATGACCTTCATCAGCGTGCTGCGGCTCGGCAGCCGCTGGTTCCCGGTCCGCCGCGGACCGTTGATCGCCCAGGTCGCCGCGCTCTTCGGAGTGGCGGGCAATCTCGTCTCCACCATCGTCATCTCCCGCGCCCTGCACGGCCTCGGCTGGACCACCACCTTCGCGGGCAGCGCGCTCGCCGGTGTCCTCGTCCTCGTACTGCTGCTGCTCTTCCTCAAGGACCACCCGGAAGGCCATGAGCCACCGCCCGCCGAGCACGCGGGCGGTGCCTATGTCCGGCGGCAGATCGCCGAGTCCTGGCGCGAGCCGGGCACCCGGCTCGGGCTGTGGGTGCATTTCACCACCCAGTTCCCGGCGATGATCTTCCTGCTGCTGTGGGGCATGCCCTTCCTGGTCGAGGCGCAGGGGCTGTCCCGGGCCGTCGCGGGTGAGCTGCTCACCCTCGTCGTCCTCTCCAACATGGGCGTCGGGCTGGTGTACGGGCAGGTCATCGCCCGCCACCACCGGGCCAGGGCCCCGCTCGCCCTGGCCACGGTCGGAGCGACGGCGCTGGTCTGGGCCGCGACGATCGCGTACCCCGGCGACCACGCGCCCATGGGCCTGCTGATCACGCTCTGCGCGGTCCTCGGCGCCTGCGGACCCGCCTCGATGATCGGCTTCGACTTCGCCAGACCCGCGAACCCGCCGGAACGTCAGGGCACGGCCTCCGGAATCGTCAACATGGGCGGTTTCACCGCCTCGATGACGACGCTCTTCGCGGTCGGCCTCCTGCTGGACCTGACCGAGGGGAACTACCGGATCGCGTTCTCGTCCGTCTTCGTCCTCGAAGCGCTCGGGATCGCGCAGATCCTGCGGCTGCGGGCGCGCACGGTCCGCCGGGAGCGGGACCGCCTGGTGGCGAGTCGGGTGGAGGCCGTGCACGTACCCGCGTAGCACGCAACCGCGTCAGGGCGCCGAGGGTGCCTGAGGGTGCTTGCGGGCCGGTACGCCGGTGCGCCGTACGGTACGACGCGGGCAGGGGGCGGATCCGGATCGTGCGGCGCGCCAGGACGTACGGCGTGCGGGCCCGTACGTACGGACGGTCGCGGACGGCCGTGCCGCCTCCCCCGCCTCACACGGCGGCCGGGCGTGCGCCTGCCGGTCCCCGGCCCAGCGGCCTACCGCGTCACCGCGAACTCGCGCAGGATCGCCGCCGCCAGCTCGTCATCGCCGTCGATCTTGATCCGGTCCGCGACCGCCGCGGGCCGCACCCGGCCGCACGCCAGCCGGAAGTACGTCTCCCAGTCCATCGCCAGCGTCACCAGCGGGCCGAGCGAGGGCGAGCCGTCGATCGAACCGCGGCCGTCCGCGCTCACCCGGACCGTCCGCAGGAACTCCACCGGACCGCTCACATCGATCACCATCGCCGAGTTCGGCGGCGCGCCCGCGTCCTTGGCGACCACCTTCGGCAGCGCGGCCAGCAGCGCGTCACGGGTGACCAGCGCGCCGGGGGAGTCGAGATTGCCCGGCTTGTTCAGCGTCGTCCGCAGATCCTGCTCATGCACCCAGACATCGAACGCCCGCGCCCGCATGGCCGTTTCGAGCGTCTGCTCCTTGCCCAGGGGCGCCCGGACCATCGCGTCGGGCGACCGGTTCTCGTTCCTGAGCTGCCGGTTGCGGCGGATGATCGTGTACTCCAGCTCCGCGGTCATCTCCGGAGCGGTGTGGTGCCGCCGCACATCGACCTGCATCTCCATGTAGCGGGCGAACTCACTCTGCACATGGTAGAGATCGCGCGGCAGGGAGTGGATGGGCCGCGGGTCCCCGAGCATCTCGCACTCCATGCCGATGACATGCGAGACGATGTCCCGTACGGACCAGCCTGGACACGGCGTGCGCCAACTCCATTCGCCCTCGACGAGCGGCTGCACCAGCTCGGCTATGGCCTCGATGGAATGGGTCCAGGCATCGGCGTAGTTTTGAAGGCTGGGATGGACGGTCACGGGACCCCTCGGCGGTTCTGCGGTACGCGGGCTGGCTTGCTGGCTGGCTGCGGGCTGCGTGGGAGGTTCGGCAGCTAAGTTACGCTGCTCGATGGCACCCCGGCAGTGCTTTCGTGTGACGATCGTAGGCCCGTGTTGACGGGTCGAATGCCAGGACGGTGGTACTGTGCGCGCCTCGCTCATCCAGATCGCAGTAGACCCGCACGAATCGGTCGACTCACGCAGGCGCCGCGCGGCCGCCCTGGTGCGGGAGCAGGCCGGCGCCGATCTGGTGGTGCTGCCGGAGCTGTGGCCGGTCGGGGCGTTCGCGTTCGAGGCCTTCGCCGAGGAGGCGGAGGCGGTGGACGGGCCGACCTTCGAGGCGATGGCGAAGGCGGCGGGCGACGCGGAGGTCTGGCTGCACGCCGGGTCCATCGTGGAGCGGGACGCGGACGGCGCGTTCTACAACACCTCGCTGGTCTTCTCCCCCGCCGGTGAGCTGGTCCGTACGTACCGCAAGATCCACCGCTTCGGCTTCGACAGGGGCGAGGCGACGCTGATGAGCGCGGGCGAGGAACTGGTCACCGTGCCGCTCTCGGGCGAGGGGCGCGAGACCGTGCTGGGCCTCGCCACCTGCTACGACCTCCGCTTCCCCGAACTGTTCCGCGGGCTGGTCGACGCGGGCGCCCGGCTCCTCGTCGTACCGGCCGGCTGGCCCGAGCGCCGGCGCGCGCACTGGACGCTGCTGGCGCAGGCGCGCGCGGTGGAGAACCAGTCGTACGTACTGGCCTGCGCAACCGCCGGTACGCACGCCGGGGTCGAGCAGTCGGGGCACAGCATCGTGGTCGACCCGTGGGGCGAGGTGCTGGCGGAGGCGGGCGCGGACGAGGAGATCCTCACGGTCGACCTGGATCTGGACGTGGTCGATCGGACCCGCGAGCAGTTCCCGGCACTGAAGGACCGCCGCCTGGGCCTGGACACCCCGGCCCACCGCTGAAGCGAGCGGACGTCCGCAGTACACCTCCGTAGTACAGCGTGCCTGGTGCAGCGCGCTTCGTACGGCCGTGATGAGGCCTTCATGCGGGGATGGCACCCTTGTCCCCATGACCGACGCGACACCCGCCCCCGCTCGACCCGGCGTGCAGCCAGACCTCCGCGTCGCCCGCCGCCTTCGCC
>NZ_LATD01000419.1 GCF_000981895.1 Streptomyces odonnellii | reverse complement strand
GTATAGGGGTACGGGCTCGGGCGGTACGGGGCGGGGGCGGCCGGGAGTGTCCGGTGCGGCCGCCGACGCCGGTGCCGGTCACGCCGCGACCGATGCGCCCGGTGAGACCGCATCGACCGACACCGACCTGATGACCGTGGCCGGGACCGCGACAGCCGCCCCGGCCGGGGCGGCCCCCGGCGCGCGGCAGCCCGGAACACCGGCGGCGCCCGACACCAAGGCCACCCCCACCGTCGGCTGGGGCGCCTCCGCCGACCTCGGCACCCCCGCCACCTTCGTCCTGCTCCGGCACGGCGAGACCGCCCTCACCCCCGAGAAGCGCTTCTCCGGCAGCGGCGGCAGCGACCCCGAACTCTCCGCCGTGGGCCGTCGCCAGGCCGAGGCCGTCGCCGCAGCGCTGGCCTCGCGCGGCACCGTACAGGCCATCGTCTCCTCGCCGCTCAGGCGCTGCCGCGAGACGGCGGGCGCCGTCGCGGCCCGGCTCGGCCTCGACGTCACGGTCGAAGAGGGCCTGCGCGAGACGGACTTCGGCGCGTGGGAAGGGCTGACCTTCGCGGAGGTACGGGAGCGCTACCCCGACGACCTCAGCGCCTGGCTCGCCTCACCCACCGTCGCGCCGACGGGCGGCGGCGAGAGTTTCACGGCGGTCGGCCGCCGGGTCAGGGCGGCGCGGGACCGGCTGCTGGAGCGGTACCAGGGACGTACGGTACTGCTCGTCACGCATGTCACCCCGGTGAAGACGCTGGTCAGACTGGCGCTGGGGGCACCGCCCGAGTCGCTGTTCCGGATGGAGCTGTCGGCGGCCTCGCTGTCGGCGGTGGCGTACTACACGGACGGCAACGCGTCGGTGCGGCTGCTGAACGACACGTCCCACCTACGCCACTGACGTCCGGGGGCGTCCGGGCCGTCTGCGGGGCCGGGGCTCAGACAGTGCCGCGTACCGCCGACGCCTCGCGGGCCAGCGCCTCCACCCGGTCCCAGTCCTTCGCGGCGAGCGCGTCCCGAGGGATCATCCACGTACCGCCGACGCACCCCACGTTCGGGAGGGCGAGATACGACGGTGCCTTGGCGGCGGTGATCCCGCCCGTGGGGCAGAAGCGGGCGCGGGGGAGCGGGCTCGCGAGGGACGAGAGGTACGCCGTACCGCCCGCCGCCTCCGCAGGGAAGAACTTCATCTCCGTCACCCCGCGCTCCAGCAGCGCCACCACCTCCGAGACGGTCGAGACCCCCGGCAGGAACGGCACTCCGGAGTCCCGCAGCGCGTTGAGCAGCGTGTCCGTCCACCCGGGGCTGACCAGGAAACGCGCGCCCGCCGTCACGGCGTCGGTCACGGCCGCGGCCGTGAGGACCGTACCCGCGCCGACCACCGCGTCCGGCACCCCGGCCGCGATCGCGCGGATCGCGTCCAGCGCGGCGGGGGTCCGCAGGGTCACCTCGATCGCGGGCAGCCCGCCGTTGACCAGGGCGCGGGCGAGGGGTACGGCGTCGGCGGCGTCGTCGAGGACGACAACGGGGACGACGGGGGCGAGGTCGAGCACGGAGGTCATGGCGTCATCCTGCCCCGGGCCCACTACCCTCCGCAATGACCGTTGCGTATGCTGCAACGCGTCAATGCGCTCAGTGGATCTCCGTGACGACCACATCCAGGGCCCAGGTCCGTCCGGCCCTTCCCGGACCCGTCGCCTCGACCGTATGGCCGAGGTCCCGGAGCGTTTCCACCAGTGCGGCGGGATTCTTCGGCCGGGCGCCGGCCGTCAGCAGATCCCGTACGATCCGGCCCTTCGTCGCCTTGTTGAAGTGGCTCACCACGGACCGCTTCTCGGCGCCGGTCACCGGGTCGGTCTGCGAGTGGAGGACGCGTACGGTCGCCGTACGCGCGGCCAGTTCGCCGGTCGGCCGCCAGGCCGCCGCGTACGCGGACGACCGCAGGTCGAGCACCATCCCGCCGCCCGCCGCCTCGGGCAGTACGGTCTCCATCGGCCCGCGCCAGTACGGGCCCAGCGCGCCGAGCCCGGGCAGCCGGACCCCCATCGCGCAGCGGTACGGGGGGATGCGGTCACCGATCCGTACCGCACCCCAGAGCCCGGAGAACACCAGCAGCGACTTCCCGGCCCTGCGGCGCGCGGCGGTGTCGAGGGTGGCCAGGCCCAGCGCGTCGTACAGCACCCCGGTGTAGATCTCCCCGGCCGGCCGCGTACCGGCGGTCCGCAGCTCCGCGTTTTTCGCGACCTCGCCCCGCAGCCCCTCACTCAGCCCGAGCACCTCGCGTGCCTTCTCCTCGTCACCCGCGCACAGCTCGACCAGCCCGTCGAGCACGGCGGCCCTGGCCGGGGCGAGCCCGGGCAGGGACAGGGATTCGAGCCTCAGCGAAGCACCGCGCCCGGAAGGGGCCTTGCCTTCCGACGGCGGCAACAGCACGAGCACGTGACTTCTCCTCAGGGGATACGGGGACGGCAGCCTGCGCCAGGGTAGGCGACACCCGCCGAGGTGATCGGGCCCGGCTCCGGCGGGTACCATGACCATTACGGCAGACGAGCCGGGCGGACGGCCGCGTGAAGCCCCCAGGGGGCTTCCCGAGGAACGTCCGGGCTCCACACGGCAGGGTGGTGGGTAACGCCCACCCGGGGTGACCCGCGGGACAGTGCCACAGAAAACAGACCGCCAGGGATCTCGGTCCCTGGTAAGGGTGAAACGGTGGTGTAAGAGACCACCAGTGCCCAGGGTGACCTGGGCAGCTAGGTAAACCCCACCCGGAGCAAGGTCAAGAGGGAGCACCTTCCGGGGTGCTCCTGCGCGGACGTCCGAGGGCTGCCCGCCCGAGTCCGCGGGTAGACCGCACGAGGCCGACGGCAACGCCGGCCCTAGATGGATGGCCGTCTCCCCGGCCGCCGCAAGGCACCGGGCGAACAGAACCCGGCGTACAGCCCGACTCGTCTGCCGCTCCACGTTTCCGCAGGTCAGAGGCCATGTTTTCTCGCTGAACAAACTGGCCGGGTCGAATCCGGGTCGAATTCGGGCCGTGTGGGTGGGTGACGGTGCGGAGATATACCGCTCGTATCGTCCATCCTGTCCTGTCGATAAGGGGTGGATAGGGCGTATGGGGCATCCGGCGGGTGCAAGATGCGGCCCCAGGTCAGTTGCCAGCGAGTTGGGACGCTTCGGGCGCCTTCGAAAGTATGGTCCGGGGTGTCCCTGCTGGCGGGACAGGGCGCAGGTCATTCCGTCCGGGTTGCGTCCAGGGGAATGGTGTACGGGTTCGACCTGATCCGGG
>NZ_LATD01000418.1 GCF_000981895.1 Streptomyces odonnellii | reverse complement strand
GGTCATGGGGGTGCGCTCTCACGGGGGCGGCGGGATGGCTGTGGGGTAGGTCGGTGTCATTCTTGTACCGGGCGGTCGGGTTCATTGTGCTGCTTCGGTCAGCTGGATGAGGGTGGAACCGGTGGTGGTTTTGCGGACGTGGAGCCGGTGGGTGATGCGTCGGCGTAGTTCGGGGACGTGGCTGATGACGCCGACTGTTCGGTCGTGGGCGCGCGGGGAGTCGAGGACGTCGAGGACGTGGTGGAGGGTGTCCTCGTCGAGGGTGCCGAATCCTTCGTCGATGAAGAGGGTGTCGAGGGCTTGTCCGCCTGATTCGGCGGTGACGACGTCGGCCAGGCCCAGAGCCAGGGAGAGGGAGGCGAAGAAGGACTCGCCGCCGGAGAGGGTGTCGGTGTCGCGGTCTTTTCCGGTCCAGGCGTCGGTGATCTTCAGGCCGAGGCCGGAGCGGGCGCCGTGGGAGGCCCGGCCGTCGGAGTGGACCAGGGTGTAGCGGTGTTCTGACATGCGGGTGAGGCGTGTGTTGGCTGCGGCGACGACTTCTTCGAGGCGGGCGGCCAGGACATATGCCTCGAGCTGCACGCGGAGCTGGTTGCTTGGCGAGGTGCCGTTGATCAGGCCGTGGAGGTGGTCAACGGTGCGGTAAGCGTGTTCGAGAGGCTCGAGGCGCTGGATGTGGGTGGTGAGCTGGGCGAGGAGGGCTGCGAGTGCGCGGGTGCGTTTGGTGGTGTGCGCGGCTCTGGTGGCGGCGTGGGTGTAGTGGGTGGTGGCGGCGTCGAGTTGTGCGGTGGCTTGCTCGAGGTTGGCGGGTGGCAGATCTGCTGCTAGGGCGAGGGCAGGTTCCTGGAGGCGGGCGGTGGCGGCTGCGCGTTGTTCGCGCCACTGGTTGATTTCTTCTTCCAGAGTGTGGATTGCGTCGTCGGGCAGCAGGGCTTGTGCGGCGGTGTCGAGGGAGTCGAATCCGGCTGTGCGGGCGGCGTCTTCTGCTTGTTCGGCCGTCTGCTGGTGTTCCTTGGCTGTGCGGGCCGTGGCGTTGGCACGTTCGGCTGCGGTGGTGATGCGGTCAGCTGCCTGGGTGAGTTGTGTGATGCGCTGGGTGAGGGTGGGGGCGTCAGCGCGGGCAGTGGCGAGTTTCTGGTCGAGGTCCTGGGTTTGGGCGGCAAGGCGGTCGTAGCCGGCGTCGGCGGCAGCCATTCGGCTGGCGGCGTCGGTGCGGGTGCTGTCGGTCTGGGCGTGCTGCCGCTCCAGGGCGGCGAGTTCCTCGCTTGCAGGACCGGTGTCGCCAGCGCGGTCGAGTGCTTCTGTCAGGTGTTCCTGGAGCGTGGCGTGGTCGGCGGTCAAATCGGCCAGGGGAGTGTCTCCGCCGGCTTCGCCTCGGGCGGTGGCGGCCTGTTCGGCAAGGTCTCGCAGTTGGTCTTGCAGGGTTTGCTGTTTGTCCTGGGCTTGGGTGTGGCGGGTTTCGGCGGCCTGTTCGTCGGCTGTGGGCTGGTCGGAGTGAGGGGATGCA
>NZ_LATD01000417.1 GCF_000981895.1 Streptomyces odonnellii | reverse complement strand
GATCAGGAGCGGGCCGGGAGCGCGGATCAGGAGCGGGGCGCGGGCGGGGGCGCGGAGGAGCCGTCCGTACGAGCACAGGAAAAGGCTCCGGGGGAGTCCTCCGCCCCGGGGCCGTCCTCCGCTTCCGGCTCGGCCCCGGGCCCCGAGTGGTTCCTCGGCCCGTTGGACCGGCTCAGCCTGCGCGGCCGTACGGGAGCCCGGGCGCGGGCGCGTCTGGAGCGTGAGGGTGCCGCGCATGTGCTGGGCCTGGCGCGGGGCGACCGGTTGATGGCGGTGATCAGCACCGTACCGGAGGTGCACGAGGCCGCCGAGCGGCTGGTGGGCGCCGCGCGGCGGGCCGGACTGCGGGTGCTGGCGGCGGACGGCCACGCCCCGGCCGTCGTGCCCGGCACCGACGGCACCGTACGCGGCGGCGAGAGGCTGGCCGCGTCCGTGCGCGAACTGCAGGCCGACGGCACCGGAGTGCTGGTGGTGTCCCGGAACCGGGAGGCCCTGGACGCCGCGGACGTCGGGGTGGGCATCGCCGGTTCGGAGGGCCGTCCCGCCTGGGGCGCCCACCTCTACACCGCGGATCCCGGCGGGGCCGTGATCGTGGTCGAGGCCTGCGGGGTCGCCCGCCGGGTCGCCCGCCGCGGGGTGTGGCTGGCCAAGGGCGCCGCGGGCCTGGGCAGCACCATGACCCTGGCCGGACGGTCCGGACAACCGGGGGCGCTCAGCCTGTCGGCCGTCAACTGGGCCGCCGGGCTCGGCATCGCGTACGGCGCCTGGTCCGCGGCCGAACTCCTGCGCCGCCCGCCGGTGCACGGGGCTTCCCGGCAGCCCTGGCACGCGATGCCTCCGGAGACCGTGCTGGCCAGAACGGACGGCGCGGAGGATGGCCTGACACAGCGTCAGGCCGACGTCCGTGCCTCGCGGTCCGGCGACCACGCGGCTCAGCCCCCTTCGCTCCCCCGCGCCGTCGTCACCGAACTGGCCAATCCGCTCACGCCCGTTCTGGTGGGCGGCGCGGCGCTGTCGGCGGCGGTCGGCGGGGTCCTCGACGCGGTCATCGTTCTCGCGGTGACCGGTCTCTCCGGCCTCATCGGCGGCACCCAGCGCCATATGACCGACCGGGCGGTGCGCCGCCTGCACCAGCGGTCGGCCGTACGGGCCCGGGTGGTACGGGACGGCGAGGCGCGGGGTGTACCGGCCGAGGAACTGGTGGTCGGGGATGTCGTCACGGTCGGCTCCGGCGATGTCGTCCCCGCCGACTGCCGGTTGCTGGAAAGCCATGGCCTGGAGGCCGACGAGTCGGCGCTGACCGGCGAGTCCATGCCGGTGGCCAAGGCCGTACGCCCGGTGCTCGCCGCGGAACTGGCGGACCGTACGTCCATGCTGTACGAGGGCACCACCGTGGCCGCCGGGCGGGCCCGGGCCGTCGTCGTGGCGACCGGCGCGGCCACCGAGGCCGGGCGCGGTGCCATGGCGGGCCGGGGCGCCCGGCCGGCGGTGGGCGTCGAACACCGGCTCGCGCGGATCACCAGGACCACCCTGCCCCTGGCGCTCGGCTCGGCGGGTGCGGTGATGGCGGCGGGGCTGCTGCGTGGCCGGCCCGCCCGCGAGACGGTGGGGGCGGGGGTGCCACGCAGC
>NZ_LATD01000416.1 GCF_000981895.1 Streptomyces odonnellii | reverse complement strand
AGCCGTACGGTCGTCAGCGCGGGCACCGCGTCCACCGCGAACGGCAGGTCGTCGAAGCCCGCCACCGATACGTCCTGCGGAATGCGCAGCCCTTGCTCGCGCACCGCCGCGCACGCCCCCAGCGCCACCGTGTCATTGGCGGCGACCACGGCCGTCAGATCCGGCGCGCGGCGCAGCAGTTCCAGCGTCGCCTCGTATCCCGAGCGCCGGGTGTACGGACCGTGCACCGTCAGCCGCTCGCGCTCCTCGTCCGTCCCGCCGGCCGGCCATCCCCCGGCCGGCCCCGCCGCCGCCATCGCCGCCCAGTGCCCCTCCAGCCGGTGCCGAGTCGTCGTACGTTCCAGGGGCCCCGCGACATAGCCGATCTTCCGGTGCCCCAGCGCCAGCAGATGTTCCGTCAGCCGCCGTCCGCCGCCCCGGTTGTCGAAGGCCAGCGCCGCCACGATCGCGTCGCTGTCCGCCAGCGGCGGGCGCCCGCACAGCACCACGCGCGTCCCGGCGTCCGCGAGTCTGGCCAGCTTCGAGGTCATCGCGGCGGTGTGCCGCGGGTCTTCGAGAGCCCCGCCGGTCAGGATGACGGCCGCGGCCCGCTGGCGCTGGAGCAGGGTCAGATAGGTCAGCTCGCGCTCGGGTGAGCCGCCCGTGTTGCAGACGATCGCGAGTTTCTCGCCACCCGCCCTGCCGGTCCCTTCCTGGCCGCCGATCTCGGTCTGGGCGGCCCCGGCCATGATCCCGAAGAACGGGTCGGCGATGTCGTTCACCAGGATGCCCACCAGGTCGGACGTCGCGGCGGCAAGCGAACTGGCGGGCCCGTTCAGCACGTAGTCCAGCTCGTCCACCGCCCGCAGCACACGCTCCCGAGTGGCGGCGGCCACCGGGTAGTTGCCGTTCAGTACACGGGAGACGGTGGCGGGCGACACCCGGGCGCGGGCCGCCACATCCGCCAGGGTGACTGTCATCTGCTTCCTCCGAGGGGTACGAGGGTGATCTCCGAAGGCCTGCGCGGGAGATCGGGGCGGGCTCTTGTACCGGCCGCTGTCGCAGGCTAGCTTTCTACTTCATAGAAAGCGCTTGCTACGGTGGTATGGAGGGAACTTCGTGACACGCAGGACAGTGCGGATCGCCATGAACGGCGTCACGGGGCGCATGGGATACCGGCAGCATCTGATCCGTTCCGTCCTCGCGATCCGCGAGCAGGGCGGACTCGACCTCGGCGACGGCGATGTGCTGTGGCCGGAACCCGTCCTTGTCGGCCGCCGTGAACACGCCCTCAAGGAGATCGCGGAACGGCACGGACTCACCGAGTGGTCCACCGACCTCGACACCGTGCTGGCCGACCCCACGGTCGACATCTACTTCGACGCCCAGGTCACCTCCGCCCGCGTCGAAGCCCTCAAGAAGGCGATCGCCGCGGGCAAGCACCTCTACGCGGAGAAGCCCACCGCGACCGGCCTCGACGACGCCCTTGAACTCGCCCGGCTCGCCAGGACCGCCGGAATCAAGCACGGCGTCGTCCAGGACAAGATCTTCCTGCCGGGGCTGCTCAAGCTGAAGCGCCTGGTCGACGGGGGCTTCTTCGGTGAGGTCCTGTCCGTGCGCGGCGAGTTCGGCTACTGGGTGTTCGAGGGCGACTGGCAGCAGGCGCAGCGACCCTCCTGGAACTACCGCGCCGAGGACGGCGGCGGCATCACCGTCGACATGTTCCCGCACTGGGAGTACGTCCTGCACGAACTGTTCGGCCGGGTCACCAGCGTCCAGGCGCACATCACCACACACCTTCCGCAGCGCTGGGACGAGCAGGGCAAGCCGTACGCCGCGACCGCGGACGACGCGGCGTACGGGATCTTCGAGCTGGACGGCGGCGCGGTCGCGCAGATCAACTCCTCCTGGACGGTCCGGGTCAACCGCGACGAACTGGTCGAGTTCCAGGTCGACGGCACCCACGGCTCGGCCGTGGCGGGTCTGCGCCGCTGCCGTGTCCAGCACCGGAGCACCACCCCCAAGCCGGTCTGGAACCCTGATCTGCCCGTCACGGAGCCCTTCCGGGAGCAGTGGCAGGAAGTCCCGGACAACACCGAGTTCGAGAACGGCTTCAAGGCACAGTGGGAGCTCTTCCTGCGCCATGTCGCGCTCGACGAGCCCTACCACTGGGACCTCCTCGCGGGCGCGCGAGGTGTGCAGCTCGCCGAACTCGGGCTGCGGTCGTCGGCAGAGGGATGCCGTCTGGACGTACCGGAGTTGACGCTGTGACCCTGCTCCTGCCCTCCGCCGACGGCGGAACCCGTCCGTACACACCACGCCAGGAGCCCGCCTCCTTCAACGCGTCCTTCGCCGCCGGACGGGCTTCAGTAGGAGGCGCACTAGGCGGACGGGCGCCGCTCGCGTCCCGTACGGTCTTCGCCGCGGCTCATGTCGTCGCCGACCCGTACGCCGACACCGCCCCCGGAGCGCCCGCCGCCGTCGACTGGGACGCCACGCTCGCGTTCCGCCGCCACTTGTGGTCGCACGGACTGGCGGTCGCCGAGGCCATGGACACCGCGCAGCGCGGCATGGGCCTGGACTGGGCGGGCGCCGCCGAGCTGATCCGCCGCTCCGCCGCCGAGGCGAAGGCGGCCGGCGGCCGGATCGCCTGCGGGGCGGGCACCGATCAACTGCCGCCGGGAACCGCCCCCCTGGACGCCGTACGCAGGGCGTACGAGGAACAGCTCGCGCTCGTCGAGGAGAGCGGCGCTCAGGCCATCCTGATGGCCTCACGGGCCCTTGCGGCGGCCGCGCGGACCCCCGATGACTATCTCGGTGTGTACGCCCCTCTTTTGAGGCAGGCCGCAGGACCGGTCGTACTGCACTGGCTCGGCCCGATGTTCGACCCCGCTCTGGAGGGCTACTGGGGCAGCCCGGACCTCGACGCGGCCACGGAGACCTTCCTCCAGGTCGTCGCCGAACACCCCGACAAGGTCGACGGGGTGAAGATCTCCCTGCTGGACGCCGGCCGCGAGATCGAGCTGCGCCGCCGCCTTCCGGAGGGCGTGCGCTGCTACACGGGCGACGACTTCCACTACCCGGAGCTGATCGAGGGCGACGAACAGGGCTTCAGCCATGCCCTCCTCGGCATCTTCGACCCGCTGGGGCCACTGGCCGCGCAAGCCGTCCGCGCCCTCGACACGGGCGACACGAAGGGCTTCAGAGAGCTTCTGGACCCCACTGTCGAGCTGGCCCGCCATCTGTTCCGGACACCTACCCGCTTCTACAAGACGGGCGTGGTTCTGCTGGCTTGGCTGGCCGGCCACCAGAGCCACTTCGCCATGGTCGGCGGCCTCCAGTCGGCCCGGTCACTGCCGCATCTCGCGCGCGCCTACGAACTGGCCGACGGACTCGGGCTGTTCCCCGATCCGGCACTGGCCGAGGCCCGGATGAAATCGCTGCTGTACGTGTACGGAGTACACCAATGACCGGCTTGTCGGGCGAGAGCGCCCTGACCCGCTTCAGCGTCAACCAGATGACGGTCAAACAACTCACACTTCCCGAACTGACCGAAGCGTGCGTACGCCTCGGTGTGCCCGCTGTCGGCCTGTGGCGTGAACCGGTCAGGGCGTACGGAGTCGAGGCCGCCGCCAGGCTCGTACAGGACGCCGGGCTCACCGTCACCACGCTCTGCCGGGGCGGCTTCCTCACCGCGACCGAACCGGCCCGGCGCGCCCAGGCGCTCGCCGACAACCGCGCCGCGATCGACGAGGCGGCAGCCCTGCGCACGGACACCCTTGTCATGGTCTGCGGCGGGCTTCCGGAGGACAGCCGTGACCTGTGCGCGGCACGGGAACGGATCGCCGACGCGCTGGCCGAGCTGGCGCCGTACGCGGCGGAGCGGGGCGTCCGGCTCGCGATCGAGCCCCTGCATCCGATGTTCGCGGCCGACCGCTGTGTGGTCTCCACCCTCGACCAGGCCCTCGAACTGGCAGAACGCTTCCCGGCCGACCAGGTCGGGGTGGTCGTGGACACGTACCACATCTGGTGGGACGACCGGGCCCCCGCGGCTGTCGCCCGGGCCGCCGACCGGATCTTCTCCTTCCAGCTCGCCGACTGGACGACCCCGCTCCCCGCAGGGGTGCTGAACGGGCGCGGCCAGCTCGGGGACGGCGCGATCGACCTGCGCGCCTGGCGGGAACGGGTCGACGCGGCGGGCTACGCGGGCCCGGCCGAGGTGGAGCTGTTCAACGACGGACTGTGGGCTCGGGACGGCGTGGAGGTGCTCGCGGAGGTCATCGACCGGTACGTCCGGCACGTGCGCTGAAATCACTCTGCGAAACCGTGCAACCCTTTCCGGGTGACATGAGTCGTACTCGTCATCAGGGCCTTCGGGGGAAGGGATCCGGGGGGATCGGAAGGCCCTGATGACAGGGGGAGCGCGCGGGGCCCGGTCAATCGGACCGGGCCCCTTGTAGTCCCGGTGATTCCAGGAACCACTGGCGCGGGCCGGAGTTGTCCACAGGCCCGCGGTGATGTCGGAGCCGGGCGGTAGCGTCGGGGCATGTCCAGTCCAGCGGTGCTCGAAGCCGTTCTTGAGCGGATCACCTACGCCAATGAGGAGAACGGCTACACGGTCGCGCGCGTCGACACGGGCCGCGGCGGCGATCTGCTCACCGTGGTCGGCGCGCTGCTCGGCGCGCAGCCGGGCGAGTCCCTGCGCATGGAGGGCCGCTGGGCCTCGCACCCGCAGTACGGCAAGCAGTTCACGGTGGACAACTACACAACGATCCTGCCGGCCACCATCCAGGGCATCCGCCGCTATCTGGGCTCCGGTCTGATCAAGGGCATCGGCCCGGTGTTCGCCGACCGGATAGTCGAGCACTTCGGCCTCGACACCCTCGACATCATCGAGCAGGAGCCCAAGAAGCTGATCGAGGTGCCGGGCCTCGGTCCGAAGCGTACGAAGCGGATCGCCGCGGCCTGGGAGGAGCAGAAGGCCATCAAGGAGGTGATGGTCTTTCTGCAGGGCGTCGGAGTCTCCACCTCCATCGCCGTCCGCATCTACAAGAAGTACGGGGACGCCTCCATCTCGGTCGTCAGGAACGAGCCGTATCGCTTGGCGGCCGATGTCTGGGGCATCGGCTTCCTCACCGCCGACCGGATCGCCCAGGCCGTGGGCATTCCGCACGACAGCCCTGAGAGGGTCAAGGCGGGCCTGCAGTACGCCCTGTCCCAGTCGACCGAGCAGGGGCACTGCTTCCTGCCCGAGGAGCAGCTCATCTCGGACGCGGTGAAGCTGCTCGCCGTCGACACGGGGCTGGTCATCGAGTGCCTGGCCGAGCTGGCGGGGGAGGACGAGGGGGTCGTACGGGAGACGGTGCCGGGACCGGACGGCGGCGAGCCGGTCACCGCGGTCTATCTGGTCCCGTTCCACCGCGCGGAGCTGTCCCTGTCCGCCCAGTTGCTGCGGCTGCTGCGCACCGGAGAGGACCGGATGCCGGCCTTCCGCGACGTGGCCTGGGAGAAGGCGCTGACGTGGCTGGCGGGCCGTACGGGCGCGGAGCTGGCCCCCGAGCAGCGGCAGGCGGTCCGGCTGGCGCTCACCGAGAAGGTCGCCGTCCTGACGGGCGGTCCCGGCTGCGGCAAGTCCTTCACGGTCCGCTCGATCGTCGAGCTGGCGCGGGCCAAGAAGGCCAAGGTGGTGCTGGCGGCGCCCACCGGGCGGGCGGCCAAGCGGCTCGCGGAGCTGACCGGCGCCGAGGCGTCCACGGTGCACCGGCTGCTGGAGCTGAAGCCGGGCGGGGACGCGGCGTATGACCGGGACCGGCCGCTCGACGCCGATCTGGTGGTGGTCGACGAGGCCTCGATGCTCGATCTGCTGCTGGCCAACAAGCTGGTCAAGGCGGTGGCGCCGGGCGCGCATCTGCTGCTGGTCGGGGATGTGGACCAGCTCCCCTCGGTCGGGGCGGGCGAGGTCCTGCGGGATCTGCTGGCCGAGGGCGGTCCGGTGCCGAAGGTCCGGCTGACCCGGATCTTCCGGCAGGCCCAGCAGTCCGGTGTCGTCACCAATGCCCACCGCATCAATTCCGGGGTGCAGCCCATCACCCAGGGCCTCTCGGACTTCTTTCTCTTCGTCGAGGACGAGACGGAGGACGCGGGCCGGGTCACGGTCGATGTCGCGGCCCGCCGTATTCCCGCCAAGTTCGGGCTCGATCCCCGGCGCGATGTCCAGGTCCTGGCGCCGATGCACCGGGGCCCGGCCGGCGCGGGCGCGCTCAACGGTCTGCTCCAGCAGGCCATCACCCCCGCTAGACCGGATCTGCCCGAGAAGCGGGTGGGCGGCCGGGTCTTCCGTGTCGGCGACAAAGTCACCCAGATTCGCAACAATTATGAGAAGGGGGAGAACGGGGTCTTCAACGGCACCGTTGGCGTGGTCACCTCGCTCAACCTGGACGATCAGCGCCTGACGGTGCTGACGGACGAGGACGAGGAGGTGCCGTACGACTTCGACGAACTGGACGAGCTGGCGCACGCGTACGCCGTCACGATCCACCGCTCGCAGGGCAGCGAGTATCCGGCCGTGGTCATCCCGGTCACCACTGGTGCCTGGATGATGCTCCAGCGCAATCTGCTCTATACGGCCGTCACACGCGCCAAGAAGCTGGTGGTGCTGGTCGGTTCCCGCAAGGCCATAGGGCAGGCGGTACGGACGGTCTCGGCAGGCAGACGCTTCACCGCGCTCGACCACCGGCTCGCGGGGACCCTCATGGGGACTTCCACAACCAGGGCGAAGGGGGCAGGATGAGCACCCCGGCGGCACTGAGTGCCGCCAAAAGGCCGAATGGCCGACCCCGAGTGCACTCTCCTGAGCCAAATGGGGGATGGTAGAGACAGTCAGGGCACCTCGAAGAAGAGGCACTACGTCGGTGAGGGATGACGTGAGCGAGAAACGCGACAACGCGGTAGTACTGCGGTACGGCGACGGCGAGTACACCTACCCGGTGATCAACAGCACCGTCGGCGACGAAGGCTTCGACATCGGGAAGCTCCGGTCCCAGACCGGCCTGGTCACCCTGGACAGCGGCTACGGCAATACCGCAGCCTACAAGTCCGCCATCACCTACCTCGACGGCGAACAGGGCATCCTCCGCTACCGCGGCTATCCCATCGAGCAGCTCGCCGAGCGGTCCAGCTTCGTCGAGGTGGCGTATCTGCTGATCAACGGCGAACTGCCGACGGTCGACGAGCTCGCCGCGTTCAAGAACGAGGTCACGCAGCACACGCTGCTGCACGAGGACGTCAAGCGCTTCTACGACGGATTCCCGCGCGACGCCCACCCCATGGCGATGCTGTCCTCCGTGGTCAGCGCGCTGTCCACGTTCTACCAGGACAGCCACAACCCGTTCGACGACAAGCAGCGCCACCTCTCCACGATCCGGCTGCTCGCCAAGCTGCCGACCATCGCCGCGTACGCGTACAAGAAGTCGATCGGCCATCCCTTCGTCTACCCGCGCAATGACCTCGGGTACGTCGAGAACTTCCTGCGGATGACCTTCTCGGTCCCGGCCCAGGAGTATGTGCCGGACCCGGTGGTGGTCTCGGCGCTCGACAAGCTGCTGATCCTGCACGCGGACCACGAGCAGAACTGTTCGACCTCCACCGTGCGCCTCGTCGGTTCCTCGCAGGCGAACATGTTCGCCTCGATCTCGGCCGGCATCAGCGCCCTGTGGGGCCCGCTGCACGGCGGCGCCAACCAGTCGGTGCTGGAGATGCTCGAAGGCATCCAGGCCTCCGGCGGCGATGTCGACAGCTTCATCCGCAAGGTCAAGAACCGGGAAGACGGCGTGAAGCTCATGGGCTTCGGGCACCGCGTCTACAAGAACTTCGACCCCCGGGCGAAGATCATCAAGGCGGCGGCGCACGATGTCCTCTCGGCGCTCGGCAAGTCCGACGAACTCCTCGACATCGCGCTCAAGCTCGAAGAGCACGCGCTGGCCGACGACTACTTCGTCTCCCGCAAGCTCTACCCGAACGTGGACTTCTACACCGGTCTGATCTACCGGGCCATGGGCTTCCCGACCGAGATGTTCACCGTGCTGTTCGCGCTCGGCCGCCTGCCCGGCTGGATCGCCCAGTGGCACGAGATGATCAAGGAGCCGGGCTCGCGCATCGGCCGTCCGCGCCAGATCTACACCGGCGAGGTCCTGCGTGACTTCGTCCCGGTCGAGGCCCGCTGACGTCGAAACCCGCTGACGCGGCCGTCCCGCGCCGTACGGCACCTGTCGTACGGCCGGTACGGAGCGCCTCGCGCCATGCGTACGGAGCGAAAAGCGCCCCGCTGCCGATCCCCCCACGGGTCGGCGAGCGGGGCGCTTTCCATATCCCCGGAGCGGATTCCCCCCACGGGATCCGGGCCGGGCGTCTGCCGTAACCAGCAGCGGCTTGCTCGCGCGGTCTGACCGGGGTACGTACGGGAGGGCCGCTCAAAGCTCCCCAATGCACGTGCCCCGGTCAATCGCTTGTCCTAGATGTCCCCCAAGACATCTCTGACATCCCTTCGAACGTCCCCCAAGACGTTCTCTGGCATTGTCCTCTTAGACTCGCGAGCCCCCCGGATGGTTACCCCTCAATCTATGTGATCTAGATCTCTTTGTGAAGGTCCTGTGGCTCATGTGAAGGACCATCGATGCAAAGATTTCGTAACCCCTGAGGAGCCGGGGCGTTGGGCGTCCTGAAGGGCGGAATTCAGGCTTGACCGGCCAGTTCGTACCCCGCCTCGTCGACGGCGGTGCGGACGGCGTCCTCGTCGAGCGGGGTCCTGGATACCACAGTCACCTGTCCGGTGGTGGCCGACGCCGCTACGGAGACGACACCCTCGATCCCGGAGATCTCGCTGGAGACGGCGCCCTCGCAGTGGCCGCAGGTCATGCCCGTCACCTGGTAGACCGTGGTGATCCCGCCGGTCCGGTCGGCGGGCCCGCCGTCGTGGCAGGAGCCGGTGGGCGAGCAGCAGGAGCCGGTGGTTCCGGCGGGCTCGGTCTTCGCCTCGGTGGTCATGGCGTTCTCCTTATCGGGTTTTCGGGGATGCCGACGGTCGCGCCGATGAATCATACCCCTAGGGGGTATGAAGGTGAACGCCTGCCCCGTGCCATTCACCGGCGCTCCGTCAGCGGTCTCCGACCAGCGGTTCCAGGTAGCGGAAGAGAACCGTCTTCAGCTCCGCGGTGTAGGCCTCCCGCTGGTCCGGCTCCGCGGCGAGGACCAGATCCAGGCCGGACTTGAAGATGACGAAGGTCGTCTGTGCGATGCGGGTGATGTCGGGCTCCGGTGCCGCGGGGAGATAGCCGGCCAGTATCTCCTCGACCCGGGTGAGCATCGAGGAGTGCAGGGCGTCGTGGTCCCGGGCGATACGGCCGGGAATGTCGGGGCCGTGCATCAGCGCGGAGAAGGCCGGATTCTCGTAGTTGAACTGGATCAGCGGGTCGAGAACGGCGTCCAGGAGCTGGTCCAGGGGCAGTTCGAAATGGGCGGGGACGAATGCCTGCCCGTACGACGCGCGCCAGCGGGCCAGGAGCTGGTCGCCCAGCTCGACCGCGATGGCCTCCTTGTTCGGGAAGAACTGGTACAGCGTGCCCGGGGAGACGCCGGCCTCCCGGGCGATGGAGTTGGTGCTCGCCGCGGCGTAGCCGGTGGTGCAGAAGACGTGGGCCGCGGCTTCGAGGAGCTGGGCGATGCGGCGCTCGCCGCGGGCCTGCCGCCGGCGTGGTTTCCCCGCCTCCGTGGCGTCGCTCTTCGGCTCCGGCATGGATATCCCCGGCTTTCCTGGATCAGTTGACAAACGCGAGTGGTCGCTCGCATTCTTGATTAATGCGAGCGATGACTCGTGTTTGCCAGTCTATGGCAATGGCTGACCCGTGCCACGGGTCACGGTGAAGGGGACACCGCACCATGTCCGAAGTCAACACCGGCCCTCGTGTCGGGGGCTGGACCCGGTTCGTCACCGCGCGGCCCAGGCTCTCCCTGCTGGTCGCGCTGGTGATCACGGCCCTGGCGGTGTTCGCCGGGAGCGGGGTCGCCGACCGGATGGGCAGCGGTGGATGGGAGGACCCGGACGCCGAGTCGACCTATGCGACCAAGGCGCTGGAGCGGGAGTTCCCCGCCTCCGAGCCGAATCTGCTGCTCCTGGTCGACAGCGGCAGCCGGGGCGTGGACGATCCCGCCGTGGCAGCCGAGGCGAAGCGGCTCACCGACCGGCTGGCGGCCGAGAAGGGCATCACCGGCGTCGGCTCCTACTGGGGTACGGGCGCGCCCGCGCTGCGCGCCGAGGACGGGCGGGAGGCGCTGATCGCGGCCCGGATCGAGGGCGACGAGAAGACCGCCGCAGGGATCCTGGACCGGATAGCCCCCGAATTCCGCGGCAAGCACGGGCCGTTGGAGGTCTCGGTCGGCGGGCCCGTCGCCGTGCGGCACGAGATGCAGAGCATCATCCAGGAAGACCTGATGAGGGCCGAGCTGATCGCCCTGCCGGTCACGCTGGTGCTGCTGGTGATGGTGTTCGGCAGCGCGGTCGCCGCGCTGCTGCCGCTCGGCGTCGGCATCGTCGCCATCCTGGGGACGAACGCGGTGCTGCGCGGCATCACCGAGTTCACCGATGTCTCGGTCTTCGCGCAGAACCTCACCACGGCTCTCGGGCTCGGACTGGCCATCGACTATGCGCTGTTCATCGTCCGCCGGTTCCGTGAGGAGTTGGCCGAAGGCGCCGAGGTGCGCGATGCCGTGAGCGCCACACTGCGCACCGCGGGGCGCACGGTGCTGTTCTCGGCGCTGACCGTCGCGGTGTCGCTGGCCGCGATGCTGGTCTTCCCGCAGTACTTCCTCCGTTCCTTCGCCTATGCCGGGATAGCGGTGGTGGTGCTGGCCGCGGCAGCCGCGCTGATACTGCTGCCGGCCGCGCTGATACTGCTGGGGCACCGAGTCAACTCCCTGGATCTGCGGCGGCTGGTGCGCCGGGGCCGGCGTCCCTCCGCCCGGGCGGAGGGGGCCGGGTGCGGCCTGTCGGCGGCGCTGGTGATGCGGAGGGCGCCGCTGTTCGCGATCGCCACGACGGCCGGGCTGGTGCTGCCCGGACTCCCGTTCCTGGGAGCCCAGTTCG
>NZ_LATD01000415.1 GCF_000981895.1 Streptomyces odonnellii | reverse complement strand
CCGGTGAGGTGGTACGCGGTGGCGTACAGGGAGGCGCGGCGCTCCTGGACGTAGGCGGTGAACGCCGCTTCGGCGTCCGCCGTCCGCGCCGGGAGCGTCCGCTCCCCCGATGCCTCCCCGTACGTGGCGGCCGCCCCGGTTGCCCCCGCTCCCCCGTCGGCCGCCCGGTCCGCGTCAACCACCGTCATGTACGACGGCTTGTGCTGACGCCCGGCGCCGCGAACGCACCCCCGCCCGTTCACGGCGCCGGACTTCTCGGCGCTCCATGTGACGTCATGAAGACGCGTGACCACCGCGTTCGAGGCCGTGCCGTGCAGTGCGTTCATCCCGCGCCCCCCGTCATGTGGAGTTGCTCACTGTCTTTGCTGTCTTGATTTCCCCTGTGCCGAAAAGCTTGCCGGGGCAGTTTCATGGCGCTGTCCGCCGACTGTCACAGGCCTGTCACAGGGGGCACCGGTGCTTGCGCGCACAGTGCGGAGGGACAGCGGAAGGACCGCGGGTGGGCAGTGTTGGCAAGCATGGGAGCGCTCCGACGGTCGAACTGCGGCCCCCCATGGGACACAATGAGCCCCGTGCCTTTCCTGTTGCTGATCGAGGACGACGACGCCATCCGCACGGCCCTCGAACTCTCGCTGTCGCGCCAGGGCCACCGGGTGGCCACCGCGGCGACGGGAGAGGACGGCCTGAAACTGCTGCGCGAGCAGCGGCCGGATCTGATCGTGCTGGATGTGATGCTGCCGGGGATCGACGGCTTCGAGGTGTGCCGGCGCATCAGGCGCACCGACCAGTTGCCGATCATCCTGCTGACCGCGCGCAGCGACGACATCGACGTGGTGGTCGGTCTGGAGTCCGGTGCCGACGACTATGTGGTGAAGCCGGTGCAGGGCCGGGTGCTGGACGCGCGGATCCGCGCGGTGCTGCGGCGCGGCGAGCGCGAGTCCACGGATTCGGCAACCTTCGGCGGTCTGGTGATCGACCGGTCCGCGATGACGGTCACCAAGAACGGCGAGGACCTCCAGCTCACCCCGACCGAGCTGCGGCTGCTGCTGGAGCTGAGCCGCCGCCCCGGCCAGGCGCTGTCCCGGCAGCAGCTTCTGCGGCTGGTGTGGGAGCACGACTATCTGGGCGACTCGCGGCTGGTGGACGCCTGTGTGCAGCGCCTGCGGGCGAAGGTGGAGGACGTACCGTCCTCGCCGACCCTGATCCGTACGGTACGGGGCGTGGGATACCGGCTGGACGCGCCTTCGTGAGTGCGGCACCCGCGGTGGACGGGCCGGCCGTCGGCCCGCAGCACGACGGAACGGCGGAGCCCGGCACGGCGGCGCGCGGCAGCGCCGCGAAGAAGGCGATCCTCGCGGGGCTGCGCTGGACCAGTCTGCGGCTGCGGCTCGTGGTCGTCTTCGGCGCGGTGGCGCTGACGGCCGCGGTCTCCGCGTCGGGGATCGCGTACTGGCTCAACCGCGAGGCGGTGCTGACCCGTACGCAGGACTCGGCCCTCAACGACTTCCAGCAGAAGATGCAGAACCGCGCGGCCGAGCTGCCGCTGTGGCCGAGCCAGAGCGAACTGCAGGACACCGCGGAGCAGATGGCGGGCGGCAGCGCCGGGTACAGCGTGCTGCTGATAGGTGAGCGCGCCGAGGGCAAGCCGATGGTCGGCGTGTCCGATCCGGACACCTTCACCCTGGACGACGTGCCGGAGTCGCTCCAGCAGGCCGTCAACAACAAGCAGAAGATCACTTCCGGCAACGCCTACCCGTACCACGTGTTCTGGCTGCGCACCGAGCGTGACGGCACGCCGTATCTGGTGGGCGGTACGCGGATCATCGGGGGCGGTCCGACCGGCTATCTCTTCAAGTCCCTGGACCAGGAGCGGGCGGATCTGAACTCGCTGGCCTGGTCGCTGGGCATCGCCACCGCCCTCGCGCTGGTCGGCTCGGCACTGCTGGCTCAGGCCGCGGCCACGACCGTACTGAAGCCGGTGCAGCGCCTCGGCGAGGCGGCGAGGCAGCTCGGGGAGGGCAAGCTCGACACCCGGCTGCGGGTGTCGGGGACGGACGAACTGGCGGATCTGTCGCGTACGTTCAACAAGGCCGCCGAGTCGCTCCAGAAGAAGGTCGCGGACATGAGCGCGCGGGAGGAGTCGAGCCGCCGTTTCGTCGCAGACATGTCGCACGAGCTGCGGACGCCGCTGACCGCGCTGACCGCCGTGACCGAGGTCCTGGAGGACGAGGCGGACAGCCTCGACCCGATGATCGCGCCCGCCGTGACGCTGGTGGTGAGCGAGACCCGGCGGCTCAATGTGCTGGTGGAGAATCTGATGGAGGTCACCCGCTTTGACGCGGGTACGGCCCGGCTCGTGCTGGACGATGTCGATGTCGCCGACCAGGTCACGGCCTGTATCGACGCGCGGGCCTGGCTGGACGCGGTGGATCTGGACGCGGAGCGGGGCATCATGGCGCGGCTCGACCCGCGCCGGCTCGATGTGATCATGGCGAATCTGATCGGCAACGCCCTCAAGCACGGCGGTTCGCCGGTGCGGGTCTCGGTGCGTACGGAAAGCGGCTCCCTTGTGATCGAGGTTCGCGACCACGGCCCGGGCATCCCCGAGGACGTCCTGCCGCATGTCTTCGACCGGTTCTACAAGGCGAGCGCCTCCCGGCCGCGGTCGGACGGCAGCGGTCTGGGGCTGTCGATCGCGATGGAGAACGCGCATATCCACGGCGGTGACATCAGCGCGGCCAATGTGCCGGGCGGCGGCGCGGTGTTCGTGCTGCGGCTGCCGAAGGACGGCGCGAAGCCCGGTACGGAGACGGCGGCGCGGGACCACGACCGGGACGGCGAGGACGGGGCGGCGGCAGCGGAAGGCGGCGCGCGGTGATGCCCGGGCGCACCGTGACGCCGGGAGGCACCGTCACGTCGAGAGGCTCTGTGGCAGCGGGGAAGCGGGCGCGGGGCGGTCCGCGCGGCGGCCGGACGGCCGTCGCGCTGCGGCGCCTCGCGGGGGCGGCCGCGCTGGCGGTCCTCGCCGCCGGGTGCGGGATCAGGACCACCTCGGTGCCGGTGGACGCCGGACCGGCACCCTCGCGGATGCCCTGCCAGGTCGCCGGTGAGAGCGTGATCACCCAGGCGCGCCCGGGCGTTCCGGTACGGATCTATCTGGCCTGCGCCTCCGGCCTCTCGTCGGTGGAGCGCGCGGCGCGGATCCCTCGGGGGAAGGCGGCGGACAACCGGGTGGAGATCGCGCAGGGTCTGCTCGACGAGCTTCAGGCGCAGCCCTCGAAGAGCGAGCGCGAGGCGGGCTTCACCACCTATGTGCGGGGTCCGCTGATCCTCTCCGCCCCGCGCAAGGGCGATCCCGCGGACGCGCTGCGGCTGAGCCGCCAGCCCGAGGACCTGCCGGCGGCGGCGCTGGCCCAGATCGTCTGCACCTTCGCGGAGAGCGAGGTCACGGACGGGACGGTGGTGCTCGGCGGGCCCGGCAGCTATCCGGCGCGCGCGTACGGATGCGGCCGGGAGACGAAGAGCGACCCGGACACGGCGGTGCCGACGCTCGCGCCGTCGCCCTCGGAGTCCGGGGCGGGCACGGCGTCCGCGTCCGGGACGGCTTCCGCTTCCGGGCTGCGGTCCGGCTCGGGACCGGGCTCCGCTCCGTAACCGTACGTACGGTTCGTACCGCCGCGCCCCGTGACCGTACGGTTCGTACCGCCGCCGGGGTGACTCCCGTCTCATGACGGGCGTCACGTGCGAGCGGCGGAACCGACTCCGCCGGTCGCCGCGTCCTTGGGGACGTGCGTCAAGGTCCGGGCGGCAGTGCCGTCATCCGCTTCCGTACGGCGGGGCTCGTACTCCTCCTCCTGCATCTGCTGCTGGTGGGGTGGCTGACGCTCCGCCCACTGGATGTCCCCTGGGTGCACGCGGCCAATCTGACGCCCCTGGCGGGCATCAAGGCGGATCTGGCGCTGGGCCCGGTGGCGGGCGCGCGGCGGATCACCGAGGGGCTGCTCCTGCTGGCGCCGCTCGGAGTGCTGCTGCCGATGGCGGGCGGCCGGATCGCGGTCTCGGGCTGGGCCTCCATGGCCCGTACGGTCACCGCGGGCGGGATGATCTCGCTGGGCATCGAACTGCTGCAGACGGGCGTCCCCGGCCGGGTGGTCGACGTGGACTCGCTGCTGCTCAATACGGCCGGGGTGGCGCTGGCGCATCTGCTGCTGGTGCCCGCGGGCCGGGCGCGGCTGCGGCGGAGGCGTACCCGTACGGTACGGGGGACCGTCCGCCTCGGGGACGACACGGAGCCCCTCCACCGGGACGAGGGTCCTCAGGGCGCGACCCCGACGATTCCCAGGGTCGGCATCGCTCCTCAGAGCGACGCCCGAGGCGGGGCGCCCGCCGCACCATGGAGACAACGGGAGCGCCACAAGGAGCGGCTCCCATCAGTCTTCAAGGAGAGCCCACCATGGCCGCATTGATCCGCCCTCGTGACGGACGCGTGATCGGCGGAGTGTGCGCGGCGCTGGCCCGGCGCTTCAACACCTCCGCGAACACGGTTCGAGCGATCTTCCTGATCAGTTGCCTGCTGCCCGGTCCGCAGTTCCTGCTCTATCTGGCGCTGTGGGCGCTGCTGCCGGGCGAGAAGACGGTGACGACCGCCTGGTAGGCGGTGCGCCGGGCTCATACGAGGAGCTTTCCGTACGTCCGTACGTACGAGTGGGGCGGGTACCCGGATCCGGGTACCCGCCCCACTGCTGTGTCCGGCGCCAGGGCCTGGGCCTCAGCCGCCGATCGGGATGCCGTTGACGGGCAGTCCGCCCTTGGCGAGGCCGTTGACCGGCAGTCCGCCGAGCAGGCCGTTGAGCGGGCTCGCGCTGCCGGCGGTGCTCGCCGAGCCGAAGACGATCGGCGCGACCTGCCGCAGGGTGCCGAGCGCCAGCTTGCTGCCCTGGACGACATCGGGCGCGGGCGCGGGAAGCTGCTCGGCGGTCTGCTCCAGCGGCAGTTGCTCGGCGGCGGAGCCCACGGTGTCCAGCGCGGTGACCGTGCTCTTGGCGACGAGCGCGGCGGGTCCGGTGGGCGCGGCGGCCGAGGCGGTGCCCGCGGCGGCGGAGGCGAAGGCGGCACCGAGGGCGGCGACACCGAGAGTCTTGACGGCGGACTGCTTCATCTGCGGTTTCGTCCTTGGGGAGGGGAACGGGGGGGACGGAGCGGGGGAATGACGCGCAATGCGAGCGGCTCTGCAAATTAGCCAGTCGCCCGTATCCCCCGCAAACACCGGCGGGCGCCCGGAATTCCGTGTTCCGGAC
>NZ_LATD01000414.1 GCF_000981895.1 Streptomyces odonnellii | reverse complement strand
TCCCACCACCAGCACCGCCCCCCACACCGGCAGCGCCTCCGGCTGGAGCAGGACCGGCGTACGGCTCACCGCCACCGTCGGCGCCACGATCACCGCCGCCCACACCCCCACCAGCCCGGCCGCCGCCCGGACCACCCCGAACAGCCCGCCGAACGCGAGGGTCCCCGTCGTGAACGCCAGGCAGGGCAACAGCCATTGGGCGAACGTCGTACCCGTGATCCACCCCGCCACCGTCAGCAGCGCGATCACCACGACCAGCACGGAGGTGGTGCGCCGGAGCACCAATGGAAGTCCGGCGCGCGGTGTCGCCATGGTGAGTTCGTACGCCGGGTCGAGGCCCCGCGCCCAGGCACCCGCGACCCCCAGCACAGGCAGAACAGGAGCGAGGAGCAGGACGAACGAGACCCGCGACCCCGCCGTCCAGTCCAGGAAAACGGCGAAGAGCGTGACGAAGACCGTCATGCACACCCACGGCCCCATCACCGGCGACGCCCACGCCGACAGCGTCAGCGCCCAGCGCCGGCGCGCGGGCATCGGCGCCGTCACGGGCAGCAGCGGCGCCAGCTCCGACCAGACGCCGTCGACCAGCGTGGTCACGGCGGGGGCGACGGCCGGCGCGAGGCCGGCGAGCCGGGCACGGCACACCGCGCACGACTCCAGATGGGCTTCGAGTGCCCAGACCTCGTTGCCGGGAATCGCCGAATCGCCGTGCGCGTAACGGGAGATGAGCCGATCGGAGGCATGGTGCCCGGCCGCCGGATCCGTACCGCCGTGCCCGCGCCCGTGGTCACCGCTGTGCCCGCGTCCGTAGTCGTCGCCGTGCCCGCGCCCATAGTCGCCGTCGTGCCCGCGCCCGTGGTCGTCGCTCATGAAAGTGCCTCCCGCATGGCTTGCCGTGCCCTGCGGGCGCGGGTCTTGACGGTGCCCTCAGGCAGGCCGAGCAGCACGGCGGTCTCCCGTACGGTGAGCCCGTCGAGCACCATCGCCCGCAGTACGTCGCTCAGTTCGGGCGCCAGCCGCCGCAACGCGTCCCCGACCTCGCCGTCCACGCCCGCCGCCAGCACCTCGTCCTCGGCGGCGGGTGCGACCGTACGTACGCTCCCGCCCGCCACCGCCTCGGGCAGCCGCGCGTGGTGCGCCCGCCGCCGGAACGCGTCAACGAGCCGCCGCGCCGCGATCGTCCACAGCCACCCCACGGCCGTACCGCCCACCGCCGCGCCCGCGAACGCGCTAGCCGCGCGCCACACCGCGAGATACGTCTCCTGCATGACCTCGGCGACGATCTGCTCGTCCGCGCACCGCCGCCGCAGCCGTACGGCCAGCCAGGGGGCGGTGCGCCGGTACAGCTCCTCGAACGCGGCACGGTCGCCCTTGGCGACGAGCCGGACGAGTGCTTCCTCGTCCAGCTCGTCGAGCGCGAGTGTTCTCCTGCGTGATCCCACACCGGCTAGACGCACGGCCGAACGGCCAGGTTTTCGCGGCGGTGTGGGCTGCGTCACATGAGCGGCGGCGCGGGGGCTTCGGGGGTCCCGGGGGCCTCGGGTCTCCCGTCCAGCCGGTGCGCGGCCTCGGGCTCCATCCGCACCCGCGCCACCGCCAGGTTGTGCCTCACCCGCTCCTCACCCCGCGAGTCACCCAGCGCACGGAACTCCTCCAGCGCCGCTTCATAGGCGACGAGGGCCTCCATGACCCGGCCCACCTGGGCAAGCGCCCCGGCCAGGTTGTTCAGCGTCCGCGCCGTACCCCCCCGGTCGCCCGCCGCGCGGAACCTGTCGAGCGCCCGCTCGTACGCCCCCACCGCCTCGTGCGCCAGCCCCGACGCCATCAGCGCGCTGCCCAGATTGGACAGCGCAGGACCCAGCCGGGGATGGTCGGGCGGGAGGTCGGCGGCGGCCTGCCGGCCCAGGTCGATGGCTTCGGTCAGATCGCCGGGGTACCGCGACCGTTCGTACCGGATGCGCAGTGCGCTGCTCAGGCTCGCCAGCGCGGCGGCCCGCTGCGGCAGGCCCGGCCGCACCCGTACGACCGCCTCGCGCCCCCACGCGATCGCCTCGTCCAGATCGTCCCACTCACCGGTGAACTCGGCGCGGGTGTGCAGCGCGCTGATCAGATTGGGGATGGTGGCGCTGAGCGCGGGATGGCTCCCGTACGGATCCCGGCTCGCCAGGGCCTCGCGCAGGCAGGCGATGGCGGAGTCCAGGTCGGCGCGGGCGGCGGTGAGCTGGAAGCGTGCCATCCGGATCAGGCCGAGGTTGGACAGGATGGTGGTACGGAGGGGCCCGTCCGGGGTGGCGGCGAGGACATGCTCCAGAGGGACGATGGCGCTGTCGGTCTCGTCGACGCTGGAGTAGCCGACCTGCGGCGACCGGAGGATATCCACAGCCCTCGACGCCGTTTCCGCATCGATGGCACGGTTGGCGTGGACGTCGTGCACGCCATGGACGTCGTCGAAGTCACGGTCGTTGACGTCGTGGTCATTGACGTCGTGGTCACTGTTCATAGCCAAGGCCCATCTGCAAGCGCGCGCTGATCCAGTACATCGCCAGACCCTCGTCGAAGAACTCGATCGTCTCCGTTCCGCTCTGCACCCGGATCACCACACGCGCCTCTCCGGGCTGCGGAGCGGCTCGTGGCGGTGGTACGGGCGCGACGGCCGGGCCGGGAGCGGGCGCCGCGGGCGGCGGGTGGACATGCACGTCGCCGTTGATGGCACCGGCCTGAATGCTGGGCCCGCCGATACGGGCGTGCCCGTCAATGGCGTTGGAGTGCTTGGGGGTTCGGGGCGGGGA
>NZ_LATD01000413.1 GCF_000981895.1 Streptomyces odonnellii | reverse complement strand
GTGATGGAGGGGGCGGGTGTGGTGGGGGAAGTCGCGGAGTGCGCGGAGGTAGCAGTCATGGCACCACCGATCCTGGCACGTCAGGAAGCGTTGACGGTGCAGCGGACGAGCGTGCGCCGGAGGTTGTCGCACGGCCGCGTCCGGGTGGCTCAGCCGCGGGGGTCCGTGAAGTGATCGTCCGGTTGTAGCACCGTTGATGTGATCAACCTACGAATGATGTCTGATGGCCATACGGTCCGATGGTTCGATGACCGGGGAGGCGTCTCTGATGCATCCCCGATGAGCCCCGGATGGGTGCAAAAGGTGCCATTCATCTCAAGTCCGTTGCTGCTGACGGCCGTTCCGGGATGATGATCCGTAAAACTTGCCAAGACGGGCGGCATGTAGGGCGGGAGCAGGCCCTGATCTCTCGTACAGTTTGCGCCGTGGGATCTTTGCGCAATCCGGTCGGGCCGCTTCCCTCCACCATCTACTGGCGACGGAGGGCCATCGCAGCGGCGCTGATCGCGCTGCTGGCCTTGCTTGTCCTGTGGATGGTCAACTTCGGTGGCAGTGACGGCAAGAAGAAGGGCGACGTCTCCGACGGCGCCAATCCCGCGACGTCCATCACACCCGGACCCTCCGGTTCCGGACCCGCCATAAGCGAACAGCCCGGCGGGCGCGAGGAGTCGAGCGACACCGACGAGAACACCGGTGGTACGGGGAGCGGTTCGGGCTCCGGCACCGACGACGGCAAGAACGGCGAACCCGGCACCACCGCCGGCGCGGGCGGCACGGGCAGTGCGGGCGCGGGTACCGGCGGCGCGGCCGGTACGAGCGGCGCGGGCGGCTCCGGCGGCGCCGGTACGGGCGGCGCGACCGGCGGCACGGCGAACGGCGGTGCGGGCGGCGGAGGTACGGGTACCGGTACCGGTACGGGCGGCACCGGAGACGGCAGCACCACCTCCGGCCGGCTGGTCGGCGCGAGCTCCTCGCTCCCCAACTGCGCCCCCAAGTCGCTGACCCTGCGCCTCGCCACCACACAGGTCGCCTACGCGCCGGGCGAGAAGCCCGCGTTCCGGCTGAGCGTGCAGAACACCTCGGACATCACCTGCAAGGCGGACTTCGGGCCGAAGGCCATGGTGCTGACGGTCACCGACGCCGAGGACGAGCAGGTCTGGTCCTCCGCGGACTGCCCGAGGACCGGCGGGCTGTACTTCGAGGTCCCGGCGGGACAGACCGTCACCCGTACCGTTCAGTGGAACCGCGTGCGTAGCGCCCCGCAGTGCGCCACGCCGCCCGCGGGGGCGGTGGGTCCCGGTACGTATCTGGTCGAGGCGAAGACATCGCGGGCCGTGGTGCAGTTGGGCCAGCAGTCCATCCGCCTGGACAAGGACTGAGGGCGGACGCGCGACACCCCAGCCAGTCCGGCGTCCCGCGTCCAGCGACGCAGTCCGGACCGTCCTCCGGACCGTCCGGTGAGCCAGGTCGCCGGAAAGACCCTAGACGTACCGCTCCAGGATCGACGACTCCGCCAGCCGCGACAGTCCCTCCCGCACACTGCGCGCCCGCGCCTCGCCGACGCCGTCCACCGTCTGGAGGTCGTCCACACTCGCCGCGAGCAGTTTCTGCAGCCCGCCGAAGTGCTCGACCAGCCGCTCGATGATGGCGCCGGGCAGCCGCGGCACCTTGGCCAGCAGCCGGTAACCCCGCGGCGAGACCGCGGAATCGAGCGTCTCCGGCGCCCCGCTGTACCCCAGCGCCCGCGCCACGGTGGGCAGTTCGAGCAGCTCGGAGTGGGTCAGCGAGTCCAGCTCGCCGAGTGCCTCGTCGACCGTACGGGCCCGCTTCGCGGTCGGCTCCGGCACATAGTCGCGCGCGACCAGATCCCGCTCCGGCTCCACGCCCGCGATCAACTCGTCGAGCTGGAGTGAGAGAAGCCGTCCGTCGGTGCCCAGCTCGACCACGTACTCCGCGATCTCCGTGGCGATCCTGCGCACCATTTCCAGCCGCTGCGCGACGGCCGTCACATCGCGGACCGTCACCAAGTCCTCGATCTCCAGGGCGGAGAGCGTGCCCGCGACCTCGTCCAGGCGGAGCTTGTAGCGCTCCAGCGTCGCCAGGGCCTGGTTCGCCCGGGACAGGATCGCCGCCGACTCCTCCAGGACCCGGCGCTCCCCGTTCACGTACAGCGCGATCAGCCGCATCGACTGGGACACGGAGACCACCGGGAAGCCGCACTGCTTGGACACGCGGTCCGCGGTGCGGTGGCGGGTGCCTGTCTCCTCGGTGGGGATGGAGGACTCGGGGACCAACTGGACACCGGCCCGCAGGATCTTGGTGATGTCCTTGTCGAGGATGAGCGCGCCGTCGAGCTTGCACAGCTCGCGCAGCCGGGTCGCGGTGAACTCCACGTCCAGCACGAAACCGCCGGTGCACATCGATTCGACGGTCTTGTCCATGCCCAGGACGATCAGACCGCCGGTGTTTCCGCGCAGGATCCGCTCCAGCCCGTCGCGCAGGGCCGTACCCGGCGCGACCGCGCTCAGGGAGGCGCGCATCAGCGCTTCGTTGCCGGAGCCCGCGCCGGACTTTCCGGGTGCTGATGCCCGGTCGTTGGCTGCCACTGCACTCCTCCGGCTCGTACGGATGGGCGAGACCAGGGCAAAGTCTACCGGCGAGCGTTGTCCTCCCGTGGGGCGTCCGCACGACCCCGGCGCGGCAGCACCCTGAGAGCATCGCCCATGTCGGCGACTTCTATGACCTTCATACCGGCGGGGACCTTTCCTGGATCGGTCGGAACAAGGGCCTGGGTGAAGCCGAGCCGGTGTGCCTCCGCGAGCCTGCGCTGCACGCCCGTGACCCGTCTCACCTCGCCCGCGAGGCCCACTTCGCCGATCGCGACCAGGTTCTTCGGCAGCGGGGTGTCGCTGGCGGCGGAGGCCAGGGCGAGGGCGATCGCCAGATCGGCGGCGGGCTCGGAGAGCTTCACCCCGCCGACCGTCGCGCTGTAGATGTCCCGCTTGCCGAGCGCGCTGATCCGGCCGCGCTGCTCCAGCACGGCGAGCATCATCGAGACCCGCGAGGTCTCCAGGCCCGAGGTGGTGCGCCGGGGCGAGGGGATCTGCGAGTCGACGGTCAGCGCCTGCACCTCGGCGACGAGCGGGCGGCGGCCTTCGAGGGTGACGGTGAGGCAGGTGCCAGGTACGGGCTCGTCGCGCCGGGTGAGGAAGAGGCCCGACGGATCGGTGAGCCCGGTGATCCCCTCGTCGTGCAGTTCGAAACAGCCGACCTCGTCGGTGGCCCCGAAGCGGTTCTTGACCCCCCGCACCAGCCGCAGCCGGGCGTGCCGGTCGCCCTCGAACGACAGCACCACATCCACCAGATGTTCGAGCAGCCTCGGGCCCGCGATAGCGCCGTCCTTGGTGACATGGCCCACCAGGAGGGTGGCCATACCGCGCTCCTTGGAGGCCCGGATGAGCGCGCCCGCGACCTCTCGGACCTGGGCCATTCCGCCCGGCGCGCCGTCGATCTCCGGCGAGGCCACGGTCTGTACGGAGTCCAGTACGAGCAGCGAGGGCTTGACCGCGTCGAGATGGCCGAGGACCGCGGAGAGATCGGTCTCGGCGGCGAGATAGAGATGGTCGTGGATGGCCTTGATCCGGTCCGCGCGCAGCCGCACCTGGCTGGCCGACTCCTCGCCCGTCACATAGAGGGTGCGGTGGTCCGGGTCGGCCGCCTTCGCCGCGACATCGAGCAGCAGCGTGGACTTGCCCACGCCCGGCTCGCCCGCGAGCAGCACGACGGCGCCGGGGACCAGCCCGCCGCCGAGCACCCGGTCCAGCTCGGCCACCCCGGTGGAGCGCGCGGTGGCCGTACGGACGTCCACCTCGCCGATCGGGAGCGCGGCGGTGGAGACGCGGCCGGCCGAGGTGGTCCGTACCGCGGGCGCGCCGTACTCCTCGACCGTGCCCCAGGCCTGGCATTCGGGGCAGCGGCCGAGCCATTTGGCGGTCGTCCAGCCGCATTCGGTACAGCGGTAGGACGGCCGGTCCTTGGCGGTCTTCGTACGGGCAGCCATGGCGTCACCGTATAGGGCCCCACCGACAGCACGGCCAGAGCCTCGGCCAACACCAGCCGGAGCCGTCGGCCCCCTCCGACGCCCGTCGTGGCATGCCGCCCCGGGTGTGCACATTTTGTGTCCCCTTATGAGCGATGCATTCACCCGAATGGATTAAATGTGCTCAAGGGGTGTGAAGGGCGCGGGCCGCGCTGTCTACCGTCGCCGGGTGATGAGCAGTAGCTCCGATTCCTTCTCGCACACCACCGGCGCACATCGCGCGCCCCGTCGGGCGGTCCGTTCGGCGGCGCGGCGCCCGTCCGCGCGGTACGAGCGGTACGAGCCCCATCTGGACGGCCTGTTCACGTACTGCCTCTCCGTGCTCTGCGACCACGACGCGGCGACGGAGGCGCTCGGCACGGTCCTGTCGCTCTCCGAGCGGCAGCACGGCCGGTGCCCTTCGGACGCGGGGGAGCGCAAGGTGTGGCTGTACGCGCTGGCCCGCTGGGCGTGCCTGCGCACGCTCGCGGAACGGCGCCGCGAGCGCCCGGGGGCGCATTCGGGCCAGCGCGCGCCGGAGCCCGCCCCGGCGGCCGAGGCCGCGCCCGGGACCGCCGCACGCCGTCGGCGCGAACTCGCCCTGCTGGCCTGGCCCGAGGCCGCCGGTACGAGCCCGGAGCAGCGGGAGGTCCTGGAACTGGCGGTACGGCACCGGCTCGGCGCGCGCGAGGTCGCCACCGTACTGTCCATGCGGCCGACGGCCGCCCGCGAACTGCTCTCCTCCGCCGCCTGCGAGGTCGAGCGCACCCGCGCGGCACTCGCGGTGGTCGCAACCGGCGACTGTCCCTCGGTCGCCCGTCTCACCGGCGACAGCGAGGTACGTCTCTCCGCCGCCCTCCGGCGCGAACTCGTCCGTCATGTCGACGACTGCCCCCGCTGCCGCCGAAGAGCCGAACGCGCGGAAGCGGCGGGCCCCTGGCCGGGCTCACACCCCCAGCCGGCGGCACTGGGCGCGCCGGACGCGGTCGGCGCGGCTGCCCCCGATACGCCCCACC
>NZ_LATD01000412.1 GCF_000981895.1 Streptomyces odonnellii | reverse complement strand
GGTGGGGGCCGCCCCTGTGGGTTTGAGTGTCGCGGGGCCGTGCCGGGCGTCAAGGGCGCTCCTGCGTCGCGTCGGCTCCGCCGATTCCGCTGCGCTCCACCCCTGACCCCCGTCCCACCCCCGCAAGTGCAGCTTCGTGGGAGGAGCGGCCCCGGGGGAGGGGTCCCCGGAGGAGGCCGCTTGTGGGGGCCGTTTCATTGCCGGGTGCCAGCCGGTGGGTGGTGGTACGCGGCAGTGGAATGGGGCGGTGACGACACCGGCTCAGCGACTGACTGTGAGTGGACGGTTGGGGTGCAAGCAGGTGTCTGAGACTCGTTGCCGGGTGACACCCCTAGCTAGAGCTCTCTCGATAGTGCCTGGTCAGGGGCTTGTCGGGTGGCTGGGGTCCTGGGGTGAGTGGCCGTTCCGCCGTCTCTTGTGTCGTATGGACGCGAGAGCGACACGGTTGCGTGGAGAGGGCGGACGTCCGGGCTTCGTGTGTCACGCCGCTGCTCATTGATGCCCTGCCATTGCACGATCCTGCCAAGCTTGGCGATCGCGCGAAGGCGGTGTTTGACTGGGCAGGTGGACACGCTGCGGCAAATTCGCGATGTGGTCGCTCGTCACGCCGGGGAAGGACGGGCGGCGACAGCGTTGCCACGGGTCGAGTTGTCGCGCTTCAGCACGGCCACCCCGCCGACCGGTGAGACGGTGAGCCCGAGTGTGGCTCTGATCCTGCAAGGCGACGTCCGTACCGTCCTGTGCAAGCGGACCCTCCACTATGAGGCGGGGCAATTCGTCGTCGCCTCGGTCGACCTCCCCGTGACATGCGCGATCCAGGCCACCTCGCGGCAGCCGTACCTCGCCTTCGAGATGCGCCTTGAGCCCTCGATTATCTCGGACCTCCTGCTCGCCACGCCCGCGCCCCGTACCGTGACCGAGCGCACGCATGTCCCCAGCATCGCGACCGGCACCGCCGACCCGGACCTGCTCGACGTCATCGGACGGATGACACGCCTGCTCGACCGTCCGAAGGACGCCACAGCGCTGGCGCCGCTGTACGAACGAGAGATCCTGTGGCGGCTCATCAGCAGCGACCAGGGCGCGACCGTACGCCAGATCGGCCTGCCGGACAGCGACGTCTCCCAGCTCGGCCACGCGATCAGCTGGATCCGCACCCACTACGACCAGCCGCTTCGTGTGGAGGAACTGGCCGCGCGGTCGTCGATGAGCGTCACCTCGTTCCACCGGCACTTCCGGGCGCTCACGCAGATGACACCGCTCCAGTACCAGAAGCACCTGCGCCTGCACGAGGCACGCGCCCGCCTCCTCGCCCACCCCCGGGACGTCGCCGACGCCGGATACGCCGTGGGTTACGAGAGCCCCTCGCAGTTCAGCCGCGAATACCGCCGCATGTTCGGCGCACCCCCGGGCCGCCACGCGACACAGCTCCGCCAGCCGGAGGCCCCGGCCACGACGCCGGCTCCGGCCCAGTAGCGCTGGCCCCCCACGCGCAGGCCTGCTCAGATGCCTGCCTGCGCTCCCGCCGCCAGCACGCCCCGTAGCACATCAGCCACGGTCGTACGGGCCAGCTCGCCCCGTACCGTTTCCTCGATCCCGGCGTAGATGCCCCGCATCGTCGGGCGGATCCCGAAGCCGACCGGGCAGTCCTGGTCCGGTGTGGCGCGGTGCATGGCGAAGAGCGTGCCGGGTTCGACGGCCTCGTACACGTCCGACAGCGTGATCGACTCCGGCTCGCGCGCCGGCATCCAGCCCGCGCCCGCCCCACGCCGGGATTCGACGAGCCCCGCCCTGCGCAGCTCGGCAAGCAGGCGCCGGATGACCACGGCGTTGGTGTTCACGCTCCCTGCGATCTGCTCCGAGGTGGCGACCTCGTGGCCCTGGCGCTTGTTCAGCTCCATCCACGCCAGGGCGTGGGCCGCGACGGTCAGCCTGCTGTTGGCGCTCACTGGTCTCGCATTCATCCCACATGCTTTTAAGCTTGTCGCAACGCTAGATGTTACGACTTCGGGAGGCAACCCCCGCCCTTCGACGGGGTCGGCACCAGACATCGAGGCGTACAGCACGCACATCACCAGCGCGGTCGCACTGACAGCTATGGAGACAACTCCCCACAGGGCAGGGTCAGTTATGGGCGCCGCCATCAGCCACCCGCCCCGCCGCCACCCTCGGCTCCGGCCACGGCCAACGTGAACCAGACCGCCTTCGCCACCGGCGAGCACCCCCCGTAAATCACCGACCCCCATCGGGCCGAGAGGCTCTCCACGAGCAGAAGCCCGCGCCCGTGCTCATGTTCGGCGTCGCTCAGGGCCGGTACGGGCAGGGCGCGCGGCTCGTTGTCCCCTACGTACACGGTCACCTCCGCCCGGCAGACCGCCACATCGACCCGGATCAGCCGGGAGCGGGTGTGCCGGTGGGAGTTGGTGACGACTTCGGTCACGCAGAGGCGGGCGTCATCGGCGAGACCGGGGTGATCGAGAGTACGGAGTAACGACCCGACGAAGTCCCGCGCGATCCGCGGCGCGCAGTCCGAGTTCGGCACAACGAGCCGATAGAACGGGTTACTTGGTTCGGCCGGGGGTGTCGGTGAGGGAGGAACCAGCGTGCTCACAGGTGTCATGTCATCGTCTCCCAACGCGGTGTGGTTCCGCGATGCCCGCCATGCGTGGCAATGGCCGCGCTGTATGAGGGCACACCTCAAGGCGCGCCCCAGCGGCTGCACTTCGGTCTTACTGACGTGCGACGCGGTGCTGGGATGACCGTAGAGTAAATAGGTGTACCGGTCCACCCTGGTACCTCGTTTCGGTGACAGTGGGTGGACCCATGGCGCCGTTACGCGCAACACTGGGCCGAGACAGGGAAGGTGACATGCCACCAAGGGACAATCCGACCGCACGCCAAGCGCGCCTTGGTGGAGAGTTGCGGAAGCTACGTGACCGGGCGGGCAAGACGGCCCGCGAAGCAGCCGGCCTCCTCTCGACCGATCAGGCCAGGATCAGCCACATCGAATCGGGCCGTATCGGCATCAGCGAGGAACGAATCCGCAAGCTGGCGGTCTTCTACGCCTGCGACGACCAGGCGCTGATCGAAGCCTTGTGCGCGATCGCGCGTGAGCATCGCGGCCAGTATTGGTGGGACGAGTATCGCGGCATCCTCTCTCCCGGTTTCCTCGATGTCGCCGAGATGGAGCACCATGCGAAGTACCTGCGGTATCTGCAACCAGTGACTTTCCCTGGCATCTTTCAGGTAGACGATTACGCGCGGGCACTGTTCGAAAGCGCAATTCCGAGGCTTCCTGCGAGCGAGGTGCAGGCAAGGGTCGAGCACCGCATGAGACGGAAGTCCATCCTCGACCGCGACAACCCACCGGAGCTTGAGGCCATCGTGCATGAGGCCGCACTCCGCGTCCGCGTCGGCGGACGAAAGGTCGCACGCAGGCAGCTTGAATACCTCATCGAGGTCTCCGAGCGGCCAGACGTCATGCTCCGGGTCATCCCATTCTCCACCGAAGACTTCGTCAGCCTCACCCAGACCGCGCTCTACGCGGGCGGCGTCATCCCGCAACTCGATACTGTGCACGTTGACAACCGTTTCGACGGCAACTTCCTTGATGCTGCTGCGGAGTTGGAGAGGCACCGAACGCAACTCGACTTTGCCGCGCAGGCGTCCCTGGAACCGGCCGAGTCGCGCAGCTTCATCCATCACATCGCACGAGAATTGTGAAAGACAGAGGTATGAGCACAGAAATTAACTGGCAGAAGTCGTCATTCTCGGATGAAGGCCCACAGTGCGTAGAGATCGCCGAGTGCGACGGCGAGATCCTGATGCGGGAGAGCGACGACCCCAACGTCATCACGACGACCAGCCGGGCCAAATTCGCCGCCTTCATCAAGGGCGTCAAAGCAGGCGAGTTCGACCACTTCGCCCTCTGAGCGCTCGCCCGTACACCCGCATCCGGAGCCTCTCGCCCACCAGCGAGGGGCTCCCATTCATATAGCAAACAGGTGCACCCTTGCCACACCCCACCGCGTAACGATACCGTCGCCGTGCGTCGCCACCCACCCTGGTCGGCTTCTCGGCAGATCCGCACCCGAAAGCAGCGCGGCGCAACTCCCCCACCTCCCACCCAGCCGGGGAGAGCCCAAGGACCGCCCC
>NZ_LATD01000411.1 GCF_000981895.1 Streptomyces odonnellii | reverse complement strand
CCCCAGCCCCGCCCCGTCGACGACGAACTCCCGCCCGAGCCGCTCGACAACCCCCGCCGTCTGCTCGTCTGGCCCGCGCCGGACGTCGCCACCCAGCAGGCGCTCAGCGACCGCGGCTACCGCCCGGTGGTCGTGCACTCCCGCGAGGAGGTCGACGCGCAGATCGCCGCGTTCCCCGCGGCCCTGTTCGTCGACCCGCTGACCGGCCCCATCACCCGTACCGCCCTCCAGTCGCTCCGCCAGGCCGCGGTCGCCGCCGAGGTCCCCGTACTGGTGACGGCGGGTCTGGGCCAGGCGACCCGCGAAGCGGCGTACGGTGCCGACCCCGCCGTACTCCTCAAGGCGCTGGCGCCGCGCGACAGCGAACAGCACCCGTCCCGTGTCCTGCTGATCGAGGAGCACGAGGAGATCGCGTTCGCCCTGACGGCCACGCTGGAGCGCCGCGGCATGCAGGTCGGCCGCGCGGCCACCGACGACGAGGCCGTCGCCCTCGCGTCCCAGATGCGGCCGAACCTGGTCGTCATGGATCTGATGCAGGTACGGCGGCGGCGCGCGGGAATCCTCGACTGGCTGCGTGCGAACGGCCAGTTGAACCGGACGCCGCTGGTCATCTACACCTCGGCGGGCATCGACCGCGCGGAACTGCCGCGGCTCGTGTCGGGGGAGACCGTACTGTTCCTCGCGGAGCGGTCGACCAGCACCGAGGTCCAGTCCCGGATCGTCGAGCTGCTCGCGAAGATCGGGACGAACTGACGAACTAGGGCCGGTCGTTTGGATCTTGCTGGGCTCGCCAGATCCAAACGAAAGAGCCTAGGCATACGGGCCGGCCGTACGTACGAACCGGGAAGCCGGGCGCGCCTTCGCAGGCGCCCCGGCCCACCGCTCCGGCCCTCGTCACGCCGGGGTCACACCAACGTGACCTCCAGCTCCCCCTCCGCGTACTGCTTGCGGATGACCTTCTTGTCGAATTTCCCGACACTCGTCTTGGGCACGGACCGCACCACCGCCCACCGCTCCGGAAGCTGCCACTTCGCGATGCTCCCGGCGAGAAACTCCTTCAGCGCCGCGTAGTCCGGCGCGGCACCGTCCTTCAGCACGACCGTCGCGAGCGGCCGTTCGCCCCACTTCTCGTCCGGTACGGCCACGACCGCCGCCTCCGCCACCTCCGGGTGCGCCATCAGCGCGTTCTCCAGCGCCACGCTGGAGATCCACTCCCCGCCGGACTTGATGACGTCCTTGGCGCGGTCGGTGAGGGTGAGATAGCCGTCGGGGCTGATGACCCCGACATCGCCCGTCCGCAGCCAGCCGTCGGGGCTGAACTTGTCATCGGGCCTGAAGGGTTCGGCCCCCGCGCCGCCGTAGTAGGCGCCCGCGATCCATGGCCCGCGTACCTCCAGCTCACCGGCCGACTCGCCGTCCCATGGCAGGAAGTCGCCACCGGGCCCGGCGAGCCGCGCCTCGACACCGGCCGGGAACCGGCCCTGGGTGATGCGGTACGGCCACTCCTCGTCGGCCGTCAGCCCGGACGGCGGGTTGGACGTCGTACCGAGCGGCGAGGTCTCCGTCATGCCCCAGGCATGGCAGAGCCGTACGCCGAGCTTGTCGTACGCCTCCATCAGCGCCGGCGGACAGGCGGAGCCACCGATGGTGACACGGGCCATCGAGGTCAGATCGCGCGGGCGCTCGGTGACCTCGGCGAGCAGCCCCTGCCAGAGGGTGGGCACGGCGGCGGCGTGGGTGGGCCGCTCGGTCTCGATCATCTCGGCGAGCGGGGCGGGCTGGAGGAAGCGGTCGGGCATCAGCATGTTCACGCCGACCATAAAGGTGGCGTGGGGCAGCCCCCAGGCGTTCACATGGAACTGGGGTACGACGATCAGCGTCGTGTCCCTGTCCGTCAGCCCCATCGACTCGCCCATGTTGGCCTGCATGGAGTGCAGATAGATGGAGCGGTGGGAGTAGACGACGCCCTTGGGATCGCCGGTGGTGCCGGAGGTGTAGCACATGGCCGCGCCGGCGCGTTCGTCCAGCTCGGGCCAGTCGAATACGGCGGGACGTCCGGCGATGAGTTCCTCGTACTCATGCACCCGCACCCGGCCCTGACCGGTCACCGCGTCGAGCGGCGTGCGGTCCCCGGGACCGGAGACGATGACGTGCTCGACGGTCGGGAGATGCGGGAGGAGCGGGGCGAGCAGCGGCAGGAGGGAGCCGTTCGCGATGACGACGCGGTCGGCGGCGTGGTTGACGATCCAGACGAGCTGTTCGGCCGGGAGCCGGAGATTGAGGGTGTGGAGGATCGCGCCCATGGAGGGGACGGCGAGATACGCCTCCAGATGGTCGGCGTTGTTCCACATGAGGGTCGCGACGCGTTCGTCCGCGCCGACGCCGAGTTCATCGCGCAGCGCGCCGGCGAGCCGTGTCGCGCGGGCGCCGACCTCGGCGAAGCTGCGGCGCTCCGGCTCGCTTCCGCCGGTCCAGGTCGTGACCTGTGACGATCCGTGGATGGTCATCCCGTGGTGCAGGATGCGGGTCACTGTCAGTGGTACGTCCTGCATGGTGCTCAGCACTGCGTCCTCCCGGTGGGCGCTTGCGCTACGCGGCGGATGGGTTGCGCAGATTCTGCGCACGTACCGTGCGGTATGTCACTACCCGGGAGTAGAACCGACCGTCTCCGAGGCCCGAAAGCCGTAGCCGTAGCGGCAGTCGGAGCCGTACGGTCGGGGACCGCCGTCAGCGGACCGGGGACAGGTCCGGGTCGTCGCGGAGTTTGCCGAGCGCCCGGGACACCGCGCTCTTGACCGTACCGACCGAGACCCCGAGCACCTCGGCGGTCTGGGCCTCGCTGAGATCCTCGTAGTACCGCAGGACCACCATCGCCCGCTGGCGGTCGGGCAGCTTCATCACCGCGCGCCACATCGCGTCGTGCAGGACCTGCCGCTCGGCGGGGTCCGGCTCCGGCAGGTCCACGGGCTCGGGCAGTTCGTCGCAGGCGAACTCGTCGACCTTGCGCTTGCGCCACTGCGAGGTACGGGTGTTGAGCAGGGCGCGGCGGACATAGCCGTCCAGCGCGCGGTGGTCCTCGATCCGGTCCCAGGCGACATAGGTCTTGGTGAGGGCCGTCTGGAGCAGGTCCTCCGCGTCGGACGGGTTGGAGGTGAGGGAACGGGCCGTACGCAGCAGTACGGGCCCCCGCGCCCGTACGTACGACGAGAACGACGCGTATGTCGTGCAGACGGAATGGGACACGGACGGCGCGGCATGCTGTGCCGACGGCGCGGTGCGCTGGGCGGACGGCGCGAGATGTGTGTACGGCGCGTGCAGGGCCGGCTTGGCGGCGATGGAGGCGCTCGTGCAGACAGGCGTGGTCATGGCTCCACGCTAGGAGTGAGCCCCACCTCGGGGGATCGGCCCAAGGTCCCGAAGAGATGTCCCCCTCAGGGTGTAGGGGTGGTGCCGGCCCCACCTCCTGAAGGTGGAGGAGGCCCGGGCTCCCGTCAGGGTCGCCCCGGACATGCGGCGCGCGTACGGCAGCGGGCCGGACCCGGCGTACGACCGGCGGCGACAGCGCGGCACGGGGGCGGGTCGGCACGGGGCGGCACGGGGCGCCGCCGGAAAACGGACTGCGCGACGGCACCGAAGTGCCGCCGCGCAGACCATCGTTCACCCCTCGGTCACGCCCCCCGTCGGGCCTTGTGTCACCAATCGTTGCCGAAGTTCACCGCGATGTTCTCGTTGGACTGGTCGATGGTCGTGAAGCCCGCACCGATCACGTTTGCCGTGTTGTTCTGGTTGGACGCGCCGGCACCGGTCGCCACCTGCTGCGTGGTCGTCGAGTTGCCGAAGTTGTGACCGCCCACACCGCCGACCAGTGTGGCGACGCTCGCGTTCCAGTCGGAGAACGCGTCGTCGTCGGCCTGGGCCACGCCGGTGAACAGCGCTGCGGCGAGGGGCAGCGCGGCAAGAGCGGCGAAGGCACGAGCGGTACGGAAGCTTGCCATGTCATTCCTCCAGGAACGAGAAGTACGGGTGTGCCCAAGGCAGTTGGCCGACCGCCCCGGTCGTTGTGTCGACGTCGCGACCTCAGATTGCCCACCGAATCCCCCGCGAACCAGACCGGAGATGCCGATTCCCTCGCAAGCGTGATGACAAGTCGATAAACCCCTATGCGCCCCCAAACCGATAGTTCACCCCTCAAGGTGTCGACAAATCCCTGCCCTCACGCGGAGCCGATGGAGGGCGAAGTCACTGGCAGGCAAGAGGTGAATCGTTTCTCCACAGCCCTGCCCGGCCGCCCGAGGACGGCTCCCCCTTTCTTTCTTCGAACGTCTGTACGAACATAGAAGCATGGCCATCACCGCCCGGCACACCACCACGCTGGCCCTCGCTCACGCGCTGTCCGCCGCCGAACGCGGGCTCCCCGTCATCCCCCTGTCCCCCACCAAGCTTCCGGCGCTGCGCTCACCCCACCGGGACGAGCCCCGGCGGGCCCACTGCCGCGGCGAATGCGGACTGCTCGGCCACGGGGTGTACGACGCCACCACCGACCCCGCCGGCGTACGCGCCCTCTTCGCCGCCGCGCCATGGGCGACCGGCTACGGCATCGCCTGCGGCCGGCCACCGCACCAGCTCATCGGGATCGACCTGGACGTCACGCCGACGGGAGGGGACGGACCGGCGTCCGGGGCCGAGCGGGGGCCGGCTCCGGCGGCCCCGCCGGATTCGCTCGCCGCGCTCCAGCAGCTCGCCCTCCAGCACCTCTTCACGCTGCCGGAGACCGTGATCGTCCTGACGCCCAGCGGCGGCCGGCACATCTGGCTGACCGGCCCGGCGAACGTCGTCGTACCCAACTCCGCGGGCCGGCTCGCCCCCGGTATCGACGTCCGCGGCGCGGGCGGCTATCTGGTCGGCCCCGGTTCGGTCACGGCCCGTGGCGCGTACCGGCTCGCCCCCGGTACGGAGCATCTCGCGCCCGCGCCCTGCCCCCGGGCGCTCCTGCGCCTGCTCATGCCTCCCCCGGCACGCCCCCAGCC
>NZ_LATD01000410.1 GCF_000981895.1 Streptomyces odonnellii | reverse complement strand
GCCCCCCGTACCGGCACCGGCGTTCGCCCCGGCGTCCCCGGCGGCGCCCGCTGACGCACCGGACGCGGCGCCGCCACCGGAGGACGTGGACGGGGTCGGGTTGGACGGCAGCACCTGGGCCACTTGTTTCTGGGTCTCCTCCCGGGCCGCCGACTTCACCACCGGCCGCAGCAGCGCGAACCACAGGCCGACCAGGGCCAGCACCGCCAGCACCAGAGCGATCAGCGCCCGGGGCAGCCAGCTCGGCAGAATCGCGTCCTGCTGGTAGGTGCCGTCCAGCAGGACCGGCTCATGCGGAGCCTCACCTGCCGGTGTCGCCACCACCTGGAAGGGATGCACGACCGGAGCACCGCGCCACAGCCGTTTGGCGGGCCGGGCCGTCAGCTTCGACAGCTCCGTCGTGCCCGGCGTGAGCTCGACGCCCTCCCGTGAGAAGCCGAGCCGCACTCGGGAACTGTCCCCCTGCGCGGTGAGCCGCACGGTCATGGGGACATTGCTCCGGTTGTCGATGGCGACGTCCGTGCGGCCCCGCCACACCCCGTTGAACCCGCGCGGTACCAGTTCCCCGGTGAGTTCGGTGAACGGCTCGACGGTGACAACGCCCTCGGGTACCACCGTTCCCTCGGGGTTGCTGGTGGGTACGACTCGTACCCCGAACGGGATGTCCCCGGCCGGCACTTCGGAGTTGCGAGGCGGGTTCAGCGCGAGGACCACGGTGGCCGAGGTGTCGGGGTACAGCGACAGGCTCGCCGGTTCGACATTGGTCCAGGCCGCGGCCGGGCCCACCACCTCGAAGCGGTACTCCTCCACCGTGCTGCCGGAGTTGCGTACCTGAAGGGGAACTTCGGTCCTGCCACCGGGAGTCGCGGTGACGGCGGTTGCGTCCAGGCTCGCCGCAGTTGTCATGATCGGCACCGTAGGCCCCGAGAGGCCCTGGAACAGGGGCTCCGCAGGAAGACTTTGGGGCAGTTGAGGTGCCCATTGAGACCTTGTTGAGTGTACGTGTAGTGCACGCGCGCATACTCGGCGAAGCATTCGACCTAGGGGTGGGGAGGCCGGTGTGGACCGGATAGTCGTGTGCCTGCGTGCGGAGGATCCGATTTCCAGGGCGGGGGTGGCCGGCCAGCTACGGTCCCGGCCGGAGGTCCGGCTGGTGGAGAACGAGGAAGAACCGGCGGCCGTGGCCGTGGTCGTCGTCGACACGATCGACGAGGCCGCGCTGAGGACCCTGCGCAATGTGCAGCGTACGGTGTCGGCGCGGGTGGCGCTGATCGCCACGTACATCGACGACCAGCAGTTGGTCGGGGCGGCCGAGTGCGGGGTGGCCGGCATCCTGCGGAGGTCCGAAGCGACCCCGGAGCGGCTCGTACAGGTGATCGAGGCGGTGGCCCGGGGCGAGGGGAGTCTTCCCGCGGACCTGCTCGGCCGGCTGCTGGAACAGGTCGGCCGGCTCCAGAGTCAGGTCCTGGCGCCGCGCGGCCTGAACTTCAGCGGGCTCACCGCCCGTGAGATCGAGGTGGTCCGGCTTGTCGCCGAGGGCTACGACACCGGGGACATCGCCGCGAAGCTCTCGTACTCGGAACGCACCATCAAGAACGTCCTGCATGAGCTGGTCGTCCGGCTGCACCTGCGCAACCGCTCGCATGTCGTCGCCTACGCACTGCGCCAGGGGCTGATCTGACGTACGGCCGGGGTGTCCCGCCGGACTGCCCGGAGGGGCAACTTGTCTTCCCCCGTACGTGTCCCCGGCTTCGTTCCCTCCGGAGCACGGCCCGGGAAGGGTATGGCCAACGCCGATCTTGGAGGATGTCGTGCGGCGGTTCCGACTGCGGGCGGGCCTGATGGCCGCGCTTCTCACGTTCGGCGGGGTAGGGGCCGGGGCCGGCGGTGTCGCCGTCCCGGCCGCGGCACCGTCCCCGTCTCCGGTCACGCCGTCGGTGGTGGAGCAATCCCTCGACCCCGGCCAGTCCCTCACCGTCACCAAGACGGTGCGGACGCCGGCGGTGCCGCCCAAGCCGGATGTGGTGCTGCTGGTCGACAACACCGGCAGCATGGAGGAGCCCATCGCGGACGTGAGGCAGAATCTGCCGGCCATCGTCAAGAGCGTGTTCGACGAGCAGCCCGACTCCCGGTTCGCCGTCGCCAGTTACGGTGACCAGGAAGATCCGGGCAGGCTTTTCCTCCTCCATCAGCCGTTCACCGACGACCGCGCGGCCATCCAGCGCGGCGTCGACGCGCTGGGCGCCGGCGGCGGCGGGGACACCCCCGAGGACTGGGGCAACGCGCTGTGGCAGGTGGCGACCGGTGCCGGCGGCCGGAACCCGTTCCGGTCCGGGGCCAGCCCCGTTGTCGTCCTGGTCGGCGACGCCTCCAGCCACGACCCGAGCGGCGGCCACTCCTTCGACAGCATCGTCGCCACCCTCAAGGCGAACAACGTCAAGGTGCTCGCCGTGGACGTGGAGAGTTACAGCGACGGCCTCGACGGCCAGCGCGGCGATTTCAGGAAGGGCCAGGCGACACGGGTCACCGGGGAGACCGGAGGTACGTACCTGCGGGGCGTGAACCCGAACCAGGTCGCCGACGCGATCACCAGCGGACTGTCCAACCTGCCCGTCAACGTCACCCATGCGCCCGTGAACTGCGACCCCTCGCTGACCGTCTCCCTCACACCGGCCGGTCGGCAGGTGACCAGCGGTCAGTCCGCCACCTTCACCGAGACCGTGACGGTGGCCCAGAACGCTCCCCAGGGCTCAACACTGACCTGCACCGTTCAGTTCTATCTCGGCCCCGCCGGAGCCGACCCCGCGTACCAACAGCACATCAGGATCAGCGTCAACGACGTGACCGCGCCCGTTGTGAGCATCGAGGACCGTACGGTGGAGGCGACCGGCCCGGACGGTGCTGTCGTCGAGTACCCGGCCTCCGCCGTGGACGCGGTCGACGGTCCGGTGCCGGTGGCGTGTGTGCCGCCGTCCGGGTCGCGTTTCCCGGTCGGTGAGACGACCGTGACGTGCACCGCGACCGACTCCCGGGGCAATACGGGCCGCGCCACCGCCGTCATCAAGGTGGTCGACACGACCGCGCCCGTGGTGACCGTGGAGGACCGCACCGTGGAGGCGACCGGCCCCGGTGGTGCGGTCATCGAGTACCCGGCGTCTGCTGTGGATTCGGTGGATGGTTCGGTGCCGGTGGCGTGTGTGCCGCCGTCCGGGTCGCGTTTCCCGGTCGGTGAGACGACCGTGACGTGCACCGCGACCGACTCCCGGGGGAACACCGGCAGGGACACCGCGGTGTTCACCGTCGTGGACACGATCGCGCCTGTCGTGACCGTGGAGGACCGTACGGTCGAGGCGACGGGTCCGGATGGTGCTGTCGTCGAGTTTCCGGCGTCTGCTGTGGATTCGGTGGATGGTTCGGTGCCGGTGACGTGTGTGCCGCCGTCCGGGTCGCGTTTCCCGGTCGGCGAGACCACCGTGACCTGCACCGCGACCGACAAGCAGGGCAATACGGGCCGTGCCACAGCCGTCGTCAAGGTGGTCGACACGACCGCGCCGCTGGTGCGCGTGGAGGACCGTACGGTGCAGGCGACGGGCCCGGACGGTGCCGTGATCGACTACGGCGCCACCGCCGTGGACGGCATCGACGGGCCGCTGTCCCTCGTCTGCGTCCCGCTGTCCGGCTCGGCCTTCCCCGTCGGGAGGACGACAGTCACCTGCACCGCGACCGACTCCGCCGGCAACGTCGGCACCGACACGGCCGTCTTCACAGTGGTGGACGGGGGCGCACCCGTCGTCCAGGTCGACGACCGGATCGTTGAGATCACCAGCGGCACCGGCGCGGTCATCCGGTACACGGCCGGAGCCACGGACGTGATCGACGGCTCCCTCCCCGTCACCTGCACCCCGCCGTCCGGGTCCCGTTTCCCGATCGGCAGGACGACGGTGACCTGTACGGCCAAGGACAAGGCGGGCAACACCGGCAAGGACACCGCCGTGTTCACCGTCGTCCTGCGCCCGCCGACACCACGCCCGCCCGCCGCCGACCTCGCCGTGAACGCCGCGGCCACCCCGCTGCCCGGATTCACCGGCGGCGTGATCACGACCACGTTCACCCTGACCAACGCCGGCCCCGACACGGCGACCGGCGTCGTGCTGGCGGTCGACGTTCCCCAGCCCGTTCGCGTACTGACCGCCCAGAGCGGTTGCACCAACACCGCCCCCTGCACCCTGCGGGCCGGCGACCGGATCGAGATCACCGCCCGGATCTCCTACGCGAGGGCGACCACCGGCACTCTGACCGCCCGTGTCAGCGGCACGACGCGGGACCCCCGTACCGCTAACAACACCGACACCCTGCGAATCCGGGTCCTCCAGCCCGTACTGACCGCGGGGCCGCTCGTCGCACGGCTCGGCGACGTCGTCCTCGCTGAGGGCCGCGACTTCCCGGCCGGCACCGTCGTCAGACTGGAGTGGAGCGAAGGGATCACCGCCAGGACGCTTCCGGTGCGGGTGCGTGCCGACGGGACGTTCCGTACGCAGATGCTCGTCCTGCGCAAGGACGAGACCGGGCCACGACTGCTACGTGCCGAAGGGCCCGGATACAACCCGCTCGACACGGGGATCCTCGTCGTACCGCGCAGCCTCCAGCCGCCGAAGTTCGCGGGACGCGGATGAGCGGGGCGGGCGTGGGCAGGGCG
>NZ_LATD01000041.1 GCF_000981895.1 Streptomyces odonnellii | reverse complement strand
CCCCCGATCCCGCCGCCGCCCCGCCCGACGTCGAGGTACGGGCCGAGGACGACGCCACCATCATCTACACCTCGGGCACGACCGGCCGTCCCAAGGGCGCCGTCGCCACCCAGCTCGCGCAGGCCGGCGCGGCCATGAACCCGCGCTTCCAAGCCGCCGCCTCCGCCCTCGCGCGCGGGCGGATCCCCGGTCAGGGGCCCGCGCCGGTCACGCTCATGACGTACCCCTTCTTCCATGTCGCCGCGTTCACCTGCCTCTACTCGGCGATGGCGGCCGGCGGCACGCTCGTCCTGATGCGCAAATGGGACGCGCGGGAGGCCCTGGGGCTGATCCGCGAGCACAGGGTGACGCAGTTCGCCGGGGTCCCCACCACCGCGCTCCAGCTTCTGGACGCGGCGGCCACCACGAACGACGGCGACGACCCGCTGGAGACGCTCACCCTCCTCAGCACCGGCGGCGCCGCCCCGCCGCCCGCGCTGCTCACCCGCCTCACCGCCCGCTGCGGCGAGCGCGTCGAGCCCCGCAACGGCTACGGCCTGACGGAGACATGCGGCGGAGTACTGGCCGCCTTCGGCGACGAGTACCGGCGCTTCCCGGGCACCGCGGGCCGGCCGACGCCCGCCACCGAGGTACGGATCGCCGGGCCGCGGGGCGAGCCCGTACCGGACGGGCGGAGCGGCGAGCTGTGGCTGCGCGGGCAGTCGCTCGTACGGGGCTACTGGCGTGACGAGGCCGCGACCGCGGAGGCCTTCACCCCGGACGGCTGGTTCAGGACCGGCGATCTCGCGACGGTGCGCGACGGACGGGTCACGGTCGTGGACCGGATCAAGGACCTGATCGTCAGGGGCGGCGAGAACGTGTCCTGCGTGGAGGTCGAGGGCGTACTGCACGACCATCCCGACGTCCTCGACGCCGCCGTGCTCGGGGTCCCGCACCCGGAGCTGGGCGAGGAGGTCGCGGCGCTGGTACGGGTCCGGCCCGGTGCCGCGACCGCTGTCGAGAAGCTGCGGGCGCATGTCGCCGCCCGGCTGGCGGCCTTCAAGGTCCCGGCCCATGTGCTCGTACGGGAGGATCCGCTGCCCCGCAACGCGTCCGGCAAGCTCCTCAAGCGCGAGCTGCGTACCGAGGTCCTCAAAGCCGGTTTTTCCGGTTCGGGGTCCGCCTCGGGGCCCCGTTCGGGGTCCGCTTCGGGGTCCGCTTCGGGGTCCGGTTCGAGGTCCGCTTCGGGGTCCGGTCCGGGTTCGGGGTCCGCTTCGGGGTCCCGTTCGGGATCGGGTCCGGGGTCCGCTTCAGGGGCGTGAGGCTCGTACGGCTGAAGCGCGACTCGTATGGCTGAGGCGACTCGTACCGCTCACGGCCGTGACACCCGCACCCGGAAGTTGCCGCCCGGCTCCTTCGACATCACCGTGATCCGGATGTCGTGGTCGGCGTCCACGAAGGTGTCGCCCGGCTTGTACAGCGCGTCCGACAGCTCCGCGTGCACATTGGGCCGCCGTGTGCAGCCGCCGCTGTTCCGGCGGCTGTCCGAGACCGCTATCGGGCCGTGCCCGGTGTCGACCGCGGAGTCGACGCGGTAGATCAGTACGCCGGGCTCGCAGACCGCCTCGTCGTTGCCCGCCCGGGTCCGTACCTCCACCGCGTAACCGGACTCCTTGGAGACCGGTACGAAGGTCACCTTCGGGCCGCCCGTCCTGGCCAGCGGTTCCAGCAGATGCTCACTGACCCCGGACATCGACGCGCAGCGGATCTGCTCGTCGTCGAGCCAGCCGAGCTTCCACTTGTGCCAGCCCAGCAGATCGTTGTTGGCGCCCCAGTCCTCGGACATGATGTCCCAGTGCCCGACCGAGCTGCCGCCGTCCATGGTGTAGAGGTCGGGGAGGCCGAAGACATGGCCGTTCTCGTGCGGCAGCACGCGGTAGCCGGTCTCCGCGTACGAGCCCGAACCGTCGTCCTGGCGGCTGTACACGAAGGACGTGTTGGCGAGGGGCGTGCCGTCGGCCTCGGGCGCGTCCGGGTTGCCGGAGAAGGTGACGGACAGCACGGTGTCCAGCGCCGAGGGCCCGGCATTGGGCGTGACCAGGACGTTGACCAGGTCGTACGCCGCGAAGTCCACCTGGGCGTCGGCGGCTGCCACTATGTCCTCGACGAGCCGCCGGTAGCCCGGTTCGTACGGCGCGCCGCGCTCTATCCCGTACGCCGCGAACGACAGCGGCATCCGCAGCCAGTCCGTCAGCGGAGCTTCGGCCTTGTAGTCGAGCCGTCCGTACGAGCTGGTTCTGAACCACTGCGAGGTTTTCGGGAAGAACTCGGCGAGCCGGTCGAGCGCCTTGCCCGGGCCCTGCGCGTCCGGGAAGTCGATCATGAGGTTGAGCGCGCGCACCGTGCCGGTGGAGGGGGAGTAGCCGGGCGGCGTGGGCAGCCCTTCCGACATCTGTACGGTCGTGTTGGCGGCGATACGGCAGGGGGCCAGGGAGGCGTCCCTGCCCGCGGCCAGGGAGCCCGCGGAGGCACGGGTGGGGCCGGGGAGCGTGTCGCTGGCGGTGGTGAGGACGGCGAGGGTGAGGGCGGTGAGGCCGGCGAGGGTGCCGAGCCGATGGGCGCCTGCGCGGTGTCCGCGGCGTCTCCGGGATCCGCGACGTTTCTCGCGGGTCCGGCGGGTCCGGCGGGCCTGGCGGCTTTCGTGGGTCTGGGTGTCGCCACTCGTACTGCCGTGGCCCGTGTCTCCGGCACTGCCGCCGGTTCTGCGTATCCGACGCGTCTGCTTCATGCGGTCGCCTTCGGGTCCGCGGCAGTCGGCCGTCCTGACTGCCCTCCGTTCGATCACCCTCCGCCGTTCGGCGTGTCGGCGCGCGCTGGGTGCGGCCGATCGTGGGTACTTTCGGCGTGTCGAGGCGTGTCGGCGCGCATACCCGGAGCTTGTGACTCAGGTCACATGGCTTCCCTGAAATAACCGGGGACCGCTTCCCCGTTTGCATCTACGTCCGGCTGAACACTTCCGATCCCCGATTCGCCGAAGCGGGGACGGACCGAAAACCGAGGGAAGGGCAAGACGTGACCGCCGTCACCGCCGCCGCACCCGAAGCGCGCCGTACGACACGGCCGCGCGCGGACGCTCTGCGCAACCGGGAGCGGATCGTCGTCGCGGCACGCGAGCTGTTCGTGGAGTACGGGCCCGAGGCCCCGCTCGACGAGATCGCCCGCCGCGCCGGAATCGGCAATGCCACGCTCTACCGCCACTTCCCCGACCGCAACGCCCTCATCCACGACGTCGTGCTCTTCGTGATGGCCCGTGCCACGGACCACGCGGAGAGGATCGCCACCGAGGAGTCCGACCCGTTCCACGCGCTGCGCCGATTCGTGCACATCGCGGCGGACGAGCGGATCGGGGCGCTCTGCCCCCTGCTGTCGAACGCGTTCGACAGTGACCATCCCGATCTGTACGCCGGACGTGAGCGCCTCGAAGAGGCCGTCGAAGGGCTGATGGAGCGGGCGCGGAAAGCGGGACGGCTGCGTACGGATGTCGCCGTCGGCGATCTGATGGTCGCGCTGTCCCAGCTCACCCGCCCACTGCCCGGCACCGGCTGCCTGACCATGGACCGGTTCGCCCACCGGCATCTCCAGCTCTTCCTCGACGGCCTGGAGGCGCCTGTCCGGTCCGAACTGCCCGGCTCGGCCGCGACCCTGGAGGATCTGCGCCGCGCCGCTCCGTGACGCGCCCTGAACCATGAATTCCGGCCCCGGAATCCCAGCCCGGCGGCCGAGCGCAGGAACCGGGACCGGGGGGCTGCGCATCTCGTACGGACCACGCGGACCACACGGGCCGTGCGGGCCGTAGGGACCGTTCGTACGGACCACGCGGACTGCCCGATCCCAGGGTGGACCGCTCGTCCCGGACGGGCTGTACGGACCGTACGGACTGTATGGATCGCCCCGGTCGACCGGGGGCGCGGCTGCCGCGCAACCGTCGTCGTGCCGACGTTCCACCGTGCCGTCGCTCCGTCGGCCCGTACGGAATCCGTTCCCGCCGGAACCGGAACCCGTCCCCGTGTGGCCCTCGGTTCTTCCCGTACACCATCCGGTCACCTGGTGATCCCGGTGACTCCATGACCTCGTAAGTCGGGCAGCGTCGCCTGTACTTGCCGACCTTTTCGCCTTTCTGCACCCTTAGGTGGATATCTCCATGTCAAAATCAGCGTCCTCGGCCGAACCGGCCGGATCCGAACAACAGCCGGCCACGGCCCCGGCCGCGCGGCACACCTCGGCACCGCATGCCGAGCCCACCCGCTGGAAGGCCCTGACCTTCATCGCCCTCGCGCAGCTCATGGTCGTGCTCGACGCGACCATCGTGAACATCGCGTTGCCCTCCGCCCAGCGGGACCTGGGCATATCGGACGGCAACAAGCAGTGGGTCATCACCGCCTACGCCCTCGCCTTCGGAGGGCTGCTGCTCTTCGGCGGGCGCCTCGCCGACCTGTGGGGACGTAAGCGCGTCTTCGTCATCGGTCTGCTCGGCTTCGCCACCGCGTCCGCGATCGGCGGCGCGGCCAACGGTGAGGCGATGCTGTTCGGTGCCCGCGCGCTCCAGGGCGTCTTCGGCGCGCTGCTCGCGCCCGCCGCGCTCTCGCTGCTCGCGGTGCTGTTCACCGACGCCAAGGAACGGGCGAAGGCGTTCGGTATCTACGGCGCGATCGCGGGTGGCGGTGGCGCCGTCGGTCTGATCCTCGGCGGTGTCCTCACCGAGTATCTGGACTGGCGCTGGACCTTCTTCGTCAACATCCCGTTCGCGATCGTCGCCGCGCTCGGCGCGTACTTCGTGATCCGCGAGCCGGAGGGCGGCCGCAACCGCAACCCGCTGGACCTCGCCGGTGTCGTGCTCTCCACGCTGGGCCTGGTCTCCCTGGTGTACGGCTTCACCCGCGCCGAGTCCGACGGCTGGTCCGACGCCACGACCATCTCGCTCTTCGTCGCCTCCGTCGTGCTCCTGCTGGCGTTCGTCGTCGTCGAGTCGAGGGTCGCGCACCCGCTGCTGCCCCTGCGTGTGGTGGCCGACCGCAACCGCGGCGGTGTCTACTCCTCGCTGGGCCTCGCGATCATCGCGATGTTCGGCCTGTTCCTCTTCCTGACGTACTACCTCCAGGTCGTCAAGGGCTACTCGGCGATGGAGACCGGCTTCGCCTTCCTGCCGATGATCGCGGGCATGATCACCGGATCGACGCAGATCGGCGCGCGGCTGATGACCCGCGTGGCGCCGCGCCTGCTGATGGGCCCCGGCTTCCTGGTCGCGGCGCTCGGCATGCTGCTGCTGACGCAGCTCGAAATCGGTTCGTCGTACGCCGGTCTGATCCTGCCCGCGCAGCTTCTGCTGGGTCTGGGCATGGGTACGGCGTTCATGCCGGCCATGTCGCTCGCCACCTACGGCATCGAGCCGCGGGACGCGGGCGTGGCCTCGGCGATGGTGAACACGTCGCAGCAGGTGGGCGGCGCGATCGGTACGGCGCTGCTGAACACGATCGCGGCCTCGGCGACGACCTCGTACATCACCTCGCACGCCACGGCCGGCGGCAACCCTCAGCTCCTGGAGCTGCGGGGCATGGTCGAGGGCTACTCCAGCGCCATCTGGTGGGCGGTCGGGATCCTGGCGGTCGCCGCCGTGATCGCGGTGACCGCCATCAACACCGGGCGTCCCGGCGGCTCGCCGGCGGCCTCGGGAGGCGAGGGCGCGGAGGGCCTGGAGGACGCGACGAAGATGCCGATCGCGATGCACTGAACGCGCTGAACGCGCTGAACGCGCTGAACGCGAGCGTTGATCGCGATGTGCTGGCCGTGACGTGCTGACCGTGCTGATCGCGATGCGCTGATCGCGACGCGCTGACCGTGCTGATCGCGACGCGCTGACGAAGAACGGACGATCTGCCCTGGTGTTCCCGCTGCTCAGCGGCGCCAGGGCAGATCCGCTCCCGTACCCTCCGGCTGCAGCCCCTCGGCCATCACCTGCATGATCTCTCCGAGGTGCTTCACCTGCTCGGGGCTGAGCCGGTCGAAGATCGCCTGACGTACGGCGGCGACATGCCCCGGCGCGGACTGCTTCAGCACCTCGTTGCCCAGTTCGGTGAGGAAGGCGTTCTGCCCGCGCTTGTCGGAGGCGCAGTCCTCGCGCTGGACCCAGCCGTGCTGCTCCAGCCTGGCGATCGCGTGCGAGAGCCGCGATCGGGTGATCTTGGCGTCCTTGGCGAGCTGAGTCATCCGCATCCGGCGCCGGGGCGCCCGCGCGAGATGCACGAGCAGCGCGTAATAGATGTGCGGCATCCCCGCGTCGCGCTGCAACTGGCGGTCGAGATGGTCCTCCAGCAGCGTCGTCGCCTGGAGATAGGCCTGCCAGACGCGCTGTTCCTCGTCGCTGAGCCAGCGCGGCTCCCCGCCGGTACCGGCGTCGTTGCCGGTGGATGCCGTGGTCATGTAATCCACTGTACTCATTCTTGAAAGTTAAACTAGAGCTGGATAGGGTTGTATGAAATGAGTGCTTGAGGCTTCAAGCGGATTGCCCCGATGGTCGGTGGCCCGACAGTCGGTGCCCTGACGGTCGGTGGCCTGGCGGGCTGGTGGCCCAGTGGCCCGGTAGTCGATTGTCCGGCGGCTGGTGGGGTGGTACGCCGGCCGTTACCCGATGGCGGTGCCCGGCGGCCCGGTGGCTCGACGGGCAGTCCGCGCCCGAACCCCAGCGCGAGCCTGAGCCGCAGCCGACAACCCCGGGGAGTCGCCATGAACGCCGTCGCGGAGCGCATGCCCGCCATCTATCTCTCCCATGGCGCCCCGCCGCTCGCCGATGATCCGGTCTGGCCGGCCGAACTGGCCGCCTGGTCCGCTGCCCTGCCGCGCCCGAAGGCGATCCTGGTGGTCTCCGCGCACTGGGAAGAGGCCCCGCTCGCGCTCGGCGCCATCGAGACGGTCCCCTTGGTCTACGACTTCTGGGGCTTCCCCGAGCACTACTACCAGGTACGGTACGCCGCCCCCGGCGCGCCCGAACTCGCGGACTCCGTACGGAAATTGCTGCGCGTGCCCGGTACGCCCGTCGTCGATTCGCCGGACCGCGGGCTCGACCACGGGGCGTATGTGCCGCTGGTGGAGATGTTCCCGGCCGCCGACATCCCCGTACTCCAGGTCTCCATGCCCACGCTCGACCCCCGGAAGCTGCTGGAGACCGGGCGCAGGCTGGCGCCGCTGCGGGACGAGGGGGTGCTGATCGTCGGCAGCGGCTTCTTCACCCACAATCTGGCGGCGCTGCGGCACGCGGGAGGAGGGGTGCCGGGCTGGTCGGCGGAGTTCGACGACTGGGGGACGCGGGCGCTGCTGGCCGGGGACGTCGACGCCCTGCTCGACTTCGAGAACAAGGCCCCGGCGGGACGGTACGCCCATCCCCGCACGGAACACTTCGCCCCGCTGTTCGTGACCCTCGGCGCCTCGGAGGGCGAGCTGGACGGCGGCAGGAGCGTCATCGACGGGTTCTGGATGGGGCTGGCGAAGCGCTCCGTGCAGTTCGGCTGAGCTGCGGGGATCCGGCTGGGGTCGCGGGCTTCGGCTGAGGTCGCGGGGCTGCCGCCGGGGCCGGGCGGCGCGAGGCGGTCATATGTCCCGGCGTCCGGAGCCCCGGCGTCCGGCGGCCGTGCGCGGCCGGACGCCGCCCGAGCAACCATTGCCGAGCAGGGGCCGTCTTGAAGATGAGAGCGAGGTTACTTCGGGGGAGGCGGACGATGCGGCGAAAGGGTGCCCGGGAAGGTCGTCATCCCGGCCCTGACCTGCGGTTCTGTCCCCCTCTGGGGCTTCTGTCCACCCCGGTCGGCGGCACAGGGTACTGCATGATCAGAAAACAGATGTACGCCATGGGAATTCTGTCCGGATTCCAGTCGTTGTTTCCTTCGGATGCAGGGCACCCGTGAGGGTGTCGCGACCTACTCAGTTCAGTAAGGGAGCTCGCATGGCAACCCGTGCCGTCGCCCGTCGTACCGCCGCCGGCGGGGCGAACGCGGCAAGCAGTGTTCGCGCTGGAGGCGGGGAGATCGCCGACCGCGACCTGGTCGGCATGTACCTCGACGAGATCGCGCGTACGCCGCTGCTCGACGCCGCAAAGGAAGTCGAGCTGTCCCAGACCATCGAGGCCGGAGTCTACGCCCGGCAGATCCTCGACGGAGAGGTGGAGAGCGAGGCGGGTGGTGCTTCGCGCGATGAGCTGGAGGCGCTGGCCGCCGCGGGCGAGCGCGCGAAGGACATCTTCATACGGTCGAACCTCCGCCTGGTGGTGGCCGTGGCGCGCCGCTATCCGCGCAGTGGTCTGCCGCTGCTGGACCTGATCCAGGAGGGGAACGCGGGCCTGGTGCGCGCGGTCGAGAAGTTCGACTACGCGAAGGGCTTCAAGTTCTCCACGTACGCCACCTGGTGGATCCGCCAGGCGATCACCCGCTCCATAGCGGACCAGTCGCGCACGATCCGGCTGCCGGTCCATCTTGTGGAGGAGCTGGGCAGGATCCGCCGTGTGCAGCGGGAGTTCAACCGGGAGAACGGACGGGATCCCGAGCCCGAGGAAGTCGCCGCCGAGCTGGGCACGAACCCGGCGCGGATCAACGATGTGCTGGACTGGGCCCGTGACCCGGTCAGTCTGAACATGTCGGTGGACGACGACGGCGACACCCAGTTCGGCGATCTGCTGGAGGACACCTCCGCCGTGTCGCCCGAGCAGTCGGTGCTGACGCTGCTGCGCAGTGAGGAGCTGGAGGACCTGATAGGCAAGCTCGACCAGCGCACGGCCTCGATCATCAAGATGCGGTACGGCATCGAGGACGGGCGGGAGCGTACGCTGACGGAGGTCGGCAAGCAGCACGGTCTGACGCGTGAGCGGATCCGGCAGATCGAGAAGCACGCTCTGCTGGAGCTGAAGCGGATGGCACGTGATACAGGTTTTGACGCGGCTGCGTGAGGACTTTTCGACGCGGCGGCGTGACGTCGCCGTCCAGTAGCCGTAGGGTCGGCCTTACTCGTACTGTCTCTTCGTACGCACCGGCCGATTCAGCGGCCCCATAGACGAGCCCCGGCACCAACCCCCCCCAGGTGCCGGGGCTCACCTCTTCTCCGGGTCCCTGGTCTTGTGGCGACCGGTGGCCGTTTCCTGACCAGTGGTCTTGTCGTGGCCAGCGGTCTCTTCCTGGCCGGTGGCCTTTTCCCGAGCGGTGGTCTCCCCCTGGCCGGTGGCCTTCTCTCGAACGGCGGTCTCTCCCTGGCCGGTGGTCTTCTCTCGACCGGTGGTGTTCTCTCGGCCCGTGGTCTCTTCTCGGTCGGTGGTTTTCCCCTGGCCGGTGGCGCGGATGAGGCGGGCGCCCAGCTCCCGGAGATGATCCGTCAGACGCGCCGGCTGACGCACGGTGAACTCGCAGTCGACCAGCGCGAGTCGCAGTGCCAGCCACTCCGGGGAGTCGCTGGTCGTCGTGCGCAGCCGGCAGGAGTCCGGGCCGGTCGGCTCGGGTGTGCCGAGATAGGCGGGGAGCCGTGCCCGTACGGCCTCCACGGGTGCCGCGAAGCTCACATCCACCTCCGTCAGCGGTTGCCTGCGATAGATCGACCGGCTCAGAAACGCCCTCGCGTCCCCGGTCGGCACCTCCCGAGGGCTGAACCGGGCGCCGGTGGCGAAGGGCTCGTCGACCCGGTCGACCCGGAACGTACGCCAGTCCTCGCGCCCCAGGTCGTACGCCACCAGATACCAGCGCCGGTCGGTGGAGACGAGGCGGTACGGCTCGACCTGCCGCTTTGTCTCCGTACCGTCCCCGGAGCGGTAGCCGAAGCGCAGCCTCTCGTGGCCCGTGACGGCGGCGGCGATCACGGTCAGCGTGCGGGGGTCGACGGTCGCGCCGTCGCCCCGGGTGAGCGGGATCGTCGCGGCCTGGAGGGTGGAGACCCGATGACGCAGCCGGGACGGCAGCACCTGCTCCAGCTTGGCGAGGGCGCGTACGGAAGCCTCGTCGACGCCCTCGATCGCATGGCCCGCGCCGGCCCGCAGCCCGACGGCGATGGCGACGGCCTCCTCGTCGTCGAGGAGCAGCGGGGGCATGGCCGTACCGGCGACCAGGCGGTAGCCGCCGACGGCGCCCTTGGTGGCCTCGACGGGGTAGCCGAGGTCGCGCAGCCGGTCGATGTCGCGGCGGATGGTGCGCGGGCTGACGCCGAGACGCTCGGCCAGCTCGCTGCCCGGCCACTCGCGGGGGGTCTGGAGGAGGGAGAGCAGGGTGAGGAGCCGAGCGGGGGTATCGGTCATGGGATCCATGGTGCGGGTTATCTAGGACATGAACCGGCCTAGATGACTTCTAGCGTGCGGGACATGAGTTCTTCGCCCGCCGTAGTGGATACGGCTGTAAGAGATACGGCTGCCGGGGCGGCCGGGGTTGTCGGGGCCGCTGGGCCCGCCGGGGCTGACGCAGGGCCTGCTGCCGGGACTGACATGGGTGGGGCCGACGGGTCCGCGCCCGCGCACGGGTCCGGGGTTGTCGGGTCCGTCGACCGGCGGCGCTGGCTGGCGCTGGCCGTCGTGATGACCGCGGCGTTCATGGACCTGGTCGATGTCACCATCGTCAATATCGCGATCCCGAGCATGGAGCGTGACCTGGGGGCCTCGTTCGGGGCGATCCAGTGGATCACCGCGGGATACGCGCTGGCCTTTGCCGCCGGACTGATCACGGGCGGTCGGCTCGGCGATATCCATGGCCGCAAACGCCTGTTCCTGATAGGAATCACCGGCTTTACGATCGCCTCCGCGCTCTGTGGTTTCGCCGTGAGCCCGGAGATGCTGGTCGGCTCCCGGCTGCTTCAGGGCGCGATGGCCGCGATGATGGTGCCGCAGGTGCTGGCGATCATCCATGTCACCTTTCCCGCGGAGGAACGCGGCAAGGTGTTCGGGATGTTCGGCGCGATCGTCGGCCTCGGAGCGGTCTCGGGCCCGCTGCTCGGCGCGCTGCTCACCCAGTGGGATCTCTTCGGCCTGGCATGGCGGCCGATCTTCCTGATCAATCTGCCGGTGGGGATCGCGGGTGTGCTGCTCGGCCGGAGGTTCATCACCGAGTCCAGGGCCCCGAAGGCTCTCAAGCTGGACCTGGTCGGTGTGGTGCTGGTGACCACCGCCCTGCTGATGCTGATCTATCCGCTCACACGAGGGCGTGAGCTGGGCTGGCCGCTGTGGGGATATCTGTGCATGGCCGCCAGTCTGGTCGTGATGGCGGGGCTTGTGGCGTACGAGAGGCGGAAGACGCGCAAGGACGGTTCGCCGCTGGTCGAACTGTCGCTGTTCAAGGTGAAGAGCTTTGCCGCGGGCATCGCCGTACAGCTCACCTTCGGCGTCGCCCTGGGCATCTTCTTCCTGGTCTGGACGCTCTATATGCAGATCGGGCTCGGCTGGAGTCCGCTGCGGGCCGGGCTGACCGGTGTGCCGTTCTCGATCGCGGTGTCGGTGGCGGCGGGACTCTCCGTACAGAAGCTGGTGCCGCGCTTCGGACGCGCCGTACTTCAGGCCGGGGCGCTGACGATGATCGCGGGGCTTCTGCTCTACATCTGGGAGGCCGGGCGGTACGGGCTGGAGATCCACTCCTGGCAGATGGCCCTGCCGCTGACCGTGATGGGCCTCGGCATGGGACTGATCGTGGCGCCGCTGACGGACGCGGTGCTGTCGGGGGTGCCGCGCGAGCACTCGGGTTCGGCGTCCGGACTGATCAACACCACGCAGCAGATGGGCAATGCGCTGGGGCTCGGTCTGGTGTCGGTGGTGTTCTTCGCGGTGGTCGACGAGCGGATCGCGGCCGGCGGCCCCGGGGGGCCGGGTGCTGCCTTCGCGGACGGGTTCCAGCACGCGCTGTGGTGGGTGGTGGCGGTGCTCGCCGTCATCTTCGCGGTGATGTTCGCGCTGCCGGCCCGGGCGCGGGAGCGTGCGGAGGCGGCGGCGGGCGCGGAAGGCATAGAGGGCGCGGGGGCAGCGGAGGCTCCGGGCGCGGCGGAGGCTCCGGGCAAGGCGGAGGGCGTGGGGTCTGCCTTGTGAGGGTGGGAGCGGTGCGCGCGGTTTGAGTCGCGCGCACGCTGTCTGAGTGTGTCCGTACCATGCCCGGATCTGTTTACTTTCTGGAAATCCGGGCGTAGCGTGTCGCCAAAACCACAGGTTCGGGCATGGAACGGACGTAAAGTCATATGTACGCACCGGAGCGCCAGCAGGAGATCCTGCGCCTGGCCCGCGAGGTCGGGCGGGTCGATGTCCTCGCGCTCGCCGAGGAGTTCCAGGTCACCGCCGAGACCGTACGGCGTGATCTCAAGGCCCTCGACCGCGCCGGACTGGTACGACGGGTGCACGGCGGCGCCATCCCGGCCGGGCGGCTCGACTTCGAACCCGACCTCGCCGAGCGCGAGTCCACAGCGGCCGACGAGAAGGACCGTATCGCCCACGCGGCGCTCGCCGAACTGCCGCGGGACGGCAGTGTGATCCTCGACGCGGGCTCGACCGTGGCCCGGCTCGCGGCGGCCCTTCCGCTGGACTGCGGACTTACCGTCGTCACCCACGCGCTGCCCGTCGCCGCCCGCCTCGCCGACCATCCGGGCATCGACCTCCACCTCGTCGGCGGCCGGGTCCGGCACCGTACCCGCGCGGCCGTCGACGCCTGGGCCCTGCGGGCGTACGGGGAGATCCGCGCCGATGTCGTCTTCCTCGGCACCAACGGCTTCTCGCCCGACAGCGGGCTCACCACCCCCGACCTCGCCGAGGCGGCCGTCAAGCGCGCGCTCGTCGGCGCCGCCCGGCGGGTGGTGCTGCTCGCCGACTCCGCCAAGCACGGCCAGGAGCACTTCGCGCGCTTCGGCACCCTCGCCGATGTCGATCTGCTCATCACCGACAGCGGACTCGGCGCTCCGGACACTGCGGCGATCGAGGCCGCGGGCACCGAAGTCCTGAGCGTGTAGGGGGCTGGGGTGTCCGAGGAGGGTGGGGTGCGTGGGGCGCACGTGGTGGCCGGGGTGTGTGG
>NZ_LATD01000409.1 GCF_000981895.1 Streptomyces odonnellii | reverse complement strand
ACCGATTCTCCACGCTCTGAAGCATCCGCTCTTGGCCCTGGTGAAGGGGGAGAGCCGTCGGACGGGGGCTCGGGTACGGACGGGGGTACGGGCGCGGGCGCGCCTGGTACGGGCACGGGGCCGGGTGGCGGTGCGAGCGGGAGGCCGGGTGCGGACGGCGCCGTACCGGACTCACGGGAGCCGGACGCGGGCCCGGACTCGCGGGGCCCGGACTCGCCGGGCACGGATGTCGGCACGGACGCCTCGGACTCCGGCCCGGACGTCCCGGAGGATTCGGACGCGGTGGACTTCGCCGCCCGCTTCCGACGCGTAATTTCGGTCATCTACCCAAAGGATCTCGGCCGCCCCTGGCGCGACTCCGAGATCGCCGAGGGCACCGGTCTGAGCGGCACGTACATCGGGAATCTCCGCAAAGGCACCCAGAAACCCAGCCTGGAGAACGCGGTGAAGATCGCCAAGTTCTTCGGGATCCCGCTGAATTACTTCACCGATTCCGCCACCGCCCGCGCCGTCGAGCGCGACTTGCGTAAGATCGAGGCACTTCGGGACGCCCGGGTGGAGCGCATCGCGATGCGGGCGGCCGGACTGCCCCCGGAGATGCAGGACGCGGCTCTGACCGTGGTGGAACAACTGCGCAGGGCGGTCGGACTGCCCGACGGTCCCGACGGTTCGCACGGTCCCGACGGTTCGCACGGCCCCGACGGCTCGGACGGTTCGGAGGCGTGACCGACGACCGGCTGACGCCGTTGGGGCACTGGCGGACGGCTGATGGGGAGAACGTGCGAGATCTTGGACGTACCCGCCGCCGGATGCGGGCCATGGTCCGGCAGCTCGATCTTCCGCGGATGAGCACGGTGGAGGAGCTGTGCGCGGCGGTCGCCGAGCGCTCCGGGCGCGAAGTCCGGCTGGTGCCGCGGCGGATGAGGCTGGGCGAGCCGTCGGGGTTCGTCGAGCGGCGCGCGGACGAGGACATCATCCACTTCGAGCAGGAGACCTCCGGCCTGCATCAGGCGCACATCATCTGCCATGAACTCGCCCACCTTCTGTGCGGGCATCTCGGCGAGCCCCCGGCCGAGGACGAGGACCCCGCCCATGTCGAACTGCCCACCATCGACGCCGACATGCTCCGCCTGGTCCTGGGCCGCTCCCACTACGACGGCGCGGCCGAGGAGGAGGCGGAGATCCTGGGCGCCGAACTGACCCGCACGCTGCTGCTGGCGCCGGGGGACGGCACGACATCCCAGCTCGCGCCCGCGCTGGAGAACCGTAAAGGCCAGCATGTCTGACATACGTACGGACGGGCGGGGACGGCGGGACCCGCACGGGCGGCGAGACCCGCACGGATGGCGGCAAAGGTCCGGGCGGCAGGGCCGGCACGTACAGCGGCGGCGGTCCGGGCGGCCGGAATGGCAGGGGCCGCATGTCTGACATACCCGACGCGCCGTTCAACGCCGTATACCTCGGCATCGGCACGGCGGCCTGGGTCGTGGCGATCCTCAAGTTCCGGGCGTGGCGCCGCGATCCGTCGCCCGGACTGCTGGTCGTCGCCCTGACGATCGCGGCGCCCTCGACCGCGTTCGTGGTGGCCTCGCCCGTGCTGTACCGGCTGATCGACGAGGTCACGGGCCGCGGCAATCTCTCAACCCTGCTGGTCTATCTGGGCATTACGAGCTTCTCCGCCGGGGCCGTCGTACTGGCGCGGATGTGGACCCCGCCGAAAGAGCGCGCCAACGCGCGGGTGTGGGACGCGGCGGGCGACACGTGGCGTCACGTACGGCGGCGCCTCGCGGTGTTCGCGGTGCTGGCTCCTGTGATGATCGTCCTCTTCTTCACCGGCGGCGCCGACAGCCCCGAGTCCCCGCTCACCTTCGACACCACCTTCGCGACGGTCCCGCAGATCGCGGTGTTCCTGGTCATCTACCAGGCGCTGTTCGGCTTCGCGCTGATCGACATCAGCCGGGTCTGTTACGGACACGCCTCCCGGCTCCCGTACGGCTGGCTGCGCCGCGGCATCCGGCTGATCGCCCTCGGCGGCTATGTGGCCTGCGGCTATGTGGTGTGCAAACTCATCGCGATCGGGGCGGCGTTCGCGGACGTGACCGGTACGGAATGGCTGAGCACCGCCCTCGGCCCGGTCTTCGCGGCGCTCGGCGCGATGCTGATCACGGCGGGTTTCGCGGGTCCGGCCGTCGCCGCCTGGACCCGTCGGCGCCGCGACTACCAGGCGCTGCGCCCGCTGTGGGACCTGGTGTACGGCGCGGACCGGCGCCTCGCCCTGGAGGACCCGCCGTCCGCCTGGACCGAACGCCTCGCGTTCCGCGACCTGGAGTGGCGCGCCGCCCGCCGCGGCCTGGAGATCCGCGACGGCCAGCTCACCCTCCGCCCCTGGATCGCCCCCGGCACGGTCACGGCGGCGGCGACGGTCGCCGAACGGGCGGGCCTGGACGAGGCGGACCGCGCGGCCCTGACCGTGGCGACGGCTCTCCGCTCCGCGGTGGCGGCCCTGAACACCGGAACCGATCCCCGCCCCCGCGAGGACCAGACCCCCCTCCCGGGTCTGGACACGGAACCGGTCGATGAACGAGCGCACTTGGTGCGGGTGGCGGGCTACTTGTACGCGCCGCTGACGGACGAGGCACTGGCGGTGGCGACGGCATGAGGGACGGCGGGATGCGGGACGGTACGACGACGGGGACCGCAGGCGCAAGATCACAAGCCGGAACACCGGCCGCGACACAGGGCACCCGGGCACAGGCCGACACCCGAGTCGGAGGCGGGGCCGGCACCGGCTACGCCGCGTACGCCCGGCTGGTGCTGGAGACCATGCCGGAGGAGGCGAAGGCCGGACTCAGCCTGGGCTTCATCCGGACCTTCGGGATCCCGGACATCGCGCGGGTGCTGTACGCCACGGGCCGGATGACGGACGAACCGAGGGCGCGGGCGAAGGCGACGGGCGTGGCGATGTTCGCGCTGATCGGGGAGGGGGTGGACAGCGAGAAGGGCCGCCGCACAGTGGCTGACCTGCGCCGGATCCATGCCCGCCCGGGCATCACCCCGGAGCTGATGCACTATGTGCTGGCCTGTTTCACCGTATGCCCGCTGCGCTTCATCGACGCGCATGGGCACCGCCGCGTCACGGAGGAGGAACGGGCCGCCGCGTACGCCTTCCATCGCGCCCTGGCGTCCGCCCTGGACCTGCCGGACCCGCCGGACCTGCCGGGCGACGACCTGCCGGCCGTGGAACGCTGGATGACCGCCTACGAAACGGCCCACTTCGCCCCCACCGAAGCCGGCCGCGCTCTCTGGCACTCCGCCAGCCGCGCCCTCCTCTCCTCCCGCCTCCCCGCGTTCCTGTCC
>NZ_LATD01000408.1 GCF_000981895.1 Streptomyces odonnellii | reverse complement strand
GTGACGGCACTACCGGTGACGGCACTGCCGGTGACGGCACTGCCGTACGCTCCCCGCACCCGCCCAACCCCGTGAAGAGAGCGCACTGTCCTCATGAGCACTGCCACCACCCCCTCCGTGCTGTTCGTCTGCGTGCACAACGCCGGCCGTTCCCAGATGGGCGCCGCGTTTCTCACCCACCTCACCGGGGACAGGGTCCGGGTCCGGTCGGCCGGATCCGCCCCCGCCGACGCCGTGAACCCGGCGGTCGTGGAGGCGATGCGTGAGGTCGGTGTCGACCTCTCCGCCGAGATCCCCAAGGTGCTGACGGCGGAGGCCGTGCAGTCGTCCGACGTCGTGATCACGATGGGCTGCGGGGACGCCTGCCCGTACTTCCCGGGCAAGCGGTACCTGGACTGGAAGCTCGACGATCCCGCCGGACAGGGCGTCGAGGCCGTGCGGCCGATCCGCGACGAGATCGAGCGGCGCGTCCGGGGCCTGCTCGTGGAGCTCGGTGTCGAGGTGGCGCCGTGAGCACCGCCACCGGAGTACGGGTCGCCGCGATGCTGCCGGAGCACGCGGCGGCCGTACTGGCGATCTATCAGCTCGGCATCGACGAGCGGAACGCCACCTTCGAGACCACGGCCCCGACCTGGCAGGCGTTCGACGCGGCAAAACTGCCCGGCCACCGCCTGGTCGCCCTGGACGACGACGGCCGGGTGCTGGGCTGGGCGGCGGTGGTACCGGTCTCCGACCGGTGCGCGTACGCCGGGGTGGTCGAGCACTCCGTCTACGTCCACCCCGACGCCCGCGGCCGCCGCGTCGGCCTGGCACTGCTGACCGCGCTGATCGCCTCCACCGAGGCCGCGGGGATCTGGACGATCCAGTCCGGCGTCTTCCCGGAGAACACGGCCAGCCTGGCCCTCCACCAGCGGGCCGGCTTCCGCGTGATCGGCACCCGCGAGCGCATCGGCCGCCACGGGGGTCGCTGGCGCGACGTGGTCCTGCTGGAACGCCGCAGCCCGTCCGTGGACTGACCCGCCCGCGAACGTGCCGCGTCCTTACGGCGGGCGGAGGCCGCGCGGCCGTGGCGCGGGAGCCGACCGACGGTACCGTTCTGAATGTCAGCTCAGAACGGGAGTCAGCATGCCCGGCAACAACGACACGTCCACGAAGAGCATCGGCACACGCATCCGCGAGTTCCGCCTCATTCGCGACTACTCCCTCTCCGAACTCGGCCGCCGCGCCCATGTTTCCGCGAGCCAGCTCTCCCGCATCGAAAACGGCGAACGGTACCCCAGCGAGCCCGTTCTCGCGTCGGTCGCCCGCGCCCTCGGTGTCGGCGTCTCTGTCCTGCGGGGCCAGCCCTTCATCCAGGCTCTCCAGAAAGACCGGTTGGATGCCCTGCTCACCCCGATCAGTACGTCTTTCGACGACTGGGACATCCCGCCGGACGATGCTCCGCCGCCTCGCCCGCTCGACGAGCTGGAGGCCGAGACGGCACGGATCGTGCGGCTCCGGGTGAAGGCGGAGTTCCTCCGGATCGCCGATCGACTGCCGGGCCTGATCAGCGAAATCGCCGTCGCCACCCAACTGCACTCGCCGCAGGGGTTCCGCCGTGAGCGAGCCCACGATCTGGAGGCGGAGATCTCACGCACGGCGGCGATCGTCGCCTACCGCCTCGGCCACATGGACCTGGCCCGGCTGGCGCTGGCTCGTATGGCTGTCGCCGCGCCACAGTCCGGTGATCCCCGCCAGGTCGCGATCGAGCGGTACGAGCGTGCGCAGATGGCCGCGGACAACTCCCGTCTCGACCGGGGCGTCTCGCTGATGCGGCACGCGTTGCGCGATCTGGACGACGACGGTGGCCGCGCCACCCGGGCCGTGCGCGGCACACTGCAACTCCGGGCCGCTGTTCTTTCCGCGCGTGCCGGTGACGACAGCGCTGCCGCCGACTGGCTCGGAGAAGCCGCCGAGTTGGCGGACGAAGTGGGAGAAACACGCGACTACGCCCTTGCGTTCGGGCCACTCAACGTCCGATTGCACCGGATCGCGGCGGCCGGCGACCGGGACGAGCACGCGGAAGCACTCGACCACGCGCTGCTGGTGCGGTTGCCGGACGACTACCCGCCGACGAGGGCAGCGCACTACTGGATCGACCGCGCTCGCGCCGAAGTCTGGACGGCCAGGCAGGATCCGGCGTTGGTCTCGTTGCACCGCGCGCGTGAGGCGTCCCCGCAGCTCACCCGCTATCACCACTCGGTGCACGAGACGGTGGCCACCCTTCTGCGGGGGCGGCAGCGCGCGGACGACGGTCTGCGGCAGTTCGCGGAATGGTGCGGCGTATAGCGCGCGGAGTGTAGTCGGTCAAGTGCCCTGCGTTGCCAGTTGGGCAACGCAGGGCCACTTGTGAGTAGCCACGATGTGACGGTCCGTACATCAACGCCCATACGTGGAGCCGTCCATGACGCCGCATCAGCCACTCGCCGCCGACGACCCCGTGGAGGACTGGCTGGCATCCTCTCTCCGGCGGCCCCGCGCGGCCCGGTGGCACTGGTACTACGAGGGCCGCCCCGCCCTCCTGCCCACCGGGGCCGTCTTCGACGCCGTACGCATGCCCGCCGGGCTGGTTCACGCGGCGGCGGGCAGCGGGCGGCCGGGGGCCGTGGGCACCGCACTGGCCGGGGCTCTCGACGGGCCGGTGATCGGTGACATCGCCTGGTACTACGCGCTCGTGCCGCCGCGGACGACGGAGACCTGGGGATCGCCGCTCGCGGTGGTCCGGGGCCGTGGGGCCTGGCTCACCGTCCCTCGCGTGGACTGGGTCGAGCCGAGGCCGGTCGGACCCCACTGGGCCGTGCCGGCCGAGCGCGTCGGCAAGCTGTGCGCGCCGGACGCCGTGGCAGAGCTGCTGCGCGCCGGCAGGGACCGGTACGAAGGGTGCGCGCCGACCGGGCCGGTACGGGCCGAGAAGGGCATGCCGTGACCGCCGCTGCGCCGTCGTCCGACGCGCCCAAGGCGCCCGCCGAGCTGGCACGCGCGCTGACCGCGTGGGCCAAGGGGCACGGCCCGATGGAGACGGCCATCGACGCACTGGTGGAGGAAGCCACGGTTCTGGCCCGGCGTGACGTCCAGGCGATTCTGGTACGCACGGATTCGGCCGGGGAGCGATTCTGCGACTGGGTCGGCATGGCCACCCGGCTGTACCACGTGCGCATGACGGCCCCCGAGCGCGCCTTTCTCACGCTGGTGATGTCACTGGCCAGTCCCCCGTACGAGGTCCACCTCGGCCGCGCGTTGGCGGACCTGGACGAAGACCGGGCCCGGGTGGTCTTCAAAGCGATGCGACGGGCCGCCCGCGCACGCACTGGTGGCTGAGCGTGGTACGGCCCCGCCGTCACGGCTCGATGCCGTGATCTCCGTGAGTCGGCATGGCTTCCCGGCCTAGACTGACTCGGCCGCCATGGAAGGAAATGATCACGAATGCGACCCGCGCGATTCCAGGATTTCACCCTCGGCCTGGTCAGGAGCAGCTCCGGTACGACCCGTGCACAGACGCTCGCTGAGGCAGGTGAGTCCAAGTACCCCTTCGGGCTCGCTATCACCACCGGTGACGGTGAGGTGCAGTGGCAGATCATCGGCCAGCTTGCCGAGGGTGAAAAGCACGAGCACGCCGACGTGCCCGTCAACGGGGATCCGATCCAGGGGTGGGGCGAGTCGAGGCCCGGGGATCCGGAGGAGTGGCTCGCGGCAGTGCTTGCGAAGGCCGAGTCGCCCGAGATCGCGTCGATCGACCGGTGGTCCCTCCGGGAGGGCGGGGGAGCGCAGGGGCTGACTGTCGTCTTCCACAACGGCGCGAGGGCGTTCGTCCGCAAGATCTGAGATTCCCGGCGGCACCACACAGTGAGCAAGCGGAACGGGCCCCCGTCGCCGGTCGGCGTCGGGGGCCCGTTCCGTGGATTCCGCCGGGTTCCGCTGTCGTCAGAGGCGTTCGATCACGTAGTCGATGCACTCCGTCAGCGCCGCCACGTCCGCCGGGTCGATCGCCGGGAACATCGCCACCCGGAGCTGGTTGCGGCCCAGCTTGCGGTACGGCTCGGTGTCGACGATGCCGTTGGCGCGCAGGGCCTTGGCGACCGCCGCCGCGTCGACCTCGTCCGCGAAGTCGATGGTGCCGATGACCTGCGAGCGCTTCGCCGGGTCGATCACGAACGGGGTCGCGTACTTGGACGCCTCGGCCCACCCGTACAGCGTCCGCGCGGAGGTGGCCGTGCGGCGGACCGACCAGTCCAGGCCGCCCTGCGAGTTGAGCCAGTCGAGCTGCTCGTTGAGCAGGAAGAGCGTGGCCAGCGCCGGGGTGTTGTACGTCTGGTTCTTCAGCGAGTTGTCGATCGCGGTCGGCAGCGAGAAGAACTCGGGCACATGACGCCCCGAACCGTGCACCCGCGCGGCGCGCTCCAGCGCGGCCGGCGAGAAGACGCCGATCCACAGGCCGCCGTCGGAGGCGAAGGACTTCTGCGGGGCGAAGTAGTAGACGTCCGTCTCGGCGATGTCGACGGGCAGGCCGCCCGCGCCCGAGGTCGCGTCGACCAGCACCAGCGCGCCGTCGTCCGCGCCCGCGACCCGCTCGACCGGGGCCGCGACACCCGTGGAGGTCTCGTTGTGGGTGAGGGCGTAGACATCGACGCCCGGCTCCGCCATCGGGTCGGGGTGCGTGCCGGCCTCGGTGGTGATGATCGTCGGCTCGGCCAGCCAGGGGGCGAGCTTCGACGCCTTGGCGAACTTGGAGGAGAACTCGCCGAAGGACAGGTGCTGCGACTTGTTCTCGATCAGACCGTGCGTCGCGATGTCCCAGAAGGCGGTGGAGCCGCCGTTGCCCAGGATCACCTCGTACCCCTCGGGCAGTGCGAAGAGGTTCCGTACGCCCTCGCGCACCGAGCCCACCAGGTTCTTCACCGGGGCCTGGCGGTGGGACGTACCGAGGAGGGACGTACCGGTGGCGGCCAGCGCGTCCACCGCCTCCGTCCGCACTTTGGAGGGGCCTGCGCCGAAACGGCCGTCGGCGGGCTTGATGTCAGCGGGAATCTGGATATCGGCCACGGCCCCGGAGCCTAGTCCCTCCGCCGGGGCCGCGGGGAACGCTGTCCGTCGGATGAGACGCCGGTCAGGGGGCCGGCGGTACGGCGCGGGGGCCGGGCCGGGGGCCTCTCAAGGGGCTTTCGAGCGCCTCTCAAGGAAGTCGCGGGGCCACGCCGGGGGGTTCCGGCGCACGGCGGATCTTCACCCTCAGGGAGGACGGCCAGAGAGGACGGCGTCACTCCGGGCTCAGCTCGCCGCGCCCTCGGCCGCCTTCTCCGCCGCCCGCTTGGACGCCAGCTCGTAGAGATACTGCACCAGTGTGATCAGGACGTACTTGCTGGACGAGCGGTCCCGCGCGTCGCACTCCACGAGCGGTACGTCCGGAGCCAGCGCCAGCGCCGCCCGGATCTGGTCCACCGCGTGGAAGGGCCCGCCGAAGTCGTTGCACGCCACGATGAAGGGCGTGCCGTGGTGCTCCAGCCGGTCGAGCGCGTACCAGGCGTCGGGAAGCCGGCGGGTGTCGACCAGTACGACCGCGCCCAGGGTCCCGGAGAAGAGCCGTTCCCAGAGGAACCAGAAGCGCTCCTGGCCCGGGGCGCCGAACAGATACAGCACCGACCGCTCGTCCAGGGAGATCCGGCCGAAGTCGAAGGCGACGGTGGTCGAGTTCTTTCTGCGGAGCCCTTCGAGATCGGGGAGTACGTCGACGCCCTCGCCCGCGCGGGACATCGACATCGTCTCCTCGGTGTTGAGGGGACGGATCTCGCTGACGGAACGGACCATGGTCGTCTTGCCGACCCCGAAGCCGCCCACGATGACGATCTTCAGGGCGTTGTCGATGGTCCTGGCCAGCGCCGGCACGGCCAGGGGATGACCTGAGGGCCGTTCGGAGGTTGCGGAGTCCAACGCGCACCTGCTTCGGGATGTCGGGACCGGGAAGTCGCTGAGTGTGGGGGGCTGCGACGAGCGGCGGGGGTGAGCTGGAGCGAGCCGGAGCGGACGGGGAGGGGGGAGCGAGCTGGGA
>NZ_LATD01000407.1 GCF_000981895.1 Streptomyces odonnellii | reverse complement strand
GAGCGGGGGCGGGCCTGGGTGGAGGAGACCTGGCGCTGGGACGACCTGGCCTCGGGCCTGAGGGCACTGCTCTAGGAGGCGAGCCGGACCGGTGCCGCACCCGGTGCCGGGGCCCGGTTTCCGTCGGTGCCGCCCGGCAAATCAAGCCCGTCCGGCGATTGAGGACACGACGCGGCGCCGCGTCCGGCGCCCGCCTCAGCGCTGATAGATCGCTTCGATCTCGTCCGCGAAGTCCTTCGCCACCGCGTTCCGCTTCAGCTTCATCGACGGCGTGATGTGCCCCGCGTCCTCCGTGAACTGCGTCGTCAGGATGCGGAACTTCCGTACCGACTCCGCCTTCGACACCGCCGCGTTCCCCTCGTCCACCGCCCGCTGGATCTCCGCCAGCAGCTCCGGGTCCAGCCGGAGCGTGGCCGCCGTGGAGCCCGTCGGCTTGTTGTGGTCCTTCGCCCAGCGCGCCAGGAACTCCTCGTCCAGGGTGATCAGCGCGCCCACGAAGGGCCGGCCGTCGCCGACGACCATGCATTCGGAGATGAGGGCGTGCGCGCGGATACGGTCTTCGATGACGGCCGGGGCGACGTTCTTGCCGCCCGCGGTGACCAGGATCTCCTTCTTGCGGCCGGTGATCGTGAGGTAGCCGTCCTCGTCGAGCGTGCCGATGTCACCGGTGTGGAACCAGCCGTCGGCCAGCGCCTCGGCCGTGGCCGCCTCGTTGTTCCAGTAGCCCGTGAAGAGGTGCTCGCCGTGGAGGAGGACCTCGCCGTCGTCGGCGATACGGATCACCGAGCCCGGCAGGGGCTGGCCGACCGTGCCGATCTTCTGCCGGTCCCAGGGGTTGAAGGCGGTCGCCGCGCACGACTCGGTGAGCCCGTACCCCTCCAGGACCGTGAAGCCGATGCCCCGGAAGAAGTGGCCCAGCCGCTCGCCGAGCGGCGCGCCGCCGGAGATCGCGTACTCCCCGCGCCCGCCGAGCACCGCGCGTAGCTTCCCGTAAACAAGCCGGTCGAAGACCCAGTGCCGGACCCGCAGACCGAGGGACGGACCACGCGAAGTGGACAGCGCCTTGCTGTACGCGATCGCCGTCCGCGCCGCCCGGTCGAAGATCCGGCCCTTGCCGGCCGCCTGCGCGGTGGCGCGCGCCGAGTTGTAGACCTTCTCGAAGACCCGTGGCACGCCCAGGATCAGCGTCGGCCGGAACGAGGCCAGCTCCTCCGGCAGGTTCTTGATGTCGGGCACGCAGCCCAGCTTGATCGGCGCCATCACCGCCGCCACCTCGACCAGCCGCCCGAAGACATGCGCGGTCGGCAGGAACAGCAGCACCGAGCACTCGCCCGTACGGAACAGCGGCTTCAGCCGCTCCACCGCGTTGCCGCACTCCGCGAAGAAGCTGCGGTGCGTCAGCACACACCCCTTGGGGCGGCCGGTGGTGCCCGAGGTGTAGACGATCGTCGCCGGATCGTCGGCCTTGGCCGTCGCCGCCCGCTCGTCGACCACCGAGTCCGGCACGTCCGCGCCCGCCTCGGTCAGCTCCCGTACACCCTCCCTGTCGATCTCCCAGACGTCCCGCAGATCGGGCAGCGAGTGCCGGACCGAGTCCACCGCCGCGCCGTGCGCGTCGTTCTCCACGATCACCGCGACCGCGCCCGAGTCACCGAGGATCCACTGCACCTGCTCGGCCGAACTCGTCTCGTACACCGGTACGGTGACCGCGCCCGCGCTCCAGATCGCGAAGTCGAGCAGCACCCACTCGAAGCGGGTACGGGACATCAGCGCGACCCGGTCGCCGGGCCGGATGCCCGTCGCGATCAGGCCCTTGGCGACGGCCCGCACCTCGGCCAGGAACTGGGTGGCGGTGACATCGGTCCACTCGCCCGCCACCTTGCGGCCCAGGACCGCCACATCAGGATGCTGAGCGGCATTGCGGCGGATGAGATCCGTCAGATTGCCGTCCGCCGGGACCTCGTACAGAGCCGGAAGGCTGAACTCGCGCAAGACTGCTGCTCCTCATCGGGCGCCGACGCCACGTGGCGAGCACGACTGGACCGCCCGGACGTTACCCACCGGTACTGACTTGCGCATAGGGGGTCCCGGCCAGATGTTCCCTGCGTCACACGTAAAAAGACGGTACTGCGGCACAGTAGTCCACGCATCTGACACCACGGAAGGAACCGCAGGTCCGGCCCCCTCTATCGGGTGGGGGAAGGCCGTTCTAGGGTGATCGCCATGCCAGGTATGCGAGTCAATGTGATCAGTGATGTGCATGGGAACACCCAGGGTCTGCTGACCGCCGGCGAAGGTGCCGATGCCCTGATCTGCCTCGGTGACCTGGTGCTCTTCCTGGACTACGCGGACCATTCGCGCGGTATCTTCCCCGATCTCTTCGGGGTCGGGAACGCCGACCGGATCGTCGAGCTGCGTACCGCCCGCCGCTTCGACGAGGCCCGTGACCTGGGCAGGAAGCTGTGGGACGGGCTCGCTGTCGACCCCGCCGAGGCCATCGAGGGCGCGGTGCGCCGCCAGTACGCCGAGATGTTCGCCGCCTTCCCCAGCCCGACGTACGCCACCTACGGCAATGTCGACATACCGGCTCTCTGGCCCGAGTACGCGCAAGAGGGCACCACCGTCCTCGACGGGGAACGGGTCGAACTGGGCGGCCGCGTCTTCGGATTCGTCGGCGGCGGACTGCGCACCCCCATGCGCACCCCGTACGAGATCTCCGACGAGGAGTACGCGGCCAAGGTCGAGGCGCTCGGCGAGGTCGACGTCCTCTGCTCGCACATCCCGCCGGATGTGCCGGAGCTGACGTACGACATCGTCCCCCGCCGGTTCGAACGCGGCAGCCGTGCCCTGCTGGACGCCATCCGGCGCACCAGGCCGCGGTACGCCCTTTTCGGCCATGTCCACCAGCCGCTCGCCCGCCGGATGCGCGTCGGCTCCACGGAGTGTGTGAATGTCGGTCACTTCGCCGCGACAGGGCGCCCGTGGGCCCTGGAATGGTGACCCGCGCACTCGCGATAGCCTGCACACCGCGTATCCAGTACCGGAGGAGCACGGCGATGGCGGAACACACCAGTTCGAGCATCACGATCGAGGCGGCACCGGCCGATGTCATGGGCGTGATCGCCGACTTCACCCGCTATCCGGAGTGGACGGGCGAGGTGAAGGAGGCCGAGGTGCTGGCCACCGACGGGCACGGCCGTGCCCAGCAGGTCAGGCTCGTGCTGGACGCCGGAGCCATCAAGGACGACCACACCCTCGCCTACACCTGGACCGGCGGGAACGAGGTGAGCTGGACCCTGGTGAAGTCCCAGATGCTGCGCGCCCTCGACGGCTCGTACCACCTGGCGTCCCTCGGCGGCGGCGCCCGTACCGAAGTCACCTACCGGCTGACCGTCGACGTCAAGATCCCCATGCTCGGCATGATCAAGCGCAAGGCGGAGAAGGTCATCATCGACCGCGCGCTCGCGGGTCTCAAGAAGCGCGTCGAATCCGCCCCCGGAGCCTGATCCGGTGCGTACGGTCCTGGTCACCGGTCCCGGCGGGGCAGGCCGTACGACCATCGCCGCGGCGACCGCGCTGGCCGCCGCCCGGCGCGGCGGGCGCGTCCTGCTGCTCTCCGCCGACCCGCTCGACACCCTGCTCGGCATACCGGTGGGATCCCGGCCCACCGGCGCGGGCGACGGCCTGTGGGCGGCCCGTATCGACTCCGGCGAGCACTTCCGTGACGAACTGCTCGCCTTCCAGGAGAAGGCCGCCACCGCCCTCGATCTGCTCGGCGCCCGGCGGCTGGCCGGCGAGGAACTCACCGAACTGCCCGGCAGCGAGCAGTTTGCGCTCCTGCACGCGGTACGCCGGGCCGCCGCCGGCGACTTTGACGTCCTGGTCGTCGATCTCCCGCCACTGCGGGACGCGCTGGCCGTCCTGGCCCTGCCCGAGCAGCTCCGCCGCTATCTGCGCAGGCTGCTGCCCCGTGAACGGCAGGCCGCCCGCGCGCTGCGCCCGATGATGGCCCAGCTCGCCGGCGTACCGATGCCCGCGCAGTGGCTGTACGAGACGGCCGCGCGGCGGGACGCGGAGCTGGCCGCCGTCCAGGCGGTGATCCAAGACCCGGCGACGACCGTACGGCTGGTCGCGGAGCCGGGGCCGGCCGCGGCGGAGGCCCTGCGGGTCGCGCGCACCGGGCTCGCGCTGTACGGACTGCGGGCCGACGCCCTCGTACCGAACCGGATCCTGCCCGCGGAGGCGGCCGGACCCTGGCTCGCGACGCTGGTCGCGCAGCAGCGCAAGTGCCTGGACGAGTGGTACGAGGAGTGGGCGCCCGGGACGGCGCTGTGCCCGGTGGGGCACCTGGGCCGGGACCCGTACGGCCCGGACGATCTCACCCGTCTCGGCGAGGGCGCCGGGGCCTTCGAGGGCCTTGCGGATCTGGCGACCGGGCTCGACGGACCGGGCGAGGGCGCCGCTGAATGGCCCGTCGAGGACCGGCTCGCCGAGGACGGTCTGCTCGTCTGGTGCGTACCCCTGCCAGGAGCGGTCAAGAGCGAGCTGTCCTTGATCCGCCGCGACGATGAACTTCTGCTCACCGTCGGACCGTTCCGTCGTATCGTGCCCCTCCCGTCCGCGCTGCGCCGCTGCACGGTGACGGGCGCGGCCCTGACGGACGGCGTGCTCCGGGTGAGATTCTCCCCGGACCCGGCCCTGTGGCCCCGTACGCCCTGAACGTCCCCCGGGGGAACAAGTCCTGTCTCCCCCCTGCTTCGCGACGCCCGGCACGCGCATCTGCTGCGTTGTCGGGATCGTCCGAGTACGCCCGGGCCATCGACAACGCCGACCCTCCGCCTTGCATCTGCACGCACCGAACGCCGCGAAGCCCGCCCTGCGGGCGAACGGCGGGAGACAGCACTTGCTCCCCCGGGCGTTCGGGTACCGTCGAAGGTACGAATCCCTTCCGCTGCCCACGGCGGAAGGCCTCTGCCCCTGACGCAGGAGTCTCCATGAGCGATGCCACCGAGCGCCCCGCCACCGACTCGGACGCCTGGGCCGCGGCATGCGCCGAGGATCTGGAGGCGGAGCGGGCGCGCCGCCGCGCGGAATACGGACCGCCGCCCGTCTCCGCCGCCGAGGAGCTGCGCAAGCTGGTCGACGCCGTCGCCGACCGGGTCTCCGCGCTGCCGGGCCCCCTCTTCGGCGTCGCCGCGCAGGGCGCCGTACAGCAGTTCATCAACCAGGCCAAGGCCGTCGTGGAGCCGGTCATCGAGCGGAACCCGGGTGTCTTCGGCCATCTCGCCGCCGCGGGCAACGAACTCCTCGCCGCCTACCGGTCCGCGGTCGAGACCGAGGAGGGCCGCTGGACCCGGGACTCCTCCTCGGCGCCGTCCTCCGGAGCGCCCTCGCCGCTCGGCAAGGACGCCCCGTACGACACGAAGAAGTCCGACGACCCCACGGACCCCAGGGACGAAGGACCTGGTCCGAGCGGCCACATCGACCTGGACTGACTGCCCGGAGCCCGCCCTCGGGTACGGTTGACCACAGCGGGGCTCGACCGAAAACTGAGGGACACATGGGACTCACCATCGGCGTCGACATCGGCGGCACGAAGATCGCGGCGGGCGTGGTCGACGAAGAGGGCACCATCCTGGAGACGCACAAGGTGCCCACGCCGCCGACCGCCGAAGGCATCGTGGACGCGATCTGCGCCGCCGTCTCGGGTGCCGGGCGGGGACATCAGATCGAGGCGGTCGGCATCGGGGCCGCCGGGTACGTCGACGACAAGCGCGCCACCGTCCTGTTCGCGCCCAACATCAACTGGCGCCACGAACCGCTCAAGGACAAGGTCGAGCAGCGGGTCGGGCTGCCGGTCGTCGTGGAGAACGACGCCAACGCGGCGGCCTGGGGCGAGTACCGGTTCGGGGCCGGGCAGGGCCACGACGACGTCATCTGCATCACACTCGGCACGGGGCTCGGCGGCGGCATCATCATCGGCAACAAGCTGCGGCGCGGACGCTTCGGTGTGGCCGCGGAGTTCGGGCACATCCGGGTGGTGCCGGACGGTCTGCTGTGCGGCTGCGGAAGCCAGGGCTGCTGGGAGCAGTACGCGTCGGGGCGCGCCCTCGTCCGGTACGCCAGGCAGCGTGCCAACGCGACGCCGGAGAACGCGCAGATCCTGCTCGGCCTCGGCAACGGCACCCCGGACGGCATCGAGGGCCGGCACATCAGCGCCGCCGCCCGTGCCGGTGACCCGGTGGCCATCGACTCCTTCCGGGAGCTGGCCCGTTGGGCGGGCGCCGGGCTCGCCGATCTGGCCTCGCTCTTCGACCCTTCGGCGTTCATCGTCGGCGGCGGTGTCTCGGACGAGGGCGAACTGGTCCTCGACCCGATCCGCAAGTCCTTCAGGCGCTGGCTGATCGGCGGCGAGTGGCGCCCGCACGCGCAGGTCCTGGCGGCCCAACTGGGTGGCGAGGCGGGCCTGGTGGGCGCCGCGGACCTGGCCCGCCAGGGCTGACCTGCCGCATCCGCCGTGCGCCGGGCCGGCCGGTCGCGCTCTGTCCTCGATCGCCGGACGGGTCGGCTGCGCTGTGTCCTCGATCGCCGGACGGGCTCATCGGCCTGTCCGGCGGTTGAGGACGGACCGGCGGCCGGGCGGATCCGGTGAACCGGCGCGGTCACGTATCTTGAGGGGATGGCGATGCCCCCGTTGCCCGACTCCCTTACCGAGCCGGATGGTTCGGCTGTGATCCGGGTGCTCAGTTACAACATCCGCTCCATGCGCGACGACCGCGAGGCGCTGGCCCGGGTCATCCGGGCCTGCGCGCCCGATCTGGTCTTCATCCAGGAAGCGCCCCGGTTCTTCCGCTGGCGCAAACAGGCCGCCTGGCTGGCCGCGCGGACCGATCTCGTCGTCCTCAGCGGCGGCGCCACCGCCTCCGGGCCGCTGCTGCTCTGTTCGCTGCGCGCCACCGTCGAGCGGACCGAGGACATCCTGCTGCCGCTCACCCCGGGTCTGCACCGGCGCGGCTTCGCCACCGCGGTGGTACGCATCGGGCGGGCCCGGCTCGGCGTGCTGAGCTGCCATCTCAGCCTGCGGGCCGACGAGCGGTACGCACAGGCCGAGACGCTGCTCGACCGCCTCAAGGCCATGGACGTACCGCACGCGATCGCGGCCGGAGACCTCAACGACCGCCCCGACGGCCGGAGTTTCCGGCTGCTGGCCGGGGAACTCCAGGACTGCTGGACGGCGAAGCCCTGGGGCGACGAATACACGTCGACCCCGGACCACCCCCACCAGCGCATCGACGCGGTCTTCGCCACCGGGGGTGTCGAGGTCCTGGGCTGCGGGGTGCCCCGGGGGCTGCCGGGAGTCACCGAGGCCGATCTGAGGGCGGCGACGGACCACCTTCCGGTGCTGGCCGCCCTCCGCGTACCGGCATCGTCCTAGACCTGTCCGGCTGAGCCCTGTCCGGCCTGGGCCCTGTCGCCGAACCGCCTGCCCCCGTC
>NZ_LATD01000406.1 GCF_000981895.1 Streptomyces odonnellii | reverse complement strand
GGCGCCGGATCCCCGCCCCCAGGCCCCGGATCCCCGGCCGCCGGGCCGATTCCGGAGTGATGTCGTAGGCGGCGGATACGCTCCTCGGTATGGCTCTCCACACATCCGCGGACGCTCCACTGCCGGTCGGCGAGGTGTCGCGGCTCATCGGCGGCTGGATCGACCGGCTCGGCGCGGTCTGGGTCGAGGGGCAGATCACCCAGCTCTCGCGCCGCCCCGGCGCGGGGGTGGTCTTCCTGACGCTGCGCGACCCGTCGTACGACATCTCGGTGAGCGTCACCTGCTACCGGCAGGTTTTCGACGCGATCGTGGATGTGGTGTCCGAGGGCGCGCGGGTCGTGGTGCAGGCGAAGCCGGAGTGGTACGCGCCGAGGGGGCAGCTCTCGCTGCGGGCCACGGAGATACGGCCGGTCGGGATCGGTGAACTGCTCGTTCGGCTGGAGCGGTTGAGGAAGGCCTTGGGCGCGGAGGGGCTGTTCGACGCCGACCGCAAGAAGCCGCTGCCGTTTCTCCCGCAGCTCATCGGGCTGGTCTGCGGACGGGCGTCGGCGGCCGAGCGCGATGTGCTGGAGAACGCGCGGCGGCGGTGGCCCGCGGTCCGCTTCGAGGTGCGCAACACGGCGGTGCAGGGGGTCAACGCGGTGGCGCAGGTCGTCCAGGCGGTGAAGGAGCTGGACGCGCTGCCCGAGGTGGATGTGATCGTCGTGGCGCGCGGCGGCGGCAGCGTGGAGGATCTGCTGCCGTTCTCGGACGAGCAGTTGGTACGGGCGGTGGCCGCGTGCCGTACGCCCGTTGTCTCCGCGATCGGGCACGAGCCGGACGCGCCGCTGCTGGATCTGGTGGCGGATCTCCGGGCGTCGACGCCGACGGACGCGGCGAAGAAGATCGTGCCGGACGTCGGGGAGGAGCTGGACCGGGTCCAGGCGCTGCGCGACCGGGCACTGCGGAGCGTACGGGGGCTGCTGGACCGCGAGGAGCGCGGGCTGGCGCACGCGCTGGCCCGGCCCGTGATGGAGCGGCCACACCGGATGGTGGACGAGCGGGCGGCGGAGGTGGCGGCGCTGGCCGACCGGAGCCGGCGGGTGCTGCGGCATCTCCTGGACCGCGCGGACTCGGAGCTGTCGCACACCCTGGCGCGGGTGGTCGCGCTGTCGCCCGCGGCGACGCTGGAGCGGGGGTACGCGGTGCTTCAGCGGCCGGACGGGACGGTCGTACGGTCCCCGGAGGAGGTGGCCCCGGCCGAGGAGCTGCGGGCGCGGGTGGCGGAGGGCGAGTTCACGGTACGGGTCGCGCGGTGAGCGCGGCGCGGGCCGCGGGAGCGCGGGCGGAGCGGGTCGGAGCGCGCACGGGCGCGGGTACGGAGAGTGAATGAGATGGCCGGTACGGACAAGGCGGCCGTGCTCGGGTACGAGCAGGCGCGGGACGAGCTGATCGAGGTCGTACGGAAGCTGGAGGCGGGCGGTACGTCCCTGGAGGACTCGCTGGCGCTGTGGGAGCGGGGCGAGGAGCTGGCGAAGATCTGCCGCCACTGGCTGGAGGGCGCGCGGGCGCGGCTGGACGCGTCACTGGCCGACGAGGAGGGGGACGGGGAGCGGGAGGACGAGGACTGAGGGGGACGGCCCCGGGCGCGGGCCGGGCCCCAACCGGTCCCGGGCCGGGCCTGGCGGGGCCCAGGCCTGGGCCCTGTCCGGCGGGGCCGGTCGGAGCGCGGGCCGGAAGCGGCCCGTCGGCCGTGCGCGGCCCCGCAACGCCTGGCACGGCACCTCGCCGCGTTGTCGGAGTCGGAGCGCGGCCGGAGGCGGGCCGCCGGCCGCGCGCGGCCTGTATAGGCGGGCGGGCCCGCTCGGACCGCGGTGACGACCTCGTCGAAGCCGGGCCGCGGGCCACGCGGGGACCACGCGCCCTCGCCGGCCCGCCGATGTTCCCGCTGATCAGCGGCGTGTGCTCGTCGGCGCCATTCCCCTGGGGCGGCGGCCGTCAGTCGTACAGGGCAGGACGTGCGGCTCAGGACGTCCAGGTCAGGACGTCGGCTGAGGCTCCACCGACGCGGCCCCCGGCTCAGGCTCCGGTCCCGGCTCCGGACCCGGCTCCAGTGCCGCCGCCATCTGCGCCAGCCGCTCGTACGAGGCCGTGCCCGTCACCACCGTCGTGGCCTTGCCCTCCGTACGGACCAGGGCGTCGTACTTCGGCCCCTCCCAACGCCGCCATGCCTCGCCCGCCACCTGCTGGGACTTGCCGGTGTCGGCCGCCTGCTGGCTGACCTCCGGCACATACTTCCGCGCGGGCGCCGTGGACTGCTCGACCGCCACGTACTCCCCGTCCGGGTCCAGAAAGCCCAGGTGCCAGGCGTCGCCGTCCTGGGCGCTGTACGAGACGGACGTCGGCTTCCACGTACCCGGCAGGCCCGTCGGCGCCAGCACCGGATACGGCGCGGCGCGGCGCGCGGTCAGCAGCTCGACGCGGTAGTCGACCGCCTTGACCGGGACCGCCTTGTCGTCGTGCGGAATAAACACATAGATGCCCGCGACAACGACCCCGATGACCGCCATCGACAGGAACATGTCCCGCACCGTCTGCCTGCCTCGCATACCTGCCACCCCACCATCGTCGCATCAGGGCTCCCCGCTCATCCGTGGGCCCCTCTGCTCAATATGGCGGGGTACGGATACAGTCGTATCACCCTCTTTTCCGGCCGTCGCCGTACAGAAAGGTGCGATCCGATGACCGAACATCACCTGCCTCCCCCACTTGAGGTGTCTCCCGAGGCGCCCGACCGCAATCTCGCCCTGGAGCTGGTCCGTGTCACCGAGGCGGCCGCCATGGCGGCCGGCCGGTGGGTCGGGCGCGGTGACAAGAACGGCGCGGACGGCGCCGCGGTGAACGCGATGCGCACCCTTGTCTCCACGGTGTCGATGAACGGCGTGGTCGTCATCGGCGAGGGCGAGAAGGACGAGGCCCCGATGCTGTACAACGGCGAACGGGTCGGGGACGGCACAGGCGCCGAGGTCGACATCGCGGTCGACCCGATCGACGGCACGACCCTCAACGCCAAGGGCATGCCCAACGCCATCGCGGTCCTGGCCGCCGCCGACCGCAACACCATGTTCGACCCGTCCGCGGTCTTCTACATGGACAAGCTGGTCACCGGGCCCGAGGCGGCTGACTTCGTCGACATCGACGCGCCCGTCGCCGTCAATATCCGGCGGGTCGCCAAGGCCAAGCGCTCCTCGCCCGAGGACGTCACCGTCGTCGTACTCGACCGGCCCCGCCATGACGGCATCGTCAAGGAGATCCGGGAGACCGGTGCCCGGATCAAGTTCATCTCCGACGGCGACGTGGCCGGTTCGATCATGGCCGCGCGCGAGGGCACCGGGATCGATCTGCTGATGGGCGTGGGCGGTACGCCCGAGGGGATCATCTCGGCGTGCGCCATAAAGTGCCTCGGCGGCGTGATCCAGGGCAAGCTCTGGCCGAAGGACGAGGAGGAGCGGGAGCGCGCGATCGACGCGGGGCACGATCTGGACCGCGTGCTGTCCACTCATGACCTGGTCAGCGGTGACAACGTGTTCTTCGTGGCCACCGGGATCACGGACGGCGAGCTGCTGCGCGGGGTGCGCTACCGCTCGGAGACCGCGACCACCCAGTCACTGGTCATGCGCTCCAAGTCGGGCACGATCCGGCAGATCGACTCGACCCACCGGCTGTCGAAGCTCAGGGCCTACAGCACGATCGACTTCGACCGCGCCAAGTAGCCGCGCCGGCTCACGGCCGGGCACGCGCAAGCGGCCGGGCAGGCACAGGCCGCCAGCCACGCGGCTCCCGGCACGCAGACCGCCGGGCGGACACGGACGCGGACATCGGAGAGGGCGCCCCGTTGTGCGGCGGGGCGCCCTCTCTGTATCCGAATCCGCGTGCGCGCCAGGACCGCGGGAGTACAGAGGACAGAGGTACGTGAGCACGGCAGTACGGGGGTACGGGACCGCGTGGTCACGGGGGTACGGGACAGCCGTGCGGCCCGTCAGCCGGCGATCCGCTCGCCCGCCGCCGCGGCCTTGCGCAGCTCCACCTCACGCCGTCTCCGGCGGGCCAGCACCACCCGGCGCTCGGCCGCCGTCAGCCCGCCCCATACTCCGTACGGCTCGGGCTGGAGCAGCGCGTGCTCCCGGCAGTCCACCATGACCGGACAGCGGGCGCAGACCCGCTTCGCGGCCTCTTCCCGCGCCAGCCTCGCGGCTGTCGGCTCCTTCGATGGGGCGAAGAACAACGCGGCTTCGTCCCGACGGCACACCGCCTCCGAATGCCAGGGGCCGGCCTGATCCTCCCGAGCGGGACTCCGCTGGGACGGTACGGCGGCGACCTGCAGGGGCTGATGCGGCAGTTGCAGCACGGTCTACTCCTGACGACGGCTTCGCGAGCGAGAGACGATGCAGCTTTCCCTACCCGCTGTGCGCGCTCCTAAGCACTGCGTGGCACCGAGTTCGGAGTGCGGAACACCGCCCTGAATTCCGGACGTTCAATCACCGGCGGTCGCCTTTGGCCGGAAAAAAACCAGTGCCCGGGCCGCTAACCGGGCTCAGTGGCCGAGGTGCTTACGGAGCCGGTCGCGGAGGTCCGCCACCCGCTTGCCGCGCTTCGGCTTGGCCTCCACATTGCCGAACACGGAGTATCCGTTCACGACGACGGCCGGGGCGTCCACGTCGGGGGCCTCCAGGGTGCGGACTTCGAAATTGCCGAAGATGCCCGTGCCGTTGCCGCGCAGCGAGATGTTCTCGGGGACACGGACCTCGACATTGCCGAAAATGGACGTCGCGTTGATCACCGTGACGCGCTGCCCGAAGAGCGCTTCGGTCAGATCGATCTCGATATTGCCGAAGAGCGCGAAGGCGTTGGTCCTGCGGCCGATGCGCCAGCGGCCCTTGCGGGTCGAACTGCTGAAGACCGCGACCAGATTCTCGGCGGGGGCGGTGGGGTCCTCCGGGCCGTATCCGTACGCCGCCGACGAGTGCGCGGCCGGGGCGGCCGGCCTGCCGTCGGGGCCGGCCGCGGGCAAGTCCCGTACGAGCGGTTCCAGTTCGCCCAGGGTCTTGGCCCGGTAGACGGCGTCGATCCGCTCTCCATGCTCCTCGGCGTCCAGGCGGCCCTCCGCCAGGGCCTCCCGGAGGATGTCGGCGATCCGGTCCCGGTCGGCGTCGGAGGCCCGGATACCGGCGGGCTCCGCCGGCACAGCCGGCTTCTGGGGGTGCTTTTCGAGGTCCACGGACCCAGGGTAGCGAAACGCGATAGATCGCGACTAGTGGCAGCCAGAGACAAGTCCGGCGAACCGCGCGGCTGCCCCGCGACCTGGCGAGCCGGTGCGCGGCGCCGACTGAGCGCTACCTCACACCTGACCTCACAGGTGCGCTGTCAGCGCGGCGCCCTACGCTGGAGGCCGCGCCGCCAATGGAGGCCGCGCCGCCGTCTGTCGAGTGAGGAATGGCCGCAATGCCAGAGTTCGCGTACTCCGATCTGCTTCCGCTGGGCGAGGACACCACGCCGTACCGGCTGGTGACCGCCGAGGGCGTCTCGGCCTTCGAGGCCGACGGGCGTACGTTCCTCAAGGTCGAGCCCGAGGCGCTGCGCACCCTGGCCGCGGAGGCGATGCACGACATCTCGCACTATCTGCGCCCGGCCCATCTCGCCCAGCTCCGCAGGATCGTGGACGACCCCGAGGCGTCGTCGAACGACAAGTTCGTGGCGCTCGATCTCCTGAAGAACGCGAATATCGCGGCCGCGGGCGTTCTCCCCATGTGCCAGGACACCGGTACGGCGATCGTGATGGGCAAGCGCGGACAGAACGTACTCACGCGGGGCGGTGACGAGGAAGCCCTTTCGCGCGGCATCTATGACGCGTACACCAAGTTGAATCTGCGTTATTCGCAGATGGCTCCGCTCACCATGTGGGAGGAGAAGAACACCGGCTCGAACCTGCCCGCGCAGATCGAGCTGTACGCGACGGACGGCGGCGCGTACAAGTTCCTCTTCATGGCGAAGGGCGGCGGTTCCGCCAACAAGTCGTTTCTGTACCAGGAGACCAAGGCGGTTCTCAACGAAACCTCCATGATGAAGTTCCTGGAGGAGAAGATCCGCTCCCTCGGTACGGCCGCGTGCCCGCCCTACCATCTCGCGATCGTCGTCGGCGGCACGTCCGCCGAATTCGCGCTCAAGACCGCGAAGTACGCCTCCGCGCACTATCTGGACGAATTGCCGTCCGAGGGCTCTCCGACCGGTCATGGCTTCCGTGACAAGGAGTTGGAGCAGAGGGTCTTCGAACTGACCCAGCGGATCGGTATCGGCGCGCAGTTCGGCGGCAAGTATTTCTGCCATGACGTACGGGTGGTGCGCCTGCCGCGCCATGGCGCCTCGTTGCCGGTCGCGATCGCCGTCTCCTGCTCGGCCGACCGCCAGGCCGTCGCGAAGATCACAGCGGAGGGCGTCTTCCTGGAGCAACTGGAGACCGACCCGGCGCGCTTCCTCCCGGACACCACGGACGAGCATCTGGACGAGGCGGGCGGTGCCCGCGGCGAAGCCGCTGATCGACGCAGTGTACGGATCGACCTCAGCCGTCCGATGGACGAAGTACTCGCCGAGTTGACGAAGTACCCGGTCAAGACCCGGCTCTCGCTCACCGGACCGCTGGTCGTGGCCCGGGACATCGCGCACGCCAAGATCAAGGAGCGGCTGGACGCGGGCGAGGAGATGCCGCAGTACCTGAAGGACCACCCGGTGTACTACGCGGGCCCGGCGAAGACGCCCGAGGGGTACGCGTCGGGGTCGTTCGGCCCGACGACGGCGGGCCGGATGGACTCGTACGTGGAGCAGTTCCAGGCGGCCGGCGGCTCCAAGGTGATGCTTGCCAAGGGCAATCGCTCGAAGCAGGTCACCGACGCCTGCGCCGCGCACGGCGGCTTCTATCTCGGCTCGATCGGCGGCCCGGCGGCGCGGCTCGCGCAGGACTGCATCAAGAAGGTCGAGGTCGTCGAGTACGAGGAGCTGGGCATGGAGGCGGTCTGGCGGATCGAGGTGGAGGACTTCCCCGCGTTCGTCGTCGTGGACGACAAGGGGAACGACTTCTTCACCGAACCGACCCCTGCGCCGACGTTCACCTCCATCCCGGTGCGCGGCCCCGGCCTCGCCTGACACCGGACCCGGGCCTCGTCACCCGGTGCTCGGCACAACGTCCTCTTCGCCGTAACACTTTCGTGGGAACGAACACGTTCGTGGGAATGTCCCGGGAACACAGCGGGCCTGCCGGACGCTCTCCCAGCAGGAGGTACGACGACGATGACGACCGATGAGCACCAGTACCGCGTCGAGCACGACTCGATGGGCGAGGTCCGGGTCCCCGCGCACGCCAAGTGGCGTGCCCAGACACAGCGCGCCGTGGAGAACTTCCCGGTGTCGGGACAGCGGCTGGAGCGCGCCCATATCGAGGCGCTGGCCCGGATCAAGGCGGCCGCGGCCAAGGTCAACGCCGATCTCGGGGTGATCGGCAAGGACATCGCGGACGCCATCCAGGACGCGGCGGCCGAGGTCGTGGAGGGCCGGTGGGACGAGCACTTCCCGGTGGACGTCTTCCAGACGGGCTCAGGTACCTCCTCGAATATGAACACGAATGAGGTGCTCGCCACCCTTGCCACGGAGCGTCTCGGCCCCGGCCGCGAAGTCCATCCCAATGACCATGTGAACGCGTCGCAGAGCTCCAACGACGTGTTCCCCTCCAGCATCCACATCGCCGCGACGGCCGCGGTCACCGGCGAGCTGATCCCCGCGCTGGAGCATCTCGCCGCGGCCCTGGAGCGCAAGGCCGAGGAGTTCGCCTCCGTGGTCAAGTCGGGCCGTACGCATCTGATGGACGCCACGCCCGTCACGCTGGGCCAGGAGTTCGGCGGCTATGCCGCGCAGATCCGGTACGGGGTGGAGCGGCTGACCGCCTCACTGCCACGCCTGGCCGAACTGCCCCTGGGCGGTACGGCGGTGGGCACCGGCATCAACACCCCGCCCGGCTTCTCCGCTGCCGTCATCGCCGAGGTCGCCCGCGCCACGGGACTGCCGCTGACGGAGGCCCGTGACCACTTCGAGGCGCAGGGAGCACGGGACGCGCTGGTGGAGACCTCCGGACAGCTCCGTACGGTCGCGGTCTCGCTCACCAAGATCTCCAACGACCTGCGCTGGATGGCCTCGGGGCCGCGCACGGGTCTCGCCGAGATCACCCTCCCGGATCTCCAGCCCGGCTCCTCGATCATGCCCGGCAAGGTCAATCCGGTGATCCCGGAGGCCGTGCTGATGGTCGCGGCGCAGGTCACGGGCAATGACGCCACGATCGCGGCAGCCGGCGCGGCGGGGAACTTCGAGCTGAACGTGATGCTCCCGGTGATGGCCAAGAACCTCCTGGAGTCCGTACGGCTGCTGGCGAACGTGTCCCGGCTGCTGGCGGACCGTACGGTCGACGGCATCACCGCGAACGCCGAACGGGCCCGTGCGTACGCCGAGTCGTCGCCCTCCGTGGTCACCCCGCTGAACAAGTACATCGGGTACGAGGAGGCCGCGAAGGTCGCCAAGAAGTCCCTGGCCGACCATCGCACGATCCGCGAGACGGTCCTGGAGCTGGGCTATGTGGAGCGCGGCGACCTGACCCTGGAGCAGCTCGACGAGGCGCTGGACGTCCTGCGGATGACACGCCCGTGAACGGGCATCGCACACCGTCGCGACCTGGCGGGCGGACGGTTTTCCTTCCCGAAGACGGCCTAGGATCTGCGCATGACAGAGACGGCGGCGTTGGGGCGTTGGGCGCCCGGCACACAGATTCTGTGGCGGTACCGGGAGAACGCCGGGGACCGTGTGCACATCTGCCGTCCCGTCACGGTCGTCGAGGACTCCGACGAACTGCTCGCGGCCTGGCTGGCGCCGGACACTCCCTGTGTGAAGCCCGCGCTCGCCGACGGCTCCCCGATCCAGCAGGAGCCGCTGGCCACCCGCTACACCACACCGCGAACGGTGGTGCGCGACCGGTGGTACGGCATGGGCGTGCTCAAGCTGGCCCGGCCCGGTGAGCCGTGGTCGGTGTGGCTGTGGTGGGAGCGCGGCTGGCAGTTCCAGAACTGGTACGTGAACCTGGAGGAGCCGCACACCCGTTGGGCCGGCGGTGTCGACTCGGAGGACCACTTCCTCGACATCGACGTGTTTCCCGACCGGAGCTGGCGGTGGCGCGACGAGGACGAGTTCGCCCAGGCCCAGCAGGACGGGCTCATGGCGCCCGCCCAGGCGCGCCGGGTCAGGGAGGCGGGGCTGGCGGCGGTCGAGGCCATCACCGCCTGGGGCGCGCCGTTCCGGGACGGCTGGGAGCACTGGCGGCCCGAACCGCACTGGCCGGTGCCGGAGTTGCCAGACGACTGGGACCGGGCGCCGGTACGCGCCGGGGCCGGGACCCGTTGAACGGCCAGGGCCCCGCCCCGAGTCCGGGTCACGGCGCCCCGTCCGCAGCCGGCACGGCCCCGCGCGCGACTCCCCGTACAGCCCTCCGTGGAGTCACCCGCACCGGCGAAGACATGGCCGGAAGCGTCCCGAGTGGCCGGAACAGTGCTGACCAAGGCCCTGATCACACGGGCGCCGCCGCCGACGTCATGAGACCCTTGATGTGCCCCCAGGGTTCAAACGTAGGATCGTCCTCCGGAAGACTGCACCGGGGCAACGGGTGAGCGCAGCAACCGGCCTGACCGTCAGTCACACTGTTCGACACACTAGTCACCTTGCATGTCACCAGACGTCACACCGTCAGCCGCTACGACCGCACGTCATGACGACCGAGTCACTACGAGGGGGTGGAGCCGTGCGTTGCGGGCCCAGCAGGAACCGTAAGGCGCCCCCGGGCGTCCCGACCAGGTACCGGACACGGCCTGGACACAGACCCCGGCAGGGAACGGCACTGCCGGGACCTGCCCCAGTAGAAGCGATCGCAGCGCACCACCGGCCCGGACGGACGGAACCCCACGCGTGACGGAGCATCCTCCTTCCCACGAAGGCCGGCAGCCCCTGGTTGCACGGCCGCAGGAACGCACCCGGCCGCGGCAGGAGGCGGGCGCCGCCGGCCTGCCCGGGCCCGCCGTGCCCGCGCCCACCCCCGACCCCGCCGCCACG
>NZ_LATD01000405.1 GCF_000981895.1 Streptomyces odonnellii | reverse complement strand
GCGCCGCGCGGCGCGGACCAGACGGCGGCAGCGGCGCAGTTCGCCCGCGTCGGCGGGTGCCCGGTCGAGGAAGCAGCCGTCGGTGCCGTACCACTCGCGGTGCCGGTCCAGATCGTCCCTGACGTCGGTGCCCGGCCGCTCCCCGTAGGCGAGATCGACATAACCGAGAACGCGGGTGCCCGCCTCCCGCAGCGCACAGGCGGCGGAGACGAACGCGGGGTCCGAGGAACGCCCGGGACCGTCACCGGGGTTGAGCACCACACCGTAGAGCAGCCCGGTCGCCGAGGTCAGCAGCCGCCAGGCGGCCGGGTCCTCGGCGGGGTGGATGTACAGCGGTACGAGCAGGCTCACCGCACACGGTCCCCGGCCGGTTCCGGTGCCGGCCCGGTACGTGCGGAGGCCCACAGGGCGGCCACGGACTCCTCCAGTCCGTACCGCGGAACCCAGTCGAGCGCGTCCGCGGCGGCCGTGATGTCCGAGCACTGCCAGGACACGTCCGCGGAGCGCGCGGAGCCGTCCAGGGTCTCCTCGATCCGGCCCCGGAACTCCGCCGCCCGGGCCAGGCCGTGCACCAGCTCACGGACCGGGAGCGCCTGTCCGCCGGAGATGTTCAGTACGGGGGGCAGCGGCCCCGGCGTGGTGGTGGCCAGCACGACCGCGCGGGCGATGTCCCGTACGTCGACGAAATCCCGGTACGCCGAGAGATCGCCGAGCCGCACGACGGCGTCGGGATCCGCGCCGGCCAGCCGGAGCTGCCGGACCACACGGCCCGGCAGCCCGGCGGACGGGGCGCCCGGCCCGACCGGGTTGCCCACGCGCAGCACCACGGAGTCCAGCCCGGCCGTGGTGACGGCGACGGTGCCCGCGAGCTTGGTGGCACCGTAGGGACCTGCGGGCCGGGTGGCGGCGGCCTCGGTGACCCGCTCGCCGTGTGCGGTCGGACCGTACTCGGCGGCGGATCCGAGATGGACCAGCCGCGCCCGGGGAGCCGCCTCCCGCAGGGCGGCGCAGAGCACCGCGGGGCCCCGGGCATTGACCTCGGCGAGTGTCACCGCGTCACCGCCGACGGCGCCCGCGCAGTTGACGACGGCGTCCGGGGCGAGCGAGGCGACCACATCCGCCAGTTGACGGGTGTCCATGGTGGCGAGATCGACGGCCGGCCCCGCCGCCGGGGTACGGCCGGCGCCGAGCAGCCGCACACCGGGCAGGGTGCGAAGCTGCTCGGCGGCGTGCCCGCCCAGGTATCCGGTGATGCCCAGGACCAGGATGCGCATGAGGTGCTCAGGCTCCCTTGAGCAGAAGGGACTGGTAGGTGGTGAACTCGGCGTTCGCGCGGTCGTAGTCGTCGGGGCGGCCGATGTCGAGCCAGTATCCGTCGAACTCGTAGGCGTGCGGGGGATTGCTCGATCTCAGCAGATCCAGCACGAGTTCGTCGAATCCGAGCGGCAGCCCGGCGGTGTAGGCGTCGAGGGTCGCCCGGCTCAGCCCGTAGGCGCCCATCGAGACCCGGTAGTCCATGCTCGGCTTCTCGGTGAAGCCGACGACCCGTCCGGCGTCCGTGGTCAGCACACCGAAGTCGATGTGCACCTTGCGAGGGTATGTGGTGATCGTCAGGGGCGCGCCCGAGGCGCGGTGGCGCAGGAGCACATCGCGGTAGTCGAGATCGGTGAGGATGTCGCCGTTCATCACGAGGAAGGTCTCGGGCAGCCGGTCCCGCATCGTCAGCAGCGGGCCCAGGGTGCCGAGCGGGCTCTCCTCACTGGAGTAGTCGACCTGGAGCCCCCAGCGGGAGCCGTTTCCGACATAGGCCCGGATGATCTGTCCCAGATGGCCGATGGCGAGGGTGCAACTGGTGAATCCCGCGGCGGCGAGCTGCCGGAGCACGATCTCCAGAATGGCGTGCTGGTCGCCGATCGGTACGAGGGGTTTGGGCAGTGCCGTGGTGTAAGGGCGTAAGCGGACGCCCTTGCCGCCGGCGAGGATCACTGCGTGCATGGAATGTCTCCCTGTGTGCGGGGCGGCCCGGCAGGGCCGCCGGTGACGAGTTCGGGCGGATTGGCCGGGGTGGCGCGCGGATCAGATGTGGTAGATGCCGGCCTTGTAGCGGGTGAGGTTCGCGGGATCACGGAAGAAGTCCGCGGTGCGGGCGAGCCCGCTCTCCAGGTCGTGTTCCGGCGCCCAGCCGGTGGCCGCGCGCAGCCGCCCGGCGTCCGCGACCAGACGCATCACCTCGGAGTCGGCGGGACGGATGCGCTGTCCGTCCTCCTGTACGGCCAGTTCGGCCCCCATCACCTTGCCGATCAGCCGGACCAGATCGCCGATCGAGATCTCGTCGCCCGTCCCCGCGTTGAAGGTCCGGCCCACGACGGTGGCGGCCGGGGCGGTTCCCACGGCCAGGAAGGCGCGGACGGTGTCGGACACGAAGGTGAAGTCGCGGGTGGGCCGCAGATCCCCGAGCGTGACGGTCCGCGACCCGGCGGCGACCTGGCCGATCACCGTGGGAATCACGGCCCGCATGGACTGGCGGGGACCGTAGGTGTTGAACGGACGCAGGACGACGACCGGGGTGCCGAAACTGGCGTGGTAGCTGTCGGCGAGCCGGTCCCCACCCGCCTTGGAGGCCGCGTACGGGGACTGGGTCTGGATGGGGTGGTCCTCGGTGATGGGCACGGTCCGCGCGGTGCCGTAGGTCTCACTGGTCGAGGTGTGCACCAGCCGGGGAGTGCCCAGCGCGCGGACCGTCTCCAGCACGTTGAGGGTGCCCGTCACATTGGTGTCCACGTAACTGTGCGGCGCCTGGTACGAGTAGGGGATCGCGATGAGGGCGGCCAGGTGGTAGACCGTCTCCGCGCCCTCGGCCAGGGTCCGGACGGAGCCGGGGTCACGCACGTCCCCGAGCACGATCTCGACCTGGTCGAGTACGTCGGACGGAAGGTCCTCCAGCCAGCCGTAGGAGGAGAAGGAGTTGTACTGCACCATGGCCCGGACGCGGTGTCCGGACGCCACGAGCGCCTCGGTCAGGTGTGAGCCGATGAAGCCCTCGGCTCCGGTGACGGCTACGAGCGGTGCGGATGTCAACGGGTGTCTCCTCGCGTGGTCTGTTGTTGGTCGTCTGCGGACGGTCGTCTGCGGATGGTGGTGCGGAGGCCGGGCCGCCGTGCGTGGCGGTGGCGCGGTGGGCGCGGCCGGGCCGGTCAGGCGTGCGCCGTCGGCCTGCCCAGCAGCCACACCGCGCAGCCGATGAGCAGGGCCGCCGCGGCGCCGCAGGACAGTGCGAGCGTGAGGGGGGCCGATGGCGCGTTCAGGAGATGGGCGGCGGTGAGACCCGCCGCCACCGTGCAGCAGATCGCCGCCGGGAGCCGGCCGATGCCGAACGCCTGTAGCAGCAGAGCCGTCCACAGCGTCGCCCCCAGCGCGACCAGCGGCAGGGGATCGGCTCCGGTCAGCAGTGCTCCGGGAATCAGCGGCAGGACATACGCGGTCAGACAGCCCGTCAGAACGGCGGCGGAGCGCAGCCGGAAGCCACGTGGTGTCGTGGCCGCGCGCAGCGCCGCCACGGAGAGCCCCCGGTAGCGGTACAGCAGCCACTCCGCGGGGCCCATGCTCACGGTCAGCACGACCACGGCGAGCGTATGGCCGCGCCCCACCCAGAGCACCAGCACCCCGGCCGCCAGGCCGAACAGACCGTACGGCAGGGAGGCCCGTACCGGAGGCCGCCGGACGTCCGGCACGGGAGGCGCCTTGAGCGTTCCCCGTACGGCGTGGCCCGCCGCCGCGACGACCAGCGCGAGGGTGAGCAGCGGAAGTCCGGTGCGCACCGGCGGACCGGGCTCCCACCAGGGCAGCGCCGCGGCTCCCGCCGTCACCGGGACGAGCGTCGCCAGCAGCACGCGCTCCTGGCCGAGCACCAGCAGGACACCTGCCGCCGCGAGGTAGCAGGACTGCGCCGCGGCGAAGAGCGCCGCCGGACCGGTCGCGGCGACGGCCGCCCCCACGGCCGACGCCAGCAGCGCTCCCGCCGGCGCCCCGGCGAGCAGTGTCCGGCCGGCCTCGTGGGTGCCGACGGCGAGCCGCAGATACGTACGGTGTCCGAGCGCCTGGCCCCACGCCCAGGAGAACAGCGCGGCGGCGATCAGCCCCTGGGCCTCCCGTCCGCCGTGCTGGAGCGGGGGGACCAGGAGATACGCCAGGGCCGGCAGGGCGAACAGCGCCCCGCGCAGGACGCACCGGACATGGTCGGGGGCCCAGGGATCGGGTGGAGAAGGCGGCTCCGGGAAGCTGCGGGGCACCTTGCGGAACAGGTCCTCGGCGAGCGAGAACAGATCCGGATGCCCGTACTGACGCTGTATCCGCTCACCGGTCAGCCCCTCGGACTCCAGCAGCGCCGCCACCTCGTACGCGTGCACGGCGGGCCCTATCCGGTCGGCCAGTTCGGCCGCCAGCCGGTCCACGGGATCGTCGGTCCGCGAGCGTCGCCCGATGTGGCCGATACGGGGCAGCCGCAGCGCGAGGGTCGTCTCGCTCCCGGCGGAAGCTGTCCCGCTGGAAACTGTCCCGCCGGACGCGGTGCCGGCGGAACCGCTGCCGGCCGCCAGTCTCAGAGACAGGGTGTCGTCCTGCCCGCCGCCGGGCTCCAGGGGTATCGGGCCGCTCATCCCGCCATTCCCCCGAGATCGACGGCGGCCGGATGTCCGGCGGCGGCGAGACGCGCCGCCCGCGCCGCGGCCGGGAACCGGACCGTGGGCGCGGCAGGGGACGGCACCGGGTCTGCGAGAGGCGGAACGGCGACGGAGCGGGAGCCGCCCGCGGACATTTCAAGATAGATGGCCCGGAACGTGTCCACCGTCTGTCTGAGGGTGAACTGTTCGATCACCCGCAGCCGTGCCGCCTCGCCCATCGCCGCACGCCGCGGCGGATCGGCCAGCAGTTCCAGCGCGGCCGCCGCCATGGCGGCCGGCTCGCGCGGAGGGACCACGAGACCGGTCGGGCCCACCGCCTCGCGCACGCCGCCGACATCGGTCGAGACGGTCGCCCGCCCGCACGACATCGCCTCGATCAGCGTGAACGGGAATCCCTCGCTGATGCTGGAGAGCATCACCACGTTTCCCGCCGCGTAGGCGTCCTTGATCTCGTCCACCCGTCCCTCGAAAGTGACGGCGTCGCCCTGGCCGAGGGAGGAGGCCAGTTCCTCGCACCGCTCGCGGTAGGCCTCGCCGCCACGCGGGGTGCCGCCGAAGAGCCGGAGCCGCGCACCCGGCAGCTCGGAACGGACCCGTGCGAACGCCCGTATCAGCGTTTCCAGGTCCTTGATCGGGTCGACACGTCCCGCCCAGCTCAGGGTCGGCAGATCCGGTTCGGGTCCGGCGGGCGGGAACGCGGCGGGGTCGACCCCGTTGTACACCGTGCGGATCAGCCGCGGATCGGCTCCGCCCCGCTCCTCCCAGAGCCGGTTGTAACGGTTCCCGGGAGTGATCAGCGCGGCCCTGCGGTACGTCTCCTCCGCCAGCAGCCGGAAGAATCCCAGCAGGACCGCCTTCACGGGCCAGCGGTACGGGGCCGTCCGGTAGCCGAGATAGCGCTCCCGCAGATAGACCCCGTGCTCCGTCAGAAGCAGTGGCACACCGTGGAGTTCGGCCGCGGCCAGGCCGGGCAGCGCGGCCACACCGCCGCTGACCGCGTGGCTCACCCCCCGCTCCGGCGGGCGCGCGGCGAACGGACGCAGCGCGTGCTCCAAGAGCCCGGTGGCGGTGACCGCGTCGTACAGGGTGGGACGGGCCTCGCGTACGGGCAGTCCCGGCCGGTTCCAGACGGCGGTCAGTATCCGCACCGCGCGGTCGTCGCGCAGGGCGGGGCTGAGCGTCCCGTCCTGCGCGGCGCGCGCCATCTCGTACAGAGCCGGGGCGAAACCGCTCTCGGCGGCCGGGTCGAGCAGCGCGGTCAGAAACCGCTCGTACGCTGCCATCAGCCGGCGCAGCGCGCGACCGCGCGGCATGGCCCCGTCGGGAGCGGGCCCCCACATCGGGACCGAGTCCAGTCCGGTCACCTGAGGAGGCAGCTCCCAGACGGTGCTCTCGCGGCCGGTTCCGGTGACCGCGACAACATGGAAGTCCACATCGGGCATACCGCCGACAAGCTGGTCGCACCAGACGCTCACACCGCCGTGGCTATGGGGGTAGGTGCCTTCGGTGAGCAGGGTGACACGTGCCGCGCCGGGACGTGGCGCGTGGTGACGCAGGGACATGGAGGCGCTCCACGGCGAGAAGAGTGCGGGGCATGGCGGGGTCCCGCCGGCCGCGCGGCGGACGGGACCCTGTGCCGGGAGTGGGAAAGCCGGGATCAGTAGCCGGTGCCGGGCCGCACGGGCCGCAGCACACCGGCGGGCAGCGGCGCGCGAGGCGCGGTCGCCGATGACGCCTCGTCGGCCTGGAGTGCGGGCCGGCCGGCCTGACCCGCCGCCCGCTCCGCCACGGCGGCGTGGCCGGGGCCGGCGGCGGGCGCCAGGGCCGCGGGCAGCACGAGCGTGACACGGTCCTGGCCGGCCGCGCGCGAGACCCAGCCGGAGACGGTCCCGGCGTACGGCTGCCCGAAGCCCGTACTTCCCGCCGGAAGGCTCTGGGTCGTCCCGGTCGGCATGCCGGCCGGCACGGCGACGTTCTCCGGGGCCTGTACGGTCACGGTGCCGCCGATCCGGAAGGCGGTGACGGCGCCGCTCCTGACGGCGGCGTTCCACGCGTTGCGCTTGCGCAGCTCCTCGCCGATGTCGCTCATCCGGGGGTTCACCAGCGGGGTGTTGTCGGCGTGGAGGGCCGCGTACCGGTCGAGGACCGCGTTCAGCACCGGATATCCGATCCGGTCCTCGGCGAGATTGGACTGGTGCATGAAGTGCGGCCGCGGGTCGTTGGCGAGCACGTGTCCCAGGGCGATGCTCGTCTCCAGCGGCACGATGTGGTCGGCATAGCCGGTCGCGGTGTCCAGGGGCGCGTCGAGGCAGGTGGTGTTGGCGAGTTCCTCGCACAGTCCGCTGCCGCCCTGCGCACGGCTGGTGTAGAGCCAGTTGTACTCGTCGACCTGCTCGGACGTCCGGCCCGCGTTGTAGAAGATGTTGATCGGATACCGGGCCACGGTGAGCGCGGAGCCGACGGTGCGCTGCCCCGGGTCGCGGGAGTTGTCGGAGGCGAGCCAGGTGACGCCGTTGTCGGCGAGCGCGGGAGCGAGATTCGGGTTGTCGTCGGGCTGCTGCGGCAGCACCCTCAGCCCGGAGTGCTCACCGGTCACCAACTCCTCGTTGCGCAGCGGGAGTCCGGCCCGCTGGCCCCACTCCCGGTTGTCGGAGATCTGCCGTGAGATCTCCGTGCGGCCGACATAGCGTGTGCTGCCGTCGGCGCTGGTGGCGCACTTCCACGGGACGACGGAGACATCCTGCTCGCAGCCGAGGAACGCGTGGTCATAGGTGTGGTTGAGCCAGCGGAAGTCGGCACGCCTGGCCAGGAATTCGTCGCCCGCCGGATCGGCGCCGCCGTTGTCCACACGGTGCTGCTCGCTGCCGGCGCCGTTGTACGCGAGATCGAGTGTGAAGCCGCGCCGGCGTGACCAGTCGGCGGCGTCCCGTACGTCCGTGGCCGACATCCGGATGGGGTTCTGGGTGCCCTGGCCCGGCGGGCAGTCCACATCGCCCGGTGTGCAGTTGAGCAGGAGGTCCCAGCGGTCGTCGGCGCCGAACACATCGTCCACATGGACGGAGAAGTAGTTCCGGGAGACACCGAGGCGCACCTCCTGGGTCATCCAGTCGACGATGCCCCGGGCGAGCAGCCTGAACTGCTGCTGATACTGGTTGTATGCAAAGGTGACGACCAGTTCCCGGCGGCCGTCGTGCCGGTACTCGCCGACGAGGGAGCCCCTGGCCGTGGAGCCGGGGATCGGCGCGTCCACATAGGTGGTGAAATCGGCGCCGGCCCGAGGGCGGGACAGGAAGGCGTAACTCTCCCCGACGTCGGGCGCGTTGTCCTCGAAGGGCACCTCGCCGTCGAGATAGCCGAAGGGGCCCGCGTTGCCCGCGGGGGTCACCTGGGCCCGTATACCGTCGGCGGAACCGCTGTAGCCCCCGGCGGTGGGAACTTCGAGGCCGGCCTGGGGGCGCGCGTAGGTGTACGCGTCGACCTGAGGGATCCCGTACGTCTGCTCATAGGCGACGAGGGCCGCCATCTCCGGTGAACCGGCCTGGAACGGGTTGTCGTTGGGCAGTACGACGGCCTGGAACTTCGCCCGCGGCCTGCCGTCCACCGTGTCGGCCAGGAACGCCGGTCCGATCACGGGCCGGTCGGAGCGTCCGAGATCCACAAGGGTGTACGGCGTGCCCGCGGTGTCGAGTTCGGCGGCGATGGCGGCCGTGGCGGGGCCGCCGTCGGTGACGACCAGGACACGCAGATCGACACGGGGCGCCGGCTCGTCGGCGATCGCCGGCGCCGTGGGTAACGCGAGCGCGAGCAGCAGCGCTCCGGTGGTCAGTGCGGTCGTGCGAATGCTCCGCTTCATACGGTCGAATCCCTCCCCGGCGGGTCCGGTCGGTTCTCCCGACCGCCCGGACCCCAACCCCCAGCACGGCGCCGGCCCTCGTACGGAAGGCCGGCGCCGCGCTCTGATGTCTCACATGGTGGTGGGCGCGTGGGGGTTTCGTGCGCCGATTGTGAAACATGACGGAAAAACGCGGGCGATCCCGGTGTCCCGGACCGGCCCTCACGGCGGGCCCGGCATGTCCGCGATCATACTTTTGCCGCGTCCGGGCCTTGCGGCACAACCGAAGGCGGGATACCCGCGAATGGGGTATCCCGCCCGTGTGCCCTGGGTGGCCCATGCCGTCCCAGTCGTCTCATTCGGCGCGATTACGGCGCTCTCGGCGCTGTGTCACGAAAGTCCGCGACGGGCGGACCGGTGACCCGAGGTGTCAGGCGCGGGCCGCGGCGGGAGCCGGGGGCGGCGCGCAGTTCAGCCGGGTCGTCGGCGTGGTGTAGGTGCCGTCCTTCACATTCTGGCCGTAGTTGTACTCGTAGTAGAGGTACGAGTAGAAGGCGATGTCGGCGTTGCAGCCGGAGTCGGCGGCGATGCTGTAGGACAGCGTGACGGTACGGGTCGCCCCGGGCGGGAGCGGAATCTCGTAGTTCACACCGAGCGTGGTGGTGCCGGTCCCGCTGCAGGCGACACCGTCGGCGGTGCACGAGACGAAGGAGTACTTCAGATCCCTGCGCTGGGTGGTGGCCCAGGTGGGCTGGACGGACTGGTAGACGAACCAGATGTCCGTGGCCTGGTTGTTGGTGAGCGTCATCGTGATGTTGACCGTGGACCCGGGGACGGTGACCGGCTGGTCCACGGAGAAGGCCAGGTCGGGGGTGTCGGCGGAGGCCGGCTGGGCCAGGCCGAACAGCGCGGCGGCGAGGGCGAGGACGATGGAGAGACCTAAACGTCTCAGGTGTGTGAGTCGCATGGCGGGAAGGCTAGGAGACCGCCCGGCCCCCCGTCTGCCCCATCGGTCCGCCCCCGTCCCGCATCGGCTCGAAGGG
>NZ_LATD01000404.1 GCF_000981895.1 Streptomyces odonnellii | reverse complement strand
TTTCATTGTGTTTCGGTGGTTATAGCGTGAGGGAAACGCCCGGTTACATTCCGAACCCGGAAGCTAAGCCTTACAGCGCCGATGGTACTGCAGGGGGGACCCTGTGGGAGAGTAGGACGCCGCCGAACAAACTTTATGGAAATGCCCTGTACCAGAAGTCTTGGTACAGGGCATTTCTGTTTGCTTACCCCCTTGCACTCCGCCGCACACGCTGAGGGTAAGGTCGGGACGCATCGTTGGCACGTTCCACACAGGAGGCCCCCGGGTGGAGGTCCAGGAGACTCGCGTTCAGACGGACCGGGTGCTCACCGTCCCCAACATCCTCAGCATGGCCCGGCTCGTCGGCGTCCCCCTCTTCCTGTGGCTGATCCTCCGTCCCGAGTTCGGCGGACCGAACAGCGACGGCTGGGCATTGCTGGTCCTGATGCTGAGCGGTGTCAGCGACTATCTCGACGGCAAGCTGGCCCGCCGCTGGAACCAGATCAGCAGCCTCGGCCGGCTGCTGGACCCCGCCGCCGACCGGCTCTACATCCTTTCCACTCTCGTCGGTCTCACCTGGCGCGAGATCCTGCCGCTGTGGCTCACCGCCGCCCTATTGGCCCGCGAGCTGATGCTTCTGGTGATGGTGGGAATCCTTCGCAGGCACGGCTATCCGCCACCCCAGGTGAACTTCCTGGGGAAGGCGGCTACCTTCAACTTGATGTACGCCTTCCCGCTCCTGCTCCTGAGTGACGGAAGTGGTTGGCTTGCGTCACTCGCCGAAGTTTTCGGATGGGCGTTCGCCGGATGGGGTACAACTCTCTACTGGTGGGCAGGGATCCTGTATGTGGTCCAGGTCCGCCGGCTCGTGAAGGCGGACACCGCGGCCGATTAGCTCGTCGAGTGCGCCGTGCAGTGTCGCCGGCGCACGCCTGACGCCTTTGGGGCCGCTGTCCAGACGGGTGAAGTCGGCGAGACCGTCTCTTCAAGGAGGACGCTTCCGACATGAAGGCCGTCGTGATGGCTGGTGGCGAAGGCACTCGGCTTCGCCCCATGACCTCGAGCATGCCCAAGCCGCTCCTGCCGGTGGTGAACCGGCCGATCATGGAGCATGTGCTGCGGCTGCTCAAGCGCCATGGGCTCAGCGAGACCGTCGTAACCGTGCAATTCCTTGCCTCCCTCGTCAAGAACTATTTCGGCGACGGTGAAGAGCTCGGTATGGAGCTCACCTACGCCAACGAGGAGAAGCCGCTCGGCACCGCGGGGAGCGTGAAGAATGCGGAGGAGGCGCTGAAGGACGATGCCTTCCTCGTCATTTCCGGCGACGCGCTCACCGACTTCGATCTGACCGACCTCATCGCCTTCCACAAGGAGAAGGGCGCACTGGTGACGGTGTGCCTGACCCGGGTTCCGAATCCGCTGGAATTCGGCATCACCATCGTGGACGAGGAAGGCAAGGTCGAGCGTTTCCTGGAGAAGCCCACCTGGGGCCAGGTCTTCTCGGACACCGTCAACACGGGCATCTACGTGATGGAGCCCGAGGTCTTCGACTATGTCGAGGCGGATGTCTCGGTGGACTGGTCCGGCGATGTCTTTCCTCAGCTCATGAAGGAAGGCAAGCCGGTCTACGGCTATATCGCCGAGGGCTACTGGGAGGACGTCGGCACACACGAGAGTTATGTGAAGGCCCAGGCCGATGTCCTGGAGGGCAAGGTCGACGTCGACATCGACGGGTTCGAGATCTCGCCGGGTGTCTGGGTCGCCGAGGGCGCCGAGGTCCATCCGGACGCCGTTCTGCGCGGGCCGCTGTACATCGGGGACTACGCCAAGGTCGAGGCCGACGCCGAAATCCGCGAGCACACCGTTGTCGGATCCAACGTGGTCGTCAAGACCGGTGCGTTCCTCCACAGAGCCGTCGTCCACGACAACGTCTATATCGGGCAGCACAGCAATCTGCGCGGCTGCGTGATCGGCAGGAACACCGACATCATGCGGGCCGCCCGGATCGAGGACGGCGCGGTCATCGGCGACGAGTGCCTCGTCGGCGAGGAATCGATCATCCAGGGCAATGTCCGGGTCTACCCGTTCAAGACCATCGAGGCCGGCGCGTTCGTCAACACGTCGGTCATCTGGGAGTCCCGGGGGCAGGCGCATCTCTTCGGCGCCCGTGGTGTCTCGGGCATCCTGAACGTCGAGATCACGCCGGAAGTGGTCGTGCGGCTGGCCGGCGCGTACGCCACCACCCTGAAGAAGGGCTCCACCGTCACCACGGCGCGTGACCACTCCCGTGGTGCCCGCGCTCTCAAGCGTGCCGTGATCTCCTCGCTCCAGTCCAGCGCCATCGACGTACGGGACTTGGAGAACGTACCGTTGCCGGTCGCCCGGCAGCAGACCGGCCGGGGCAGCGCCGGCGGGATCATGATCCGTACGTCGCCGGGTGTGCCGGACTCCGTGGACATCATGTTCTTCGACGAGCGCGGTGCGGATCTCTCCCAGGCGGGCCAGCGCAAACTCGACCGCGTATACGCGCGCCAGGAGTACCGGCGCGCCTTCCCCGGTGAGATCGGAGACCTGCACTTCCCGTCCAGCGTCTTCGACTCGTACACCGGCTCGTTGCTGCGCAACGTCGACACGTCGGGGATCTCGGAGGCGGCGCTCAAGGTCGTCGTCGACGCGTCCAACGGCAGCGCCGGGCTCGTGCTGCCCAGCCTGCTGGGCCGGCTCGGCGTGGACGCGCTGACGATCAACCCCGGTCTGGACGAGTCCCGGCCGACGGAGACGGTCGAGTCGCGCCGTTCCGGACTGGTCAGGCTCGGCGAGATCGTCGCCTCGGCGCGCGCCGCGTTCGGGGTGCGCTTCGACCCCGTCGGTGAGCGGCTGTCGCTGGTCGACGAGCGTGGCCGGATCATCGAGGACGACCGTGCCCTGCTGGTGCTGCTCGACCTGGTGGCCTCCGAGCGGCGCAGCGGCCGGGTGGCGCTGCCGGTGACGACCACCAGGATCGCCGAGCAGGTCGCCGCGTACCACGGCACGCAGGTGGCGTGGACGACGACCTCACCGGACGATCTGACCCGGGTGGGCCGCGAGGAGTCCACGATCTTCGGCGGTGACGGGCGCGGAGCCTTCATCGTCCCGGAGTTCAGCAGTGTCCTGGACGGTACGGCGGCGTTTGTGCGGCTGATCGGTCTGGTGGCGCGTACGCAGCTCACGCTCAGTCAGATCGACGCCCGTATCCCCCGTGCCCATGTGCTGCGGCGCGATCTGGCCACGCCCTGGGCCGTCAAGGGCCTCGTCATGCGCAGCGTCGTGGAGGCGGCCGGGGACCGGCAGGTCGACACGACCGACGGAGTACGGGTCGTGGAGGCGGACGGCCGCTGGGTGATGGTGCTGCCCGACCCCGCCGAGGCCATCACCCATCTGTGGGCGGAAGGCCCGGACGACGCGTCGGCGCAGGCGCTGCTCGACGAGTGGTCCGCCGTGGTCGACGGCGCAGGTCACCAGGGTCCTTAGGGCGAGTCGTACCGGTGTGCCGGACATGCCCCCGAAGGGGGTCCGGCACACCGGTGGGGCCATTCGGCGGTAACGGGCGCGACGTGCGACGATGTGCGGCATGCCGCAGCAGCCCCCCATTCGGAGCACCTCTTCTCCGCCCGTCCGCCCCGATGCGTCGATGTCGCTGCTGAACAATGTGATGGATCACAGCCTCGACGAGGGGTACGCGGAGGCGGCGGCCCGCAGGGACGCCGAGGAGGGCGGTCTGCCCAGCACGCTGCGCGCGAAGCTGTGGCTCGCGGCCGGTCTGGTCCTGGCCGCTCTGGTGGTCACGGTGGGCGCCGCGCAGGCGCGGATCTCGGCGCCGGTCGTGGCCAAGGAACGCGATGAGCTGATCGACCGCATCAACGCCGAGACCGCCACGGCCGACGAACTGGAGAAGTCGGTCGAGAAGCTGCGCGACGAGGTGGGGGCGCGCCAGCGCGCCGCCCTGCGTGCGCACGGCGGCGACACCGGTGAGCGGATCGCCCTGCTGGCGGGCGCCACTGCGGTGCACGGGCCAGGTGTGAAGCTCGTGGTCGACGACGCCAGGGAATCGGGGTCGGACGGCGGCGGGCCGCGCGGCGGCGGCTTCTCCGATACCGGCCGGGTACGCGACCGTGACATGCAGCGAGTCGTCAACGGCCTGTGGGAGTCCGGCGCGGAAGCGATCGCCATCAACGGGCAGCGCCTGACATCGCTGTCCGCGATCCGTGCCGCGGGCGATGCCGTACTGGTCGACAACAGGCCACTGGTGCCGCCGTACACGGTGCTCGCGGTGGGGAACGGCAAGAAGCTGAGCACCGCGTTCCAGGACAGTGCCGATGGCCGGTATCTGCGGTCGTTGCAGCAGAACTTCGACATCCGCACCAGCATTTCCGATCAGGAAGAGGTGCGTCTGCCTGCCGCGCCGAGCCTGATCGTACGTACAGCAGAGCCGGGGGCCGCCGACGCCGGGAAGGGCGACGGGCAGGGCACGGCAGACACCGAGAAGGGCACATCGTGATCGCCGTACTGGGCCTCGTCGTGGGAGTCGTGGTCGGACTGTTGGTCCGGCCCGAGGTGCCGGCGGTGGTCGAGCCCTATCTGCCGATCGCCGTCGTCGCGGCCCTCGACGCGGTCTTCGGCGGCCTGCGGGCCATGCTCGACGGGATCTTCGTCGACAAGGTGTTCGTGGTCTCGTTCCTGTCGAATGTGGTGGTGGCGGCGCTGATCGTGTTCCTCGGCGACAAGCTGGGCGTGGGCGCGCAGTTGTCCACGGGGGTGGTCGTCGTGTTCGGTATCCGGATCTTCTCCAACGCTGCCGCGATCCGCCGGCATGTCTTCCGGGCGTGACGCCGATGAGCAGCGTGGAGACACCCAAGGACGCGAACGGTACGGCCGGTACGGACATGCCGCCGGCCCCGGGGCCCGAACAGCTCACCGGCCGCCAGCGGTTGGCGGCGGGGCTGTGGCCGCCGCGGGTCACCCGGGCCCAACTCACCGTCGCGGGCCTGCTGTTCGTGCTCGGGCTCGGACTCGCGATCCAGGTCACGTCCAACAACGACGACAGCGCCCTGCGCGGCGCCCGTCAGGAGGACCTCGTCCGCATCCTCGACGAACTGGACGACCGCACCCAGCGGCTGGAGGACGAGAAGCAGCGGCTCGACGACCAGCGCACCGAGCTGGAGACCAGCTCGGACCAGGCCGAGGAGGCCCGTAGACAGACGCTGGAGAAGGCCCAGCAGCTCGGAGTCCTGGCCGGTACGGTCGCGGCCCAGGGACCCGGTATCAGCCTGACGATCAGCGATCCGAACAGCGCGGTCGAGCCGGACATGCTGCTCGACACGATCCAGGAGCTGCGGGCGGCGGGCGCCGAGGCCATCCAGGTGGACGGGGTCCGGGTGGTCGCGGACACCTACTTCTCGGGTGCGGGCGGCGATGTCGAGGTGGACGGACGGCCGGTGACGGCGCCGTACGAGTTCAAGGTCATCGGCCGGCCGCAGGATCTGGAGCCCGCTCTCAACATTCCCGGCGGAGTGGTCCAGACGCTGGAGAAGGAGCAGGCCACGGCCACGGTGACACGGGCTGAGAAGATCGTTGTGGATGCCTTGCGACCGGCGGAGCGGCCTGACTACGCTCGGTCGTCGTCGGGGTGAGCCGGCGGGGCATGGCGGCCGTCCGACGCGGGCATGAGCTTGCGGGGGGTCGGCGCACGATCAGCGTGGTGTGTGGTGGAAACTGTCCGGTGGATACGGACGTTGTCAAGATGTCCGGGTCGGCAGGTGTGTTCATTCAGGGTTCGTCCTGCCCCACGGGCGGGTCTGTTTCGGTCAAGGGGAATCGCCCGTGAAGTTGTTTGGGAAATTGTTCGGCAAGAGCGCCCGCGAGGAAGGCGGCGGTTCGGCCCGCCACCGTGCGTCGCGGCACGGTCAGAGCGAGGAGCAGAGCGGCGAGCGCCCGCTCTTCCGCGACCAGGTGGGCGGCGACGCCCCCGGCGCGTCGTCTGTTGACCCTGCAGGTCCCGGCCGCATAGGTTTCGGGCAATCATCTGCCCCGGCGGGGCAGTCGCGGCAGGAGGATCCCACTATGGCGGGCTTGCCGGTCTGCACGAGGTGCGGACACCGGAACGCGGAATCGAGCCGGTTCTGCTCCAACTGCGGTGCGCCGCTGCGGGGCGGGGCGCCCGCCGAGCGCGCCTCGGAGACCACCTCGACGATCTCCATCTCGGGTCTTGAGGCGTACGACTCCGAAGTGACCGGCCAGACGGCGCTTCCCTCGCTCACGCCGGAGGCTCAGGCCGCCGTCGACGCGCTGCCGCCGGGCTCGGCGCTGCTGGTGGTGCGCCGGGGTCCGAATTCGGGCAGCCGCTTCCTGCTGGACAGCGAGCTGACCACGGCCGGCCGTCATCCGCAGAGCGACATCTTCCTCGACGACGTGACCGTGTCGCGCCGCCATGTGGAGTTCCGCCGGGGTGCGGACGGGCATTTCACCGTCTCGGACGTCGGCAGCCTGAACGGTACGTACGTCAATCGTGAGCGGATCGATTCGGTCCTGCTGGCGAACGGCGACGAGGTCCAGATCGGCAAGTACCGGCTGGTCTTCTACGCGAGCCAGCGGGGCGTGTGACCCTCAGGGAAGGTCCATGCTGCGACCACCGACGGGCGGTGCCGGCGACGGCACCGCCCCCACGGGCGAGCTGATGAGTATCGGCGCGGTGCTCGGCCGCCTCCGGGAGGAGTTTCCCGGGGTCTCCGTCTCCAAGATCCGTTTCCTGGAGTCGGAGGGGCTGGTCGAGCCGCGCAGAACCCCCTCCGGTTACCGGAAATTCAGTCCCGAGGACGTCGAGCGGCTGGCCGACGTCCTGCGGTTGCAGCGGGACCACTATCTTCCGCTGAAGGCCATCCGGGAGTATCTCGACGCCCGTGGCCGCGGCGAGCGGCCGGAGCTGCCGGCCCCGAAACGCGGGTCCCGGCCGGCCGGAGCGGATGAGCCGGAGCCCGTGGGTTCCACCGCCGCCAGGATCGGCCGCGAGGAGCTGCTGGCCGCCGCCGAGGTCGGCGAGAGCAGGCTCGACGAGTGGGAGGCGTACGGCCTCATCACTCCGATGCCGGACGGCGGGTACGACGCGGAGTCCGTAACGGTCGCGAGACTTGTCTCGGATCTGGGGAGATTCGGTCTGGAGCCACGGCATCTCCGCGCCATGAAAGCCGCCGCCGAGCGCGAGGCGGGACTGGTCGAACAGGTGGTGGCGCCGCTGCGCAGACACCGTAATCCGCAGACCAGGGCCCATGCCGAGGCCACCACGAAGGAGCTGGCGGCGCTGTCCGTACGGCTGCACGCGGCGCTGGTACGGACGGCCCTCGGGGTCCGGCAGCACTGATCGCGGGGGAGCCCGACTACCCAAACCTGCCGGGCACGTCCTAGGGTTGCTGTGTGAACGAGCTCGACGTTGTGGGTGTCCGGGTGGAAATGCCCTCCAACCAACCGATCGTGCTCCTGCGTGAAGTGGGAGGCGACCGGTACCTCCCCATTTGGATCGGACCCGGGGAGGCGACCGCCATTGCCTTCGCCCAGCAGGGCATGGCCCCGGCGAGGCCGCTGACCCATGATCTCTTCAAGGATGTCCTTGAGGCGGTGGGCCAGGAGCTGACCGAGGTCCGGATCACGGACCTGCGCGAAGGGGTCTTCTACGCGGAGCTGGTCTTCGCCAGCGGCGTGGAGGTGAGCGCCCGTCCGTCCGACGCCATAGCGCTGGCGCTGCGCACGGGTACGCCGATCTACGGCAGTGACGGGGTGCTGGACGACGCGGGTATCGCGATCCCGGACGAGCAGGAGGACGAGGTGGAGAAGTTCCGCGAGTTCCTCGACCAGATCTCGCCGGAGGACTTCGGAACCAACAGCCAGTGAGCGGCCGCCGGTGAGCGCCGAACCGGGCTCCGTCAGCGCATTCGGCCATCTTTTCCCCGGAAAGGGGCACGACAAACCACTCTCAGGGTGATTATCACTCGGCGTGGCGAGTGTGGCGATCGTTGACGCACCCCGGGTGACTGCCTACCTTCGACAAGGCAGGTCTAGGACGGAGGGGTCGGCGTGAGAAGCAGCGGCGACAGTACGGCGGCGGGCGGTCCGTATCCGCCTCACAGCAGTGCGGCCGACCCCGGGGCGGAGACGGTCGGATACCGCGGTCCGACCGCGTGCGCGGCGGCCGGGATCACATACCGCCAGTTGGACTACTGGGCCAGGACTGGGCTGGTCGAGCCGAGTGTGCGGCCGGCGTACGGCTCGGGCACACAGCGGCTGTACAGCTTCCGCGACGTGGTCGTCCTCAAGATCGTGAAGCGGTTCCTGGACACGGGGGTCGCGCTCCAGAACATCAGGGCGGCGGTCCAGCATCTGCGGGCCCGCGGCTTCCGGGATCTGGAGCGCATGACGCTCATGAGCGACGGCGCGACCGTCCATGAGTGCACCTCGCCCGACGAGGTCGTGACCCTGCTCCAGGGCGGGCAGGGCGTCTTCGGGATCGCCGTGGGGGTGGTGTGGCGGGATGTCGAGGCGGCCCTGTCGCAGCTCCACGGGGAGCGGATCGACACCGGCGAGACCCTGATCGGGCACAACCCCGCCGACGAGCTGGCGCGGCGGCGCCGGGACCGGGCGGTCTGACCGCCGCGGACCGGGCCGGTCGCGAGTGCTGGTTGTCCCTGCCGGTTGTCAGTGGTGTGAGGCAGCATCGGTCCTGTGAGATCCGCGCCGACGATCCTGCATCTGGACATGGATGCCTTCTTCGCCGCCGCCGAGCAGGCGGCGAAACCGAGTCTGCGCGGAAAACCGGTGGTCGTGGGCGGTCTGGGGCCGCGCGGGGTGGTGTCGACGGCGTCGTACGAGGCGCGGCGCTTCGGGGTGCACTCAGCGATGCCGATGGCCCAGGCGAGACGGCTGGCGCCGAACGCGGCGTATCTGGTGCCGCGCTTCTCGCTCTACCGCGCGGTGAGCGAGCGGGTCATGGAACTGCTCGCGGGGCTCTCCCCGCTGGTGGAGCCGCTGAGTCTGGACGAGGCCTTCGTGGACCTGGAGGCGGGCGGCTCGGCCCATGACACGGCGTCGGCGCGGGCGGCCGGTGAGCGGCTGCGGGCGGACATCAGGGCGGTCACCGGGCTGACCGGCTCGGTGGGGCTCGCCGGTTCCAAGATGCTCGCGAAGATCGGCTCGGAGCAGGCCAAGCCCGACGGGCTGGTCGTGATCGAGCCCGGCACTGAGCGGGAGCTGCTGGGGCCGATGCCGGTGCGGACACTGCCCGGCGTCGGGCCCGCGACCGGGGAGCATCTGCGCCGCGCCGGGATGACCACGGTCGCCGAGCTGGCCGAGGCGGGCGAGGACGAGCTCGTACGGCTGCTGGGGAAGGCGCACGGCGCGTCGCTGTACCGGATGGCGCTGGGGCACGACGACCGGCCCGTGGTGTCGGAGCGGGAGACGAAATCCGTGTCGGTCGAGGACACCTTCGACGTGGATCTGCACGACCGGGTACGGGTGCGGACGGAGGTGGACAGACTCGCCGATCGGTGCGTGGAGCGGCTGCGGGCGGGCGGCCACTCCGGGCGGACGGTGGTGCTGAAGGTGCGGCGGTACGACTTCTCGACGCTGACCCGGTCGGAGACGCTGCGCGGGCCCACGGACGATCCGGGAGTGGTGCGGGAGGCGGCGGGGCGGCTGCTGGAGTCGGTGGACACGACGGGCGGGGTGCGGC
>NZ_LATD01000403.1 GCF_000981895.1 Streptomyces odonnellii | reverse complement strand
CCCGTATGTCCCGTACGGCGGCGGCCAGGACCGGAGCGGGGTCGGCCACCAGCTCCACCCCGTCGCCCGGCCGCCCGGGGACCAGCCCGAACCGGTAGCCCTCCGCCTCGCCGCCGCGCGCCGGACCACCACCCGCCCGGCCGCCGCCCGCCACGGCCGCGCCCTCCAGCTCCATCGCCGCCTGGGCCTCGTACTCCACCCGGTGGCACACCCCCGCGAGCGAGGCGACGGCGTCGAAGAGCCGCCCCATGCTCGATGTCGGTACGCAGGCGACGCCACGCGTGAGCTGACGCTCCAGCAGCCGCCGCTCACCGGCCGAACACGCGGCGACACACGGCAGTTCGTCCGACCAGGGCACGCCCGCCGCCCGCAGATGCGAGAGCGCCATGCGGTACGGGTTCCGTACGGCCGCGTCGCCGCCCGGCAGCGGCACCTGGGCCAGCCTGCCGAAGCGCCGGAATCCGTCGTAGTCCGCGAGCAGCACCTCGCCGCCCCACACCGTGCCGTCGTCCCCGTACCCCGTACCGTCGAAGGCCACCCCGATCACCGGAGCCGAGCCGTCCAGACCGTGCTCCGCCATCGCCGACGCCACATGCGCGTGATGGTGCTGGACCCGGCGTACCGGGCGGCCCCCGGCATGGCGCACGGCCCACTGCCCCGAGCGGTAGCCGGGATGCCGGTCCGCGACCAGTAGCCGGGGCGTGACCGAGGCCAGCTCCGACAGATGCCCGACGGCCGCCTCGAAGGCGGTGAGCGTCGCCAGTTCGTCCATGTCGCCGATATGGGCGGACAGCCACGCGTACCGGCCCTCCGCGACACAGAAGACGTTCTTCAGGTCCCCGCCGACGGCGAGCGCCGGCTCCACCGGTACGGGCAGCGCCACCGGCATCGGCGCGTAGCCGCGCGATCTGCGAACGGGCAGCACCCGGCCCGCGGAGACCCGTACCACCGAGTCGTCGCACGGCACCCGCAGCGGCCGGTCATGCGTCAGCCAGGCGTCCGCGAGACCGTCCAGCCGGCTCAGGGCGTCCCTGTCGTCGGTCACGATGGGCTCGCCCGACCGGTTCCCGCTGGTCATCACCAGCACCGGCGGCCCCGGCGGATCGCCCGGCAGGCCCAGCAGCAGACGGTGCAGCGGCGTGTACGGCATGAGCACCCCGAGATCGGGGCTGCCGGGTGCCACACCGTCCGCCACCAGCGGCTCACCGCCCTCGCGGCGGCGCAGCAGAACGACGGGCCCGCGCTGCCCCAGCAGCAGTTCGCGCTCGTCAGGACCCACGAAGGCAAGCCGCTCAACCGTCTCCAGCGACCCGGCCATCACGGCGAACGGCTTGGCGCCGCGCCGCTTGCGGGCGCGCAGGACCGCCACGGCGGTGGCGTCGGAGGCATCGCAGGCCAGGTGGTAGCCACCGAGTCCCTTCACCCCGACGACCGCCCCGGCCGCCAGCAGCCGCCGCGCCTCCGCGAGCGCGCCCTCGCCTGAAGCCGTCACGGCCGGCCCGCCCGACGCGGTTCTGATCAGGGAGAGTTGAGGGCCGCAGGCATGGCAGGCGACCGGCTGGGCGTGGAAGCGCCGGTCGGCCGGATCCTCGTACTCCCGCGCGCAGTCGGCGCAGAGCGGGAAACCGGCCATCGTGGTCCGCGCCCGGTCGTACGGCAGTCCGGTGACGACGGTGAAGCGCGGGCCGCAGTGCGTACAACTGATGAAGGGGTGCCGGTAGCGGCGGTCCGCGGGGTCGGCCAGCTCGGCCAGACACGCGTCGCACGTCGCCATGTCGGGGGAGACCAGGGTCCGTCCGGGCCCGCCGGAGCCGGAGTCGGGCGAGGGGCGGATCGTGAATCCGCTGCCGCCGACGGCGGGTACGAGCCGGTGCCGCACCGATTCCACGACGGCCAGCGGCGGAGCGCTGTCCGCGACCCGCTCGCAGAAAGCCGCCACAGCCTCCGCCGGTCCCTCGACCTCCAGGCTCACCCCCTCAGCGGTGTTGGTGACCCATCCCGTCAGACCGAGACCGGTGGCGAGCGCGTACACGAACGGGCGGAAGCCGACACCCTGCACCACCCCGCACACCAGCACCTGCCGGCGCTCACATGTGGCAGGCGGTGCGGCCGGACCGGCGGCGCGGACGGAGGACACGGGCCCGCTCATGGCGCCTCGGCCGTTCCGCGAGTGGCGGAGGCACTCTCGTACACCGGCCGGTGTACGGGCTCGCCGTCCGCGCAGTCGAGGACGCGGGCCAGCAGATCGTCGACTCCGGCCCCGGTGCGCGCCGAGGTCGCCAGCACCGGCACCCCCGGATTCACCCGGCGCACATTCCGGTGGAACGCCTCCGCGTCGAACTCGACGGCCGCCGCGATGTCCGTCTTGGTGATGACCACAAGCTGCGCGAGACCGAACGCCGTCGGGTACTTGAGCGGTTTGTCCTCGCCCTCGGTCACCGAGACCAGCACGATCCGCAGACTCTCCCCGAGGTCGTACGAGGCGGGGCAGACCAGATTGCCGACGTTCTCCACGAACAGCACCCGGGTGTCCGCCGGAAGCCAGCCGTCGAGATGCCCGCGCAGCATTCCCGCCTCCAGATGGCACAGTCCGTCGGTCAGCACCTGTTTGACGGGTGCTCCGGCGCGCGCCAGCCGCCGGGCGTCGTTCTCGGTGGCCAGATCGGCGGTGACCGCCGCGACCGCGATGCCCGCCTCGACGGCCCGTTCCAGCAGCCGTTCGAGCAGCGCGGTCTTGCCGCTGCCCGGGCTGGACAGCAGATTCACCTCGGCCGTGCCCCGGGCGGCGAGATGCTCGCGCAGCTCCAGGGCACTGGCGTCGTTCTTGGCCAGGACGGCCTGGCGCAGATCAACGACTCGGCACACGGGGCCTCCTAGGGCGTGACAGATCCCGTCCGGCTCCGCCCTGCGGACGGACGACGCTATGTGTCGGACACGGCCCGGGGCGTACCCCGATCCTCACCGCTGTCCCGGCGGCGCGCATCCGAGGAATCCACCCGCGCGACCTCGGAGGCGTCCATGAGAGCGACCTCGGCGATCTCCAGCTCCCGGCCCGAGAGCAGCTCGGCCAGCGGCCGGGCGCAGCCGTCGCACCAGAGCAGGGGCGGCATGCCGACGGCGTACTCCCGCCCGCAGCCGTCGCACCGCGCCCTGCCGGGCACGGTGTCCAGCTCCAGCCGGGCACCGGCTAGTACGGTCCCCTCGCTCGCCAGGCCGAACGAGAACCGGAGCGCCTCCGGCACCACCCCCGCCAGCTCGCCGATCCGCAGCCGCAGCGAGGCGACCCGCGCGCCGCCATTGGTGCGTACGGCTTCCTCCACCTGGGCGACCACGGCGGTCGCGATGGACAGTTCGTGCACGGCTCTCACCTCGTCACGGCGGCTGGCCGGTCCCGCCGGGGCTGGTTAGCGTGGTCTCAAGCGCGGGGCGGACTGATGTCCAGCTCGCCCGGCCACATCAGGAGACCGCGACCATGACGACGCACGACACCGAACGACGCGCGCTGATGAACCCCGTCATCCTGCTGCTGCTCACCGAGCGGCCGGGACACGGCTACGAGCTGACCCAGCGTCTGGGCGCCTTCGGCTGGGCCGAAGCCGAGTCCGCGCATGTGTACCGGCTGCTGCGGGGCATGGAGAAGTGCGGTCAGATCTCCTCCCGGTGGCGGGCGTCCGCGTCCGGGCCCGCCCGCCGCGAGTACGAGATCACCCCGGCGGGGTCGATGAGCCTGTCGCTCTGGTTCGTCCGTCTGGGGGAGCTGCACAGCACGCTGCATCTGTTCCTGGAGCGGTACACGCAGCTCAACGGGCCGGGGCCGGCCGACAGAGAGGTACGGCCGCTGTCCGGGCACCCGCCGGCGGCGGGCCCCGCCTGACCGCCGGGTGCCGTCCGCGTTCGTTGTCGGTCGTTCATCGGTCCCGAGCCTTCCCTTCCCGGGGGCCTACATCCGGCGCATCCGCAGATAGCGGCGCAGATCCGGTACGGACTTCGCCGTCTCGTACGCCGCCCCGGCCATGACCGCTCCGGCGCAGACCCACAGCAGCGGCCGGTCCGCCGGTCCGGTGCGGGTCCTGGGACGGGTGTCGGTGCGGGTTCTGGGGCGGGTCCTGGGGCGGTCCGCCGCTCGTCCCGCCCGTATCTCGCGTATCGCGTGCATCACGGTCATCGCCTCCTTGGTGGCTTTCGTGCTGGTGGCCTACGTGGCCTACGTGGTCTCCGTGTCCTTCATGGCCTTCGCGGCCTTCGAGGCCTTCACCGCCTTCACCGCTTTCGTGCCGGATCAGATCGAGGACCAGCTCGGCCGCCGGTCCGACGGCGGCGGCGACCGGTTCGCTGAGTCCGATGCCCTCTTCGAGGGTGAGCGGCTGGCAGCCGACCAGCACGATCCGCTCGGGCAGGGTGCCACCGGCGCCCGCGCGCAGTTCATGGACCAGCCGCAGCACGGCCGCCGGGTCCATGCCGTGCCCGTCCAGCGGTACGGCCGCCCGGGGCGTTCCGCGAGCGGCGGGATCGGCCGGGTCGATGTCGAGTACGTGCAGGGTGCCGGCCGGAGTGCCACGGTCGACCGTGTCGAGCAGCACGAGCCCGCTGTAGCCGTCGAGAAGCCGGTAGGCGAGATGCACACCCCGGATGCCCGTGTCCATCAGCTCGACGTCCGGCGGGAACCGGTGTCCGGTCAGCCTGCGCAGGGTCTCGACGCCGAAGCCGTCGTCACCGAGGAAGACATTGCCGATCCCCGCGACCAGGGTCCTGCCCGCCATGTCAACCACCGCCCTCCGGACCGCCGCTGCCGCGGGGATCGATCTCGTCCGGCCGGAAGTACAGGAACCGGCCCTGCAGACGGCGTACGTCCGTGCCCGGATCGCCGTCGACGGTCACCCCGATGTGCGTCTCGCCGTCCAGGTCCGTCAGCACCGCCTCGACCGTCGCGCCGAGCCCCGCCAGAAAGATGTCCTGGGCGTCGGACCCGCGCGTGCCCGGCCGCAGTACGACCCGGCTGCCCACGCCGACGAGCCGCTCGCCGACCGTCACGGTCTCCGGCCCCGGTACGTCGTACGCGTCGCGCGCGCAGGGTGCCTCGGCCGGGTCCTCGCGGGGCCGCTCACCCGTCGCCTCGCGCAGACCCCGTATCGCGCCGTGGAGGCGCTCCATGACCTGCGCGGGCATCCCGTCCACCAGATCGATCACCTCGGCCGCCCGCGCGTCCGTCCCGCGCGCCTCCCGTTTCTCCTCCTCCGTGAGCGCGGCGGTCCGCAGCGAGAGGATCTCGTCGATCTCGGTCGCGTCGTAGAGCGGTCCTGGGCTCTCCGCCGCGAGTTCGGGGTGGTCGTCCAGGATGATCGGCGAGGACAGCAGGACATCGTCCCGGCCCGCACCACCGGCCAGCACCGGCCAGGTGTGCTCATTGCGGCAGGTCCGGGCGGCGGGCCGCGCCCACTGGGGCGGGTCCGTCATCGACAGGAACCGCCCGCCGGGCAGGCCGAGAAGCAGATGCGCCCCGATCAGGCTGTACGGCAGGGCGGCTTCGCGGTCGCCACGCCGGCGCGGGTCCGGCGCCCGGTCCGGCGGTGCCCAGTCCGAGGCGTTGCGTACGGTCACAGTCAGCCGCAGCGCGCCGTACGGGCCCGGCAGCGGCTCGGTGGCCAGGTGCATCTCGCCCGCCAGCGCGCGGCTCCGCCGTACCAGACGCCCGACGGCCGGTCCCGTACCGCCCGCCTCCTGGACCGGCTCGTACGCGACCCCGCCGGGGCGGTCGAACCGTACGGTCCGCCCTTCGCCCGCGAGTTCGTCGAGCGGCACCCGCAGTGCCACCCGCTGCTCCTCGCCCTCGTCCCACGGGACCAGCACCCGGTCGGTCAGGTCGAGTCGCGCCGTCCCGGTCCAGCCCGAGCCGTCCGGCGCGGGGCGTTCCACCGTGCGGCGGCGGACCTTGAGGAAGCGGAGCTCCACGAGGAGGTGACCGGCACGGCGGGGTTCGAGCAGGCATTCCGTACGCTGCTCGGCGTGCTCGCCGTACATGCAGGCCCAGGACGGCGGCACCAGCACACCGAACTGCCAGCGCAGCCGGTTCTTACGGGCCGACGCCCGGTAGGGGTAGAGCACATACCCCTCGAACAGCAGCGCGTCGGCGACCCGGCGGGCCCTGTCGAACTCCTCGGAGTCCACGGCCACTTGGTCCGTCATGACCGCCCTCCTCGCCCGGTGGGCCCGGCAGATCCGGTAGACGACCCGGTGGACCGGGCAGACCCGGCAGACCCGGCAGACCCGGCAGACCCGGTGGACCGGGCCGCCCGTGCGGGACCGGGGGCCGCCGCCGTACGGAGCAGCTCCTCGAACACCCGCTCCCAGGACGGCAGGGCGCGCTCCGAGCGGAAGCGGCGCAGCGCGTCCAGACAGTCGTCGCGTATCCGCAGCCAGCCGCAGCCGGGGAAGTACTGCTCGACCAGGCTCCGCCAGACCTTCACCGGCATACGGAACGCGGCCTCCTTGTGCCACGGCACCGGCTCCGCCATGAACCCGCGGTCGCCGGAGAAGACCGTGCCCGAGAAGAGCAGGAGCAGCGGCACCTCGCCGTCCGCGAGCGCGCGGAAGTACGCGGCCGAGGCCACCTCCATGTCGTACGTGCAGGGCACCGGCAGTTCGATCTCGGTGGCGCCGGTGAAGCCGGGCACGGTCACCGAGGCATGGGCGAACTGGAGCGGTGTGAGGGTGGTGCTCCAGCGGTCCGGCTCGCCGAAGAAATCACCGAGCATCTCCATCTCGGCCGGCCCGTACCGCCGTTGGACGGGCTCGATCCGCAACTGGCAGCGCAACGCCACCGCATGGATCCGTACGCCCTCCGCCGCCTCGATCCGCAGCCGGAACAGCAGCGTCGGGCCTGTGCCGTACGGTTCCGGCCGTACGCCGACACAGGTGAACGTCAGATCGGTCATCGGCCGTCCTCCCGCTCGGTCGCCGGTGGCCGGGCCCGCGCCGCGACCCGGGCGAAGAAGTCCGCCAGCTCGGCGCGGGCCTCGGCGCCGCCGTCGAACCCCTGCCAGCGCAGCCGCATCCGGCCCACCAGCTCGTAACAGACGTCGACAGGCACCAGCCAGCACCCGCCCGCGCCGCCCGCGCTCGCGGCGCCGGTGCCGCGCTCCCGCCGTATCAGCAGTGCCTCCGTGTCGGGCTGGAGCAGCGCGGCCAGCCGGCCGGAACCGAGGACCTGTTGCCAGGTGGCCGGGTCCAGTTCGCTCTCCGTGGCGCCCGCGGGGCTCGGGTAGAACGCGGCCGTCCGGTCCAGCTCGGAGTTGCGGAAGAAGAAGGCGAGCCCGACCGGGATCTGGAGCCTGCCCCAGCTCTCCTCGTCCAGGGCGAAGTCCGGATCGGACAGATAGCGGTCGGGCACCGCCCGGAAGCGGCCCGCGCCCGCGCCCGGCCGGGTGAACAGAAGATGGCAGCCGGCGCAGGCGCACAGCAGAGAGCGCTTCCGGGTGTCCACAAGATGCCGGTGCTCCCCGGGCAGCGGTTCGGCGCACAGCTCGCACCGCTTCACGGCGGCCGGCGGGCGGCGGGTGAAGCCGCGCAGCCCGTCCGGGCCGGGCCGCACGGGCCGGGTGGTCATGGCCCCGCCGCCAGGTCGGCCGCGTCCGGCGGCCGGGACATGATCTGGAGGAGCTTCGGCTGCGGGCTCTCCTCCGTGACGCCCTCGACCTCGACGCGCGCGATCTCCGGCGCACGGCGCGCCACGGCCTCCTCGATGGTCCAGCGCACCGTCTGCGCGGAGGAGGGGCAGCCGTCGCAGCTTCCGCGCAGCCGCAGCCGCAGGGTCCGTCCCTCGGCGGCGCCGTCCCCCTCCGGCTCCGGGCCGATCCCGGCGATCTCCACATCACCGGCGTGCGAACCGAGATACGGACGGACCTCGTCCAGCGCCCGTTCCACCCGGGTGAGCGTGTCGTCGGGGTGCAGGTCGTGCAGGATCAGCAGCCCGCCGACGAGTTCGTCCTCGCCGAGCAGCGCCAGCGGCTCCGTGCCTTCCCGCGAATCGCCGAGCAGCTCGACGGCCCGGGCCAGGCCCGTACCGTAGAACTCGACGACGGCACGCACCAGTTCGTCGGCGAGCGCGCGGCCCGACGGGCCCACCGCCTTGCCCAGCTCGTCGAGCAGCGCGTCGACGCGTTCACCGGTCCGCTGCTCCCCGGCCGTTGCTGCCATGTCACGCCGCCTTTCGCCGAGGGGCCCGCTCCTTCGTGGCGCCGGGATCCCGGTGCCGCCCCCCCCCGAGATCCCCCCGGTGTCAGCC
>NZ_LATD01000402.1 GCF_000981895.1 Streptomyces odonnellii | reverse complement strand
GTACCGAGGCCGCCGTGGTCCTCGCGCACTCCTCGCCCGAGGCCATCGCCGTGGAGCGGGAGTTCCGGCAGCTCGGCTTCGACTCGCTGACGTCCGTCGAACTGCGCAACCGGCTCTCGTCGGCCACCGGTCTGACCCTGCCCGCCACCCTGATCTTCGACTACCCCACCCCCGCCCGTCTCGCCGCGTTCCTGCTCGACGAACTGGTGGGCGCGGACGACATCGAGGCCGCCGTCACCGCACGCGAGTCGGCCGACGACTCCACCACCACCGGCGATCCCATCGCGATCGTCGGCATGAGCTGCCGCTTCCCCGGCGGGGTCGAGTCCCCGGAAGGCCTCTGGGAGCTGGTCCTCTCCGGCGAGGACGCCATCACCGGCTTCCCCGCCGACCGAGGCTGGCAGGCCGACCCGTCCATCGGCGCCGTCGAGGGACAGGGCGGATTCCTGCGGGACGTCGCCGACTTCGACGCGGACTTCTTCGGGATCTCCCCGCGTGAGGCTCTCGCGATGGACCCGCAGCAGCGCGTCCTCCTCGAAGTCTCCTGGGAGGCGGCCGAACGCGCCGGAATCGACCCGGCGACCCTGCGCGGCAGCCGCACCGGGGTCTTCGTCGGAGTCAGCGGGCAGGACTACGCCGGACTGGTCATGCGTTCCAAGGACGACATGGCGGGCCACGCGACGACCGGCCTCGCGGTCAGCGTGGTCTCAGGACGGCTCGCCTACGCGCTCGGCCTCGAAGGTCCGGCGATGTCCGTCGACACCGCCTGCTCCTCGTCCCTCGTATCCCTCCATCTCGCCTCCCAGGCGCTGCGCGGCGGCGAGTGCTCGCTCGCACTCGCGGGCGGGGTGACCGTGATGACGACCTCGGCGAACTTCGCGGGCTTCTCCCGGATGGGCGGACTGGCGGGCGACGGCCGGTGCAAGGCGTTCTCCGACTCGGCCGACGGCACCGGCTGGTCGGAGGGCGCGGCGATGCTGGTGCTGGAGCGGCTGTCGGACGCCCGGCGCAACGGGCACCAGGTCCTGGCGGTGGTACGGGGCAGCGCCGTCAACCAGGACGGCGCCTCCAACGGTCTCACGGCACCCAACGGCCCCGCTCAGCAGCGGGTCATCCGGCAGGCCCTGGCCAACGCCGGCCTCTCGCCCACGGAGGTGGACGCGGTCGAGGCGCACGGCACCGGCACCCCCCTCGGCGACCCGATCGAGGCGCAGGCGCTGCTCGCCACGTACGGCCAGGACCGCGACGCGGACCGGCCGCTGCTGCTGGGCTCGGTGAAGTCCAACATCGGCCACACCCAGGCCGCCGCCGGCGCCGCGGGGCTGGTCAAGATGGTGATGGCGCTCCGCCACGGCACCCTGCCGCGTACGCTCCACCTCACCGAGCCGTCCACCCATGTCGACTGGTCGGCCGGCGCGGTCGAGCTGCTGGCCGACACGACCGCCTGGCCGGAGACCGGCCGCGCCCGGCGCGCCGGAGTCTCGTCCTTCGGCATCAGCGGCACCAACGCCCATGTGGTCCTAGAGCGGGCGGACCCGGTGGAGAGCGGTTCCGGTGCGGCCACGGCCGTGCGGGACGGGGCATCGGGCGCGGTGCCCTGGCTCGTGTCGGCCAAGAGCGAAGCGGCGCTGGACGGCCAGCTCGCCCGCATCAGGGAATTCGCCGGACACGGGAGCGGGCGTGGGAGCGGGCACGGCAGCGGGCATGCGCCCGCGCTGCCGGTGGACATCGGTTTCTCGCTGGCCACGGGCCGGTCGCTGTTCGAGCACCGGGCGGTGCTGCTGGCGACGGACGACGGCGTCTCGGATCTCGCCCGGGGCCTCGCCACCGAGCGGTCGACGGCGGTGCTGTTCTCGGGGCAGGGCTCGCAGCGGCTGGGTATGGGCCGGGAGTTGTACGGGCGGTTCCCGGTGTTCGCGGAGGCGCTGGACTCCGTACTGGCGCTGCTGGACGGGGAGTTGAAGCGTCCGGTACGCGAGGTGATCTGGGGTGAGGACGCCGGGGCGCTGGACGGTACGGGGCTGGCTCAGCCCGCGTTGTTCGCGATCGAGGTGGCGTTGTTCCGGTTGGTGGAGTCGTGGGGTGTGCGGCCCGATTTCGTGGTCGGGCATTCGATCGGTGAGATCGCCGCCGCCCATGTGGCCGGGGTGTTCCCGCTGGCGGACGCCTGCCGTCTGGTGGCGGCGCGGGCGTCGCTGATGCAGGCGCTGCCGGGCGGTGGCGCGATGGTCGCGGTCCAGGCGACGGAGGAGGAGGTCGTCCCGTACCTCTCCGGCCGTGTGTCCGTCGCGGCTGTGAACGGCCCCTCCTCCGTGGTGCTTTCGGGCGCCGAGGACGCGGTGCTGGAGGCCGCCGCCCAACTGGAGGCACTCGGTCGCAGGACCACGCGTCTGCGGGTATCGCATGCCTTCCACTCGCCGCTGATGGACCCGATGCTCGACGAGTTCCGCACGGTGGCGGAGACCCTGGCGTTCCAGGAGCCTGCCATCCCGGTGATCTCGAATGTGAGCGGTGCTCTCGCTTCCGCCGAGGAGCTGTGCTCGCCCGACTACTGGGTACGGCATGTCCGCGAGGCGGTCCGGTTCGCGGACGGTATCCGTACCCTCGCCGACCAGGGCGTCACCGTGTTCCTGGAGCTGGGCCCCGACGCGGTGCTGTCCGCGCCGGCCCGGGAGTCCCTGCCCGCCGATGCCGTAGTGGTCCCCGCGCTCCGCAAGGACCGCGGCGAGGAGACCACGCTGATCACCGCGCTGGCCCGGCTCCATGTGGCCGGAGCCGCCGTGGACTGGCCGGCGTTCTTCGCGGGCACCGGCGCCCGGCGCGTGGATCTGCCGACATACGCCTTCCAGCGCGAGCGCTTCTGGCCGGAGGTGGCCGTGGCGGCGGAGACCGCGGCCGGTACGGACCCGGTCGACGCGGAGTTCTGGGCGGCCGTCGAGCGGGAGGACCTGGAATCCCTGGCGTCCCGGCTCGACGTGGACGGCGGTTCGCTCGGTGCAGTACTGCCCGCTCTGTCGTCGTGGCGTACCCGGCGCAGGTTCCGCTCGACGGTGGACGCGTGGCGCTTCCGGGAGTCCTGGCAGCCGCTGGCCCTCACCGCCTCCCCGGGCGCCCTGCCCGGCACCTGGCTGGTCCTCGCCCCGGCGGCCGGAGCCGCCGACGCCTGGGCGGACACGCTGACCAGCGCACTCGGCACCGCAGCGGTACGGGTGGACATCGACGGCGCCGACCCCGTCGTTCTGCGCGAGCGGCTCTCCGCCGCGGCTGCGGAGACCGAAACCTTCGACGGTGTGGTGTCCCTGCTCGCCCTGGACGAGTCGTCCAGTACGGCCGGTGTGCCCGCCGGACTGGTCGCCACCGCTGCCCTCGTCCAGGCCCTCACGGACGCAGGCGTGAACGCCCCGCTCTGGGCCGTCACCCGTAGCGCGGTCGCACCCGTGCCCTCCGGCCCGCCGCCCGTACCCGCGCAGGCCGCCGTCTGGGGTCTCGGACGGGTCGCCGCGCTGGAGCATCCGCGCCAGTGGGGCGGGCTCGTCGACCTCCCCGAAGAACTGGACGAGCACGCCGTACGCCGGTTCGTGGCCGTACTCACCGGCACCGCCGGCGAGGACCAGCTCGCGATCCGCGCCTCCGGCGTCTTTGGCCGGCGGATGCTGCCCGCCCCCGACACGGCGGCCGACACCGAAGCTCGCTGGGAGCCGTCCGGCACCGTCCTGATCACCGGCGGCACCGGCGCGCTCGGCGCGCGCGTCGCCCGCCGGCTGGCCGGCGAGGGCACCCGGCACCTCGTCCTGCTGAGCCGGCGCGGTCTGGCGGCGCCCGGCGCGCCCGAACTGCTCGCGGAGCTGACCGGCCTCGGCGCGCAGGTCACCGTCGCCGCCTGCGACGCCGCCGACCGGGGCGAGCTGGAGCGGGTACTGAAGGCCATTCCCGCGGACTGCCCGCTGACCGGAGTGGTGCACACGGCGGGCGTGCTGGACGACGGCGTGCTGGCCGGGCTGACCGCCGAGCGGTTCGAGACGGTCTTCCGCGCGAAGGTCGCCTCCGCCCTGCTCCTCGACGAACTGACCCGCGATCTAGGACTGTCGGCCTTTGTGCTGTTCTCCTCGGTGGCCGGCTCGGTCGGCAACCCCGGCCAGGCCAACTACGCGGCGGCGAACGCGGTGCTCGACGCGCTGGCCGAACGGCGCGCGGCGCTCGGGCTCCCGGCCACCTCGATCGCCTGGGGCGCGTGGGACGGCGCGGGCATGGCGGGCGGCGTGGAGCATGCCCGTACCACCGGCGGCCAGGCCCACGACCGCAGGCGGGCGTCCGGCGCGCTCGATCCCGAACTGGCGGTCTCCGCGCTGTTCCGGGTGGTGGCCGAGCCCGAGCCGACCGTCGTCCTCGCCGACCTCGGGCGCCCCGAACTGCTCACCGCCCTGCTGAGCCTGCGTCCCAGCCCGCTCCTGGCCGAACTGCCCGCAGCCCGCAGTGCGCTGACGGAGCTTCAGAAGACCCGGCAGGAGACCGGAACAGCGGCTTCAGGGCTGCGGGAGCGCCTCCTCGCGGCCCCCGACGCCTCGGGGGACGAGCGCGCCGCGGTGCTGCTGGACATCGTCCGTACCCACTGCGCCGCGGTCCTCGGACACACCGGAGCCGAGGCGATCAAGGGCGACAAGGCCTTCCGGGACCTCGGCTTCGACTCGCTGACCGCCGTGGAGCTGAGCAACCGGCTCACCGGCGCGACAGGACTGACGCTCCCCGCCAGCCTGGTCTTCGACTACCCCACCCCGGGCGCCCTCGCCGACCATCTGCTCGCCGAACTGCTCGGTGAGGACGCCCTCGCCGGTGCCGCGCTCGACCGGGCGGACACCCGGTCGGCCGACGACGACCCGATCGTCGTCGTCGGTATGGCCTGCCGCTTCCCGGGCGGGGTGCGCTCGCCGGAGGACCTCTGGCGGCTGCTCGCCGAAGGCCGCGACGGCATCGACGCGTTCCCCACCGACCGCGGCTGGGACCTCGATGTCCTGGCGGGCGACGGCCAGGGCCACAGCGCCACCCGGGTGGGCGGATTCCTGTACGAGGCGGCGGAGTTCGATCCGGGCTTCTTCGGGATCTCGCCGCGCGAGGCGCTCGCCATGGACCCGCAGCAGCGGCTGCTGCTGGAGGTGAGCTGGGAGGCGGTCGAGCGTACCGGCACCGACCCGGCATCGTTGCGCGGCAGCCGTACGGGAGTCTTCGTCGGCACCAACGGCCAGGACTACGCCCATCTCGTCCTCCGGGCGAACGAGGACGTGGAGGGCCACGCGGGCACAGGACTCGCGGCCAGTGTCATCTCCGGTCGGCTGTCCTACGCCTTCGGCTTCGAGGGCCCGGCCGTCACCGTGGACACCGCCTGCTCCTCCTCGCTGGTCGCCCTGCACTGGGCCGCCCAGGCGCTGCGCGGCGGCGAGTGCTCGATGGCACTGGTCGGCGGCGTCACCGTGATGTCCACCGCGACGAGCTTCGCCGGATTCACCCGGCAGGGCGGCCTCGCGCCCGACGGGCACTGCAAGGCCTTCTCCGACTCGGCCGACGGCACCGGCTGGTCGGAGGGCGTCGGAGTGGTCGTCGTCGAGCGGCTGTCGGACGCGCGGCGCAACGGCCACGAGGTGCTGGCTGTCGTGCGGGGCAGTGCGGTCAACCAGGATGGTGCTTCCAATGGTCTGACGGCGCCGAATGGTCCTTCGCAGCAGCGGGTGATCCGGCAGGCGCTGGCCAGTGGTGGGTTGTCGCCGGCGGATGTGGACGCGGTGGAGGCGCACGGTACCGGTACGACGCTGGGCGATCCGATCGAGGCGCAAGCACTGCTTGCCACGTACGGACGCGACCGTGACCCGGAGCGTCCGCTGCTGCTCGGCTCGGTGAAGTCCAACCTCGGCCACACCCAGGCGGCGGCCGGGGTCGCGGGTGTGATGAAGATGATCCTCGCGCTCCGGCACGGCGAACTGCCGAAGACCCTTCATGTGACCGAGCCCTCGACCCGGGTGAACTGGGCTACCGGCGCGGTGGAGTTGCTCACCGAGCAGACCGTGTGGCCGGATGCCGGCCGCCCGAGGCGCGCGGGTGTGTCGTCCTTCGGGATCAGCGGCACCAACGCCCATGTGGTGCTGGAGCAGGCCCCGAGGGAGCAGGCCCCGGGAGCGCCGGCTCCGACGGAAACCGCGGGCATCGCCCCGGCGGATGGGACTCCCGCCCCGGCGGATGGGACTCCCGCCCCGTCCCATGGGATTCCCGCCCCGGCCGTGGTGCCCTGGCCGGTCTCCGCCAGGAGCGAAGCGGCGCTGGACGGACAGATCGAGCGGCTACGGTCCTTCGCGGCCGAACACCCCGGACTCTCCCCGGCCGACATCGGGCACTCGCTGGCCACGAGCCGCTCGCTGTTCGAGCACCGGGCGGTGCTGCTGGCGACCGGGCAGGGCTTGCCGGAGATCGCCAGGGGAGAGGCGGCCGGGCAGCCCCTGGCGGTGCTCTTCTCCGGCCAGGGCTCCCAACGGCTCGGCATGGGGCGGGAGTTGTACGACCGGTTCCCGGTCTTCGCAGACGCCCTCGACTCCGTACTGGCGCATCTCGACGCCGAGTCCGCCGGCCAGGACCGCCCGCTGCGCGAGGTGATCTGGGGAGAAGACGCCGGGGCACTGAACCGGACCGCCGTCACCCAGCCCGCCCTCTTCGCCATCGAGGTGGCGCTCTTCCGGCTCGTCCGGTCCTGGGGAATCGCACCGGACTTCGTGGCGGGCCACTCGATCGGTGAGATCGCCGCCGCCCACGCGGCCGGGGTGTTCCCGCTCGCCGACGCCTGCCGGCTGGTCGCCGCCAGGGCCCGGCTGATGGACGCGCTGCCCGGGGGCGGCGCCATGATCGCGGTGCAGGCCGCCGAGGACGAGGTCAGCGGGCTCCTGCTGTCCGAGGACGTGGCGATCGCCGCGGTCAACGGACCGCGCTCGGTGGTGCTCTCGGGCGACGAGGAGCAGGTGGGGAACATCGCCGGATTCCTCGCCGCCGACGGACGCAGGACCTCCCGACTCGCGGTCAGCCACGCCTTCCACTCCCCGCTGATGGACCCGATGCTGGCGGAGTTCCGTGCGATCGCCGAGGGGCTCACCTACGAGGAGCCCGCGATTCAGGTGATCTCGAATGTGAGCGGTGCTCTCGCGTCGGCGGACGAGCTGTGCTCGCCCGAGTACTGGGTACGGCATGTCCGCGAGACCGTCCGGTTCGCCGACGGTGTACGGACCCTGGCCGAGCGGGGCGTGGGTGTCTTCCTGGAGCTGGGCCCTGACGGTGTGCTCTCCGCCATGGCCCGCGAGTCCGTCCCGGACAGCGCGGTCGTGGTGCCCGTCCTGCGCAAGGACCGGCCGGAGGAGCTGACCGCGGTCACCGCGCTGGCCCAGGCGCACGCCCACGGCGCCCGGGCCGACTGGAGCGCGCTCCTCGCGGGGAACGCCACCCGCCGGGTGGCGCTCCTCGCGGGGAACGCCACCCGCCGGGTGGAACTGCCGACGTACGCGTTCCAGCGCGAGCGGTACTGGCCGTCGCTCTCGGCGGCCCCGGGCGATGCCTCGGGCCTCGGCCTCGAATCGGCCCGGCACCCGCTGCTGGGCGCGGCGATGACCGTGGCGGGCTCGGACGAGGCGGTGCTCACCGGACGCCTGTCCACGCGGACCCATCCCTGGCTGACGGGCCGTCCGGTGCCCGGAGGCGCGGTGCTTCCCGAGGCCGCCTTCGCCGAACTGGCCGTACGGGCCGGGGACGAGACCGGCTGTGACACGGTCGAGGAACTGACCCTCGCCACCGGGCTCGTCGTGCCCGACGACGGCGCGGTACGGGTGCAGGTGCGGGTGGCCGCCCCCGACCGGACCGGCCGCCGTTCGCTGACCGTGCACGCCCGCCCCGACGGTGCCGGCCAGCCGTGGACCCTGCACGCGGCCGGGGTGCTGAGCGCCGGACACCGGGCGCCGGAGACCGAGCTGAGTACGGAGCTGGGCACGGAGGCCTGGCCGCCGGCCGGGGCCGTATCCCTGGACCTGCCCTCGGACCTGGACCTGGACCCGGACGCGGACGCGGATTACGGCGCGGTCGGTCTGCGGGCCGCCTGGCTCCGGGACGGCGAGGTCTTTGCCGAAGTCACCCTCGAAGAGGACGAACAGGCCGTCGCACAGGGGACGTTCGCGCTGCACCCGGCACTGCTGACCGCCGCCGTCAACGCGGCGGGACTGCTCCACACGGGGACGACCGGGACCACTGGCACCTCCGACGGCGCGGCGGCCGGTCCGCTCGCCGGAACCGTCCCGGTCGAGTGGCGCGGACTGACCCTGTACGCGGGTGCTGCCACGGCCCTCCGGGTACGTCTCACCCCGGCGGGCCCCGACACCGTCGAACTGGCCGCTGTCGACGAAGAGGGCGCGCCGGTGCTCGCGGTGCGCTCGCTGACCCTGCGCCCGGCCTCCATGACAGGGGTGGCGGCCGAGTCCGCCGAGCCCACGCCGGGTCCGCTGTTCGGCCTCGACTGGGTGCCCGCGCCCGCCACTCCCGCGCCCGCC
>NZ_LATD01000401.1 GCF_000981895.1 Streptomyces odonnellii | reverse complement strand
GGGCGCGGGCATCAGGGGGGTATGGATGGTGGGAGGGTGAGCGCCCGGCTCGGGCGAGGGATTCTGGTGGCGGTGGCCTTTGTGGCGCTGGTGGCATTCTCGGCCGTACTGGCCAGAATCACGCTGACGCCGTCCCCGGCCTCCGCGGAGATCGCGGGGGCCAATCTGCGGCCGGGGCACTCGTTGCGGCAGTACGTGGAGAGCTACACATTCCTCGGCGCGTGCCGGCAGATCGGCGGGAATCTGCTGCTGGGGGCGCCTTTCGGGCTGCTGCTGCCGGTGCTCGTGCCGCGCAGGATGCGGATGGCGCGGGTGGTGCTGCTGACCGCGCTGGTGATGGTGCTGGTGGAGCTGGCCCAGGGCGCGATCGTCGAGGGGCGCGCCTTCGACATCGATGACGTGATCCTCAACACGACCGGCGCGCTGCTCGCGTATCTGATCGCGCTCACCGCGTACCGCCTGATCGGCCGCCGGGTGGGCCGCCGGCTCGGCCGCCTCCGCGGTCTCCGCCGCCCCCGCTTCCGCGGCTTCCGGGCGTCCCCGAAGAAGAGCGCCGCGAAGGACTGACGTCGTTCTCATACCAAAGTGCTGTCCACATACTTGAAGAGCGTGCGTAGGGTCACTACCTTCCCGAGGTGACAAGCGGCACCCGTGTCCAGTCACCGCCGAGGGAGGCACTTCTCGTATGAAGAAGCCCTGGAAAACGCCCTTGAACCGCCGCACATTCAGTCAACTCGCCGTTACCCCGCTGCTCGCGGGCCCCGCGCTGCTGGGGCCCGGGGCGGCCAGGGCCGCGTCGGGAGCCTCGTCGCGGAGTACGGTCGTACGGGCCGTGAAGCGAGCCGTCACGTTCATGGACGGGACCGTCTCCTACAGAGGTGGATACGTCTGGAACTATCTGCCCGATCTCTCCGTCACCTGGGGCGAGATGGAGGCCAAGCGCACCATGTGCTGGGTCCAGCCGCCCGGTACGCCCTCCGTCGGCCACAGCCTGCTCGACGCGTACCACGCCACCGGCGAGGAGGTCTGCTGGCGGGCCGCCGAGCGGACCGGGCTCGCGCTCGTCGAGGCCCAGCTTCCCGTCGGCGGCTGGAACTACATCCATGACTTCGCCGGCGAGGACTCCCTGCGCGACTGGTACGAGACGATCGGCGCCAACGGCTGGCGGCTGGAGGAGTTCCAGCACTACTACGGCAACGCCACCTTCGACGACGCGGGCACCTCGTCCGCCGCCCAGTTCATCCTCCGGCTGTACGCCGAGCGCCGCGACCCCCGCTTCAAGCGCTCACTGGACCGCGTCATCGGCTTCCTGCTCGCCTCGCAGTTCAAGGGCGGTGTCGCCGACGGCGGCTGGCCGCAGCGCTTCCCCGCCCATGCCGGATCCGTCAGCCGTACCCCCTGGCCCGACAAGCGCCCGCCCTGGCTGCCGGGCGATGTACGGCACGGCATGGAGGACGGCGAGTACACCCAGCAGGTCACCTTCAACGACGATGTCCTCGGCGAGAACATCAAGTTCCTCCTGATGTGCATATCGACCCTCGGCCGACGCGATCTCATCGGCCCCGTGCTGCGGGCCATGGAGTGTCTGCGCCGGATGCAGCAGCCCGCGCCCCAGGCCGGCTGGGGCCTCCAGCACCTCTCCCGTGCCAAGGGCGGCCGGCCTGCTGGGGCGCCCGCCGGAGCGCGTTCGTACGAACCGCGCGCCCTCGCCACCCACACCACCCAGACCAATGTCCAGCAGCTCTTCCACTACTTCCGGCTGACCGGCGACCGTGCCTGTCTGCGCCGGGTGCCCGAGGCCCTCGCCTGGCTGGAGAGCTGCGCGCTGACGGGCGAGCAGATCGCCGAGAACCCGCTGCTGGCCGGCCGTACGCACCCGACCTTCGTCGAACTCGGCACCAACCGCGCCCGGTTCGTGCACCGCTTCGGCTCCAACATCCGCAATGGCGCGTACTACAACGACTACGACCACAAGGACACCCTCAGCCACTACTCGGGCGGCCGCTCCATCGATCTCGCCGGTCTGCGCGCGACGTACGAGGAACTCGCCGCGCTGACCCCGGCTCAGATCGCCGCCCTGCGCGCCCGTTCACCGCTCTCGCCCGCCAACGCGCACGGCGGCCGGATCCCGCTCCCGCGCTACTTCTCGCCGCGCGATCTCCAGCTCTCCGACCTGCTGCGGGACGCCCCGCTGCCGCTGCCCACCGTGACGGAGGCCGAGGCGGCGGCGCTCGTGGACGGCCTCGGGACACGGGACCACTGGCTGACGCCGATCGACCAGATCACCAACCCGTACCGGGGGCCGGGCTCGACGGAGCCGTACGACGGCAGGGCGTATATGAGCAAGCATGTCGGCGACCCGCGCGACACCTCGCCGTACAGCCCGAAGGACCCGCCGCTGGAGCCGCCGTACCGGCCGGCCGAGCCGCCGCTGTGCATCAGTTCGGCCGCGTACGTGGCGAACATGGCGAAGCTGATCGGGTACGTGGCGGGCGGCTGAGGACTTGACGATGCTGCGGCTACGCTGGGTCGTCGGCCAGTTCGGCCACCCCGGTGATCCGGTGCAGCGGGTATGTACGGACCTCGTCCGCCGTGTGGTCGTACGCCGTCACATAACCGCCCTCCACCCGCACCGGGGCGATGACCCGCTGGCTGGCCGCGCCGTCGGCGTTGACGTAACCGATCCAGACTGCCGAGCCGGTCATGGCGGCGGCCTGGACGGTCGCGAGGGTCTCGGCGGAGGTGGTACGGGGGAGCCGGCCGTCGGGCGAGAGCGCGGCCGGTGACGTGCCGTCGGCCGACGGCTCCGGGTGCGTGGCCGGTACGGACGGCGGCACCTGCACCGGCACCTGCGCCTGGGCCGGCTTGCGGGCCACCGTGGCCGCCCGGTCCCCGGCCCTGATCGCCCGTACCGCCGCGCCGAGCAGTGTCGCGTCCGGTACGGGCGGACCGTCAGGAACCGGCGCGGGCGCGGCCCGGGGCGGCGTCCGGTGGGCATGGGCGCGGGTGATCATCACATCGCCCTCGGCGGACTCGGCGGCGGGCGCGAACCCCATCGTGCGCAGCCCGTCCAGCAGGGCCGCCGGTTCGGCGTGGGCGGACAGCACGGTCGGCGCGAGCCGGCGCAGCCGCAGGGACTGCGAGCGCTTGTCGGCGAGGATCTCGTCGAGTACGGCCTCGTCGTCGCAGCGTACGTACGCGGAGGCGGAGCCGACCCGGAGATGGCCGTGCTTGCGCGCCACATCGTCGATGAGATAGGCGAGCGGCTGCGGAACGGGCGTACGGCTGTGGGCCTTCAGGAAATCGTGCAGATCGGAGGCGGACCGACCGGCGTCGAGAGCGCGCCGTACGGACGCGGGGGTGAAGCGGTAGACCGTGGCGCCGCCCTTCGACTCGACATCGGCGGCGATGGAGAGCAGCTCGGCGAGCGGGCGGAGGAGGGGGCCGGGGGCCACGGCGGTGAGGTCGGCCTGGAGGAGGACATGGTCGAGCGGCTCGGGGAGGTGCGGCGCGAGGGCCGCGGCGGCGCGCAGGCCTGCGGCGCTGAGGGCGGCGGTGGTGAGCGGGGA
>NZ_LATD01000400.1 GCF_000981895.1 Streptomyces odonnellii | reverse complement strand
GTGTGAGTGTGTGTTGGAGGGTGGTGCGGGCTTGGGCCGAGTGGGTGCGCTGGTGGATTCGGTTGGCGGTGCTGCTTCGTAGTCTCCAGATGAGGACTTCGGCGGGGTGGTCTGCGGTGTCGAGTTCGCGTTGTCCGGCCAGGTCGGCGAGGGCTTTGCGGGGCGGGGTACCGGCGGATTCGGCTTGGGCGAGGGTGGTGGCGAGGGCGGGCCAGGCGGGGTCGGCCAGGATCCGCTGGGCGTGCTCGGGCACGGCGGCTTGGACGGTGGCGGCGAGGCGGCGGGTCTGGTCGGGTGAGGGGGTGCGCTCGGCGAGGCGGGCCAGCGTGGGGCGGGCCGTGTGCTGGTAGGCGGCCTGGAGGCGGATGAACGTCTGCTGGGCGGCGGCGGCCTGCTGCTGGTGGCCGCGCTGTGTGTGCCAGTGAGCGAGGGCGACGAGTACGTATATGGCCGTGGCGAGCAGTGCTGTCACGACGTCGATGTCCTTGCCGGGCAGGCCCCGGATCAGTTCCTTTCCGGCTTGCCGTAGCGCGTAGGCGCCTTGGTGCTCGGCGCGGACCGCCGATCGGTTCGCGCGGTTGAACGCGGCTGCCGCGGCGCGTAGTTCGGCCCGGATCTGCTTGGGGGCGGTGGCGGCGGTGTTGTGGAGTAGCTCGGCGAACGCCGCTGCCTGGGCCTGCACGCGCGCGTCCGGCTCCGTCCCCGCCGATGCGTTCGCGTTGGCGTCGAAAAGGAAGGTGTAGGTGGTGCGCAGTTCGGCCTCGGCCCGCCTCCAGGCGCCGGTTCCGCCGCGGCTGTTGGCCTGCTCCGCCCCTGGAGCCTGCGTCGTGGGCTGGCTGGCGGGGGGTGTGAAGCGTTCGCGGAGTCTGCCCAGGGAGAGGTCGGGGGCGAGGGCGGAGCCGCTGTAGAAGACGGGTTCGCCTTTGGCGTCGGTGTCGTCGGGTGCGGCGAGGCTGTAGCCGGTCCTTTCGCCGGTCTCGGGGCCGGTCCGGTGCCGGATCTGGATGCCGAGCGTGGTCAGGACGGCGAAGTACTCGTCCTCGTCGGTGGCGGCGGCTGCTGTCGTGTAGGCGTGCTCGCGGAGCCACTGCCGTGCGGTCTGGCGGCGTCCCTGGCGTTCGGCCTTGGCGACCTCGGCTCCGGTCGGGGTCTTGGGTACTGTGCCGTCTCCCGGCTTCAGGCGTCGCAGTCCGAGTTCGGTCTCGATCTTGCGGCATTCGGTCTGGGCGCGTTGCCCGTCGCGTTTGTTGCGGGGGCGGCGGCCGTCCTCGCGGACGCTGGTGGCCATGATGTGGATGTGGTCTTCGGCGTGCCGCACGGCGATCCACCGGCATCCGGCGTCGTCGCCGTGCTCGGCGATGCCGGTGGCGTGGACGATGCGCCGGGCGACCTCGGCCCACTCGGCGTCGGTGAGGTAGCGGTCGCCGGGTGCTGTCCGGACGGGGCAGTGCCACACGTGCTGCGGGACCTTCCGTCCGGTGCGCTGTTCGCGCAGCCGGACCGGCTGGTCGAGGTACTCGGCCAGCTCGGTCAGCGCGGCTTGGTGCTCGTCCAGAGGGACGCGGCCGGGGTCGGTGATGCCAGGCACGGCGAAGGCGGCGACGATGTGCGGGTCCGTGTGCTCGTCGCGGCGCCCCGGGCCGAAGAGGTAGGAGAGCAGGCCGCGAGAGCGGCTCCCGGTGGAGACGTCAGGCACCACGGCGACCACCTCCTGCCAGTACCTGCTCAAGCACGCGCCGGGACAGCAATGCGACCTGGTGCAGCTCGTCGAGGACCTCCATCGCGCGGTCGGGCAGCTCTCCGGTGTGGATGGCGCGGGTGATCTGGTTGAGGTTGTTGCCGACGCGGTGGAACTCCCGTATCAGCTTGCCGAACAGGATCAGCAGGTCCTGGGTGGCCTGCGGCGACGGCAGCGCCGGCACCGTGGCGGGTCGCTGGTCAGGGAGGTAGGCGTGGGCGAACGTGAGGGCGGCGTCCATCAGGTAGGCGGAACGGGAGCGTTTGGCCTCGCGGGCAGCGTGGTTGATGAAGTCCCGCTCCGCCGGTTCGGCCGAGCACGTCAGTTGCACGTCGCGCTTGGTCCCGGAACGTGGCCGGTACAGCACGTCGCTCAGCCGCCGCCGACGCGCGGAGCCGGGTGCGGTGTCGTCAACGGCGGGCGAGGGGAGGTCGTTGGCGGCGACGCCGTGGTGCACGAACGCGTCGGGCGTGACGGTCGGCGCGAAGCGCTCGACATCGGGGGCGGCGGGCTCGCTCGGTCCGGTCGGCTGGTCCTGGTCCTGGTGGAGGCCGCGCTCGGCCTCCGCCCCCGCCCGGTCCGTGCCCCGCTGGGCACGGCCGGGGTCCGCCCCCACCGGGGCGGGCACGAGCGCGAAGGCCGCATCGCCACCGGCGATGTGGACTTCGCCCCAGCTCGCTCCGCCGTTGTCGTTTCCGGGGTCAACGCCCCTGCTGCTCAGGGAGGTTACGGGAGCGGCGAGGGTCTGCTCTCCGTTCTGGTGCTGTGGGTTGAGGGGGCCGGTGTCGGGGTCGTGCTTGTTGCGGAAGGGGTTGCGCACGAGGTGGCTCCGTTCGCAGGTCGGCGGTGGTGGCGATGGTTGTCGGGACCGGCGGCTTGGCCGGGCTGCGCTTCTGGGATAGGGGACCGGTGGGGGCGCGACTGCCAGGCGCTGGCAGCCGCGCCGGCTTACTGGTCCGCGTGGGCCGTGGCTGTCCGGATGGGTGCAGGTCCGGTCGGCGAGGGGTTACTGGTCTTCCGGCCGGTCGGGGTGTTGGCGGGCCCGGGCGGTGCTCCGGACGAGGGTGATGGCCTCGGTCAGGCGGAGGGTTCCGGCGCCGAGTCCGGATTCGGTGAGGGCCTTGCGGGCACTGTCACGGGTGATCGCGTCCGGGTTCGGGTGCGCGGCGGCGATGACCTCGGCCAGTCGTTCCAGCGCTGCCATCGGAGGGCGCCCGCCCTGCTTCTGGGAGCGCCGTACGGGACCTCCGTGCTGGTCCTCACCTGCGTCTTCGGGTTCGTCCTGGGGCGATTGGGCCGTGGTCACGGTTCCTGTGGAGCTGTTCCGATCGACGCTGCCAGAGTTCCGGCTGCCCGTCGCGTCCGCGTCGGCGGTTCGCGCGGGTCCGGCCTGCTGGGGCTCCGGCAGGTCGTGCGGCTCCACGCGCTTCGGCACCTCGTGTGCGGGTGGCGGCGGAGTTCCGTCGCCTTGATGGCGCCGGTACGGAACTGGTGCGGTGGTTCCGTCCGCTGGGATTCGGGCGGGGTCTGTGCCGCCGTAGCGGGTGATCAGGATGTGGAGGTGGGTGGCGCCGGCCAGCGGCGCCGGGCTGGTTGAGGTCGAGGGCATGCAGACCGTTGGCCCAGATGCTGGCGGCGGTGGCGGTGATGAACAGGGCCCAGGCGTACAGGCGTGCTGGCAGCGGGGCTTCGCGCAGGACCAGCAGGGCGCGGACGCCGTAGGCGATGAAGCCGTCGATCACGACGGGGAACAGGTAGGTAAGTTGCGGGCGGACGTGGACGGCGGTGGCCATCTGCCGCAGCGCGTCGAAGGACAGGGCGCAACCGGCGAAGCCGAGCAGGATGATCGCGAGCTGGTCCCACCAGGTGGCTCGGTGACGGCTGGTCGGCCTTGCTGAGCCGGCCGTGGGTATGGCGGTGTCGGGCATGGTGAAGGCGTCCTTGCGGGTGAGGTCTGCGGGGGTGGGCTGGGTGTGCCGTCTTTGCCGTCTTGCCGTTGCAACCGCAGGTCAGCGGCGGTACGGCAGGCAGCGCGGCTGCCGTCCGGGACGGCGCGGAGACGCGCCCCGAGGGGAGCCGGGGCCCGGTTCGCGTGTGTCTGCCTGGGCGTCGGGACGGATGGTCATCCGTCTTGGGACGGATAGCCGTCCCGCTTCCAGGGCCGCTGACCTGCGGTTTAGTGGCTGGGACGGCAGGGACGGCAGAAGACGGATGTGCGGCGGCTCGCGCTGGTCCCCGCCGGTAGCGCGGCGGTCGCGCGGATGGCAGGGACCAACGGCCGGTCAGCCCGCGTCGGCCTGTGGGGTGCCGAGGGGGTGGACGGTGGGGCAGTAGCGCTTCCAGGCGTCGGTGAACTTGCCGCGCGTGTAGCCCTTGCGCTGGATGTCGCCTATGCGCACGTTGCCTGAGCTGATGCCGTACTCGCGCAGCATCGCGCCGAGGCCGCGCGGGGTGAGGCCGCCGCGCCCGTGCTCGGCCCAGGGGGCTTCGGGGTCTCCGTTCAGCGCGTACAGGAGCTCGTCGGTGCTCAGGTGTTCCTGCTCGCCCTTGGCGTGGAAGATCCGCCGGATGTCGGCGAGGATACGGGCGTTGCTGGGGTTGTCCTGCTCCGCCTCGGCTTCGGCTGTAACCATGCGGGCGCACGCGCGGCGGGCGCGGTCGGGCCAGGGGCCGCCCGCGAGGTCGGCGACGATCACGAGGGGTTCCCAGGTGTCGGCGGCGCGGTCCTCTACC
>NZ_LATD01000040.1 GCF_000981895.1 Streptomyces odonnellii | reverse complement strand
GCCCCGGCCCGGCCCGATGCCCGCCCCCGACGCGGACCCGGCACCCTGACCCCGCGCCAAGAACGCACGGGGTTCCTAGGTCGAAGGGCCTCTTTCGGGGAAGATCTGGCTCTAGGGCGACAGGCCCTGGGCCCCGCAGCACCCGGATCAGAAGTGGAAGAGTCGTAGCTATGCAGGTCTGGCCGGGACAGACGTATCCCCTCGGCGCCACGTACGACGGCGCCGGCACCAACTTCGCGGTCTACTCAGAGGTCGCGCACCGGATCGAGTTGTGCCTGCTGCACGACGACGGTTCAGAGACGGCGGTGGAGCTGCGCGAGACGGACGCTTTTGTGCGGCATGCCTATCTGCCGGGCATCATGCCAGGTCAGCGCTATGGCTTCCGGGTCCATGGACCGTACGAACCGGAGCGCGGACACCGCTGCAACGCCGCCAAACTGCTCCTCGATCCGTACGCGCGTGCGATCAGCGGCAGTATCGAGTGGGGCGAGTCGGTGTACGGCTACCACTTCGGCAAGCCGGACTCCCGCAATGACATGGACTCGGCACCGCACACGATGACCTCGGTGGTCGTCAATCCGTACTTCGACTGGGGCGACGACCGGCTGCCGCGTACGGACTACCACCGTACGGTGCTGTACGAGGCCCATGTGAAGGGCCTGACCATGCTCCATCCGGAGCTGCCGGACGAACTGCGCGGCACCTACGCGGGGCTGGCCCATCCGGCGGTGATCGAACATCTCACCGAGCTGGGGGTCACCGCACTGGAGCTGATGCCCGTACACCAGTTCGTCAACGATCACCGGCTGGTGGACTCCGGACTGAGCAATTACTGGGGCTACAACACGATCGGGTTCTTCGCCCCGCACAACGCCTACGCCTCGTGGGGCGACCGGGGCGAACAGGTCCTGGAGTTCAAGCAGGCCGTACGGGCGCTGCACCGGGCCGGGATCGAGGTCATCCTCGACGTGGTCTACAACCACACGGCGGAGGGCAACCACCTCGGTCCGACGCTCTCCTTCCGGGGCCTGGACAACGCGCAGTACTACCGCCTCGGTGAGAACGCGCGCTACTACACGGACACCACCGGCACCGGGAACTCCCTGCTGATGCGGAGCCCGCATGTCCTTCAGCTCATCATGGACTCGCTGCGCTACTGGGTGACCGAGATGCATGTGGACGGCTTCCGCTTCGATCTCGCGGCGACCCTGGCCCGCCAGTTCCACGAGGTGGACCGGCTGTCGTCGTTCTTCGACCTGGTGCAGCAGGACCCGGTGGTCAGCCAGGTGAAGCTGATCGCCGAACCCTGGGACGTGGGCGAGGGCGGCTATCAGGTGGGGAACTTCCCGCCGCTGTGGACCGAGTGGAACGGCAAGTACCGCGACACCGTACGGGACCTGTGGCGGGGCGAGCCCAGGACCCTGGCGGAGTTCGCGTCCCGGCTGACCGGCTCGTCGGATCTGTACCAGGACGACGGGCGCCGGCCGCTGGCCTCGATCAACTTCACCACCTGCCACGACGGCTTCACGCTGCGCGATCTCGTCTCGTACAACGAGAAGCACAACGAGGCCAACGGCGAGTCGAACCGGGACGGCGAGAGCCACAACCGGTCCTGGAACTGCGGGGTCGAGGGCGAGACCGACGATCCCGCGATCAACGAGCTGCGCGACCGTCAGATGCGCAACTTCATCGCCACGCTGATGCTCTCGCAGGGCGTGCCGATGCTCAGTCACGGCGACGAGTTCGCCCGTACGCAGGGCGGCAACAACAACGCGTACTGCCAGGACAACGAGGTCTCCTGGGTCCGCTGGCCCGAGCCGGGCGAGAAGGACGGCACGGGGATGCTGGAGTTCACCCGGGCGATGGTGTGGCTGCGGCGCGACCATCCGGTGTTCCGGCGGCGGCGCTTCTTCCACGGCCGGCCGGTGGAGGGCACGCACGACGATCTGTCGGACATCTCGTGGTTCACGCCGGAGGGCGAGGAGATGAAGCAGCAGGACTGGCAGGCAGCGCACGCGCAGGCCATGACGGTCTTCCTGAACGGCAACGCCATCTCGGAGCCGGGTCCGCGCGGCGAGCGGATCTCGGACGACTCGTTCCTGCTGATGTTCAACGCGAGCGCCGAGAAGCTGGAGTTCGTGGTGCCGCTCAACCACGGCAGGCACTGGCGGATCATGGTGGACACGGCCCGCCCCGAGGGGGTGGCTCCGGGTCAGGGCGAGAAGGTCGACGGCGGCGAGCGGATCACCATGCCGGGCCGGAGCATGACGGTACTGATGCGTCCGGCGTAGTGCCTGTCCTTCGGATCGGGGCCTGATTCCCGCCCGGATCGGGCCCGGTACCCACCCGGATCGGGCCCCGGTTCCCGCCTGCGCGGGAGGGGCCTTGCGGCGGATCCCCGGCGCGCCCGCTCGTACCCGGGCGGGACCGTACGCCGGGTGGCGGATGACACAGAAGCCGCCCGGCTGGGTACGTACGATCGTATGACGCCCACCGCTACCTACCGGCTCCAGCTCCAGCCGGACTTCCCCTTCTCGGCGGCAGAGAGCGCGGTGCCGTATCTCGCCGCGCTCGGGGTCTCGCATCTGCATCTCTCGCCGGTCCTGGAGGCCGTGCCGGGGTCGGCCCACGGCTATGACGTCGTCGACCACTCCGCCGTACGGGCCGAGCTGGGCGGCGAGGAGGGGCTGCGGCGGCTGGCCGCCACCGCCGGGGAGCACGGCCTCGGGATCGTCCTGGACATCGTGCCCAACCACATGGCCGCCGCGCCCGTCCACAACCGGGCCCTGTGGGAGGTGCTGCGCGAGGGGCGCGACTCGCCGTACGCCCGCTGGTTCGACATCGACTGGGACGCGGGCGGCGGCAAGCTGCTGCTGCCGGTGCTGCCGGCCCCGGTCGGGGACGAGCTGGGCGCGCTGCGCGTCGAGGGCGGGGTGCTCAGGCACGGCGACGCCCGCTTTCCGCTCGCGCCCGGCACCGAGCACCTGCCGCTGCCGGAGCTGCTGGACGCGCAGCACTACCGGCCGGCCTGGTGGCGGCTGGCCCGTACCGAACTCAACTACCGCCGCTTCTTCAGCATCTCCGAGCTGATCGGCCTGCGGGTCGAGGACCCCGAGGTCTTCGCCGCCACCCACGCCAAGATCCTTGAGCTGGTACGGGACGGGGTCGTCGAGGGTCTGCGGATCGACCACCCGGACGGGCTCGCCGACCCTGAGGAGTATCTGCGCCGGCTGAACGAGGCGACGGCCGCGACGGGCCGGAGCTGCTGGACGGTGGTGGAGAAGATCCTCGCCGACGACGAACGGCTGCCCGCCGGCTGGCCGGTCGCCGGCACCACCGGCTACGACGCGCTGCGCCATGTCGACGGGGTCTTCACGGACCCGGCGGGCGCGGCGGCGCTGGAGCGGCACTACCGCCAGGTGGCGGGCCCCATCGGCGACCGCGGCGGCTACTGGGAGGGGACGGTCCGCAGGGCCGCCTACAAGGTCGTCCTCCATGAGCTGGCGGCCGAGGTCTCCCATCTGCTGCGCACGGCGCGCCGGATCTGCGACGCCGATCCGGCTCTGCGCGACCACGCGCCCTGGGCGCTGCGTACGGCGATCCAGGAGCTGCTCGTACGGGTGCCCGTCTACCGGCCCTATACGACGGCGGGCGGGCCGTGCTCGGAGGCGGCGGAGGCGGCGCTCCCGGCGGAGGCGGTCCGGCAGGCGAAGGCCGCGTTCGCGGTGGAGCAGGAGGCGGCGGCCGTGGACACGGTGCGGGAGCTGGCGCTCGGCAGGCTCGGCGGCGGCCCGGACCACGTCGCGTTCTGCGCCCGCTTCGCCCAGACGGCGTCCGCGCTGCGCGCCAAGTCCGTGGAGGACACGGCGTTCTACCGCTATGTGCCGCTGATCTCGGCGAACGAGGTGGGCGGTGATCCCGGCAGGCCCGCGGTGAGTCCGGAGCGCTTTCACACGTACTGCGAGCGGCTGGCGCGCGACTGGCCCGCCACCGGTACGGTCCTGACCACGCACGACACCAAGCGCAGCGCGGATGTACGGGCCGGGATCGCGGTGCTGTCCCAGTGCCCGCGCCGCTGGGCCGCGCTGCTGGAGCGGGTCTCGGGGGCGGCCGGGGCGGCGGCGCCGGATCCGCAGTTCGCGTGGCAGGCGTGGCAGACGGCGGTGGGCTTCACGCCTCCGGAGGACGCCGGCCCTCCGGAGGGGGCGCGGATGGTGCCCGCGCTGCTCAAGTCCGTACGGGAAGCGGGCCTGCACACAAGCTGGACCGACCCCGATCCGCTGTACGAGCAGGCGGTGACGGCCTTCGCCGAGGCGGGCCCGGCCGGGCCCGCGCGCAAGGCGGTCGCGGAGTTCCGTCGCGCGCTCGACCCGTACGTACGGGCGGGGGCGCTGGGCGCGGCGCTGGTGCATCTGACCATGCCGGGGGTGCCCGATCTCTACCAGGGCACGGAGCGCTCGTACTTCGCACTGGTGGACCCGGACAACCGCCGGCCCTTCAGCGCCGGGCCGCCCGACGAGAAGACCGCGGTGACGGCGGCGGCGCTGCGGCTGCGGCGCGAGCGGCCGTCGGTGTTCGGCGAGTCGGGCACATACACGCCCCTGCACGCGAACGGCCCGGCCGCCGCCCACTGTCTGGCCTTCTGCCGCTCGGGCGAGGCGGTCACGGCCGTCACCCGGCTGCCGCTGCGGCTGACCGAGTCGGGCGGCTGGGCGGGTACGGAACTGACACTGCCGGAGGGCCACTGGACGGACCTGCTGGCGTCCCCGGCACGGGAGTTCGAGGGCGGCACCCCGATCGACCTGACGGCGCTGTTCGCGGCCCGCCCGGTGGCCTTGCTGAGCCGCCGGATCTGACGGCTGCGCCGAAACCGCGCTACCAACTCATGTCAGCCGAGCGCTCACCGAGCAGACCTCGCAGAAGGGTTTCGCGCTCCGTCTCCTCATGCGCGTTCCAATACTTGGCGTGACGCCACCGATCGTGGTCGTACTCCTCGTGCCACTGCCACGGCGACACCAGAGCCCACAAGGGGTGTGTCGCGAGGGCGCTCGGCGGCGCGGCGCGGGATGTGCGTGGGCAGGGCGGCCCGGCAGAGGCGTACCGCGCCGGGGGCGGCCGTGTGGTCAGTTTGCCGCCAGGCGGAAGCCCATTTGGCCGAAGCTCACCAGGTCCCCGTCGTGCACCACCGCCGTCGCCGTCACCCGCCGTCCGTTCACGGTCGTGCCATTCGTCGAGCCCAGGTCGCGCAGCACCCACACTCCGCCCTGCATGCTCAGTTCCGCGTGCAGCCGCGAGACCGTGTCGTGGCTGAGCCGCAGCCCGTTCATCGGATCGCGTCCGATACGGAGGGGGTACGGGCCCGGCTGGGGCAGCAGCAGTTTCGGCAGCCGCTCCGCCTGCCAGGCCCTGCGCAGCCGTACGGAGAACGCGGACACCCGGCTCACCGTGCCGAACAGCCGCCGTGACCAGGGCCCTTCGGCCGTCGGCTCCAAGTCCGCGGTGAGCGGCCGCAGTTCATCGGCCCTGCGGGCCGCCAGCGCGAGATCCATCCGGCGCAGAAAGGTGTCGTGCGACAGCATCCCCTTCGCCACACCCTCCCGCAGCACCGCGAGGACACGGTCACGCTCGGCGTCGGAGAGCCGCGCGGGATACGTGTGGAACTCGAAGGAGGACGTCACACAGGTGATTGTCCGTCGGACGGCCCTGAGGTGTCCAGACACTACGGACGCACCGGGGCCGGCCGTTACGACCGTTACGGACGGCGGACAGAGAGCCGTTGGCGGCCTGCCCTGTCCGCCCTCGCGTCCGTCGTTCGGGGCGGCTCCGGGAATTTCCGGGCGCAAGCCGTTTACAGCGCGGCCCACCGGCGCTACGTTCCGGATTGGGAGCGCTCCCAATCGCTCAACCACTTGTCATGATCACGCTGAAGGGACTCGCGCCATGACTCGCCCACCCCTGTGGTTGTTACATCCCCGCAGAGCCGTTCTCCTCGCCCTGCTCGCCGTTCTTCCCGCCCTTCTGCTGGTCGTCGGCAGCGGCGGGACCTCCACCGCCCATGGCACCCCCATGAAGCCGGCCAGCCGTACGTTCATGTGCTGGCGTGACGGCCTGACCAGCACCGGTGAGATCAAGCCCGTCAACCCGGCCTGCAAGGCGGCCGTCGCGGAGAGCGGTACGACCCCGCTCTACAACTGGTTCTCGGTGCTGCGCTCCGACGGCGCCGGGCGCACCAAGGGCTTCATCCCGGACGGACAGCTCTGCAGCGGCGGCAACACGACCTTCTCCGGTTTCAACAAGCCGCGGAACGACTGGCCGCTCACACACCTGACCTCCGGCGCCTCGCTCGACTTCTCGTACAACGCCTGGGCGGCGCACCCCGGTTGGTTCTATGTGTACGTCACCAAGAACGGCTTCGACCCCACCAAGACCTTCACCTGGGACGACCTGGAGTCGACGCCCTTCCTGACCGTCGACCACCCGCAGGTGACCGGTTCCGTCGGCACCGTCGAGGGCGCGTACAAGTGGCGGGGCACCCTGCCCAGCGGCAAGTCCGGCCGCCACATCATCTACATGGTGTGGCAGCGCTCCGACAGCCAGGAGACCTTCTACAGCTGCTCGGACGTGGTCTTCGACGGCGGCAACGGCGAGGTGACCGGTGTCGGCGACCCCGGCACCACGGACCCGACCGACCCGACGGATCCGCCCACCGACCCACCGACCGACCCCACCGCCACCTGCACCGCGACCCGGACCACCACCGGCTCCTGGGCCGGCGGCTACCAGGCCGAGGTCACGGTGAAGAACACCAGCACCCATCCGATCCTGGGCTGGATGGTCGAGTTCGCCCTGCCGTCCGGACAGAAGGTCGACAACCTGTGGAACGGCAGTGCCACGTACGGAGGACAGGAGGTCATGGTCCACAACACCGACTGGAACGGCTCGCTCGCGGCCGGTGCCTCCACGACCTTCGGCTATGTCGCCTCGGGAGGACCGCCGGACACGGCCACCACGCCACCCTGCTCGGTCCACTGACCCGGCCGCTGTCCGGTCCGCGCGAAGCGCACGGCATGTACGACAGGGTCGGGGCGCGCGGATGACTCGTACGCGCTGACCCCGTCCGTACGCCCGCACGGCCCACGCTCCGGCCCGGCTCGCCGCTCTCACCCCACCCCGTGCGGCGGGCCGGGTCCCTTGCGACCATGGGGTGACGGCCGAGCATCACCAGGCCGACGTCCGCCGAACGACTGCCGCAGACAAGGGGAAACCGCTCGTGCGCTTCGAAGTGTGGGCACCGGAGGCCAGGGACCGGGTCACCCTCCATCTGGAGGACATGGGGCGGGACCACATGGGGCCCGAAGACATGTCGTCGGCGCACATGGCTCCGGACCACATGGCGCGGGAAGACATGGGGCCCGCAGACGTGAGGCCCACGGGCATGGGGCAGGAAGACATGTCCCCCGACGACATGCCGCCGACGTACACCCGGCTGCCCATGGACCGCGTCCCCGGCCGGGACGGCTGGTGGGCCACCGAGGCGCCCGCCGCCGACGGCACCCGCTACGGCTTCGCCCTCGACGACGGCCCCGTACTCCCCGATCCCCGCTCCCGCCGCCAGCCGGACGGACCGGACGGACCCAGCGCCGTCGTCGACCAGGCGGCATACCGGTGGCGCACCGACTGGCGGGGACGCGATCTGCCCGGCGCGGTCCTGTACGAGCTGCACATCGGCACCTTCACCCGCGAGGGCACCTTCGACGCGGCGGCGGAGCTGCTGGCGCCGCTGGCCGAGCTGGGGATCACCCACGTCGAGGTGATGCCGGTGTGCCCGTTCCCGGGAACCCATGGCTGGGGGTACGAAGGGGTCTCGCCCTGGGCGGTGCACGAACCGTACGGCGGGCCCGAGGCGTTCAAGCGCTTTGTCGACACCGCGCACGGCCTGGGGCTCGGTGTCGTCCTCGATGTGGTGCACAACCACCTCGGCCCGTCCGGCAACCATCTCCCGGGCTTCGGCCCGTACTTCACCGACACCCACCGCACGCCCTGGGGCGCCGCCGTCAACCTCGACGCCCCCGGCTCCGACGAGGTACGGGCGTATCTCCTCGGCAGCGCCCTGGCCTGGCTGCGGGACTTCCGGCTGGACGGGCTGCGGCTGGACGCCGTGCACGCCCTCGCCGACCGGCGCGCGCTGACCTTCCTCGAAGAGCTGTCGGCGGCGGTCGACACGCTCTCCGCCGAGCTGGGCAGGCCGCTGTTCCTGATCGCCGAGTCGGACCTCGGCGATCCCCGTACCACCACGCCCCGCGCGGACGGCGGCCTCGGGCTGCACGCCCAGTGGAACGACGACTTCCACCATGCCCTGCACACCGCGCTCACCGGTGAATCCCAGGGCTACTACGCCGACTTCGCGCGCGAGCCGCTCGCCGCGCTCGCCAAGACCCTCACCCGGGTCTTCTTCCACGACGGCACGTATTCGAGCTTCCGCGGCCGTACGCACGGCCGCCCCCTCGACCGTACGAGAACGCCCGCGCACCGCTTCCTCTGTTACGCCCAGACCCATGACCAGATCGGCAACCGCGCGCTCGGCGACCGGCTCTCCGCCACCCTCTCCCCCGGTCTGCTCGCCTGTGCCGCGCTGCTCGTACTGACCGCGCCCTGCACCCCGATGCTGTTCATGGGCGAGGAGTGGGGCGCGGCCACGCCCTGGCAGTTCTTCACGGACCACTCGGACCCGGTGCTCGCCGAGGCGGTACGGACGGGCCGCCGCCGGGAGTTCGCGGCGCACGGCTGGGCGGCGGAGGAGATCCCGGACCCGCAGGACCCGGCGACCCGGGAACGGTCCTGTCTGGACCGCTCGGAGACCGGCAAGGAGCCGCACGCGCGGCTGCTGGCCTGGCACCGCGAGCTGATCGCCCTGCGCCACGGCCAGCCGGACCTCTCCGACCCGGATCTCGCGGCGGCGAAGGTGGCGTACGACGAGGAGGAACGCTGGCTGGCGTACCGCAGAGGCGATCTGCGGATCGCGGTCAACCTCTCCGGCGAGCCCGCGCTGATCCCGCTGGGCGGCGGCAGGAACCGGGGCGGCGGCCGGGTACTCGCCGCCTGGGAGCCGGTCGCGCCGCCGGACGCGGACGGGATGCTGCGCCTGCCGCCGGAGTCGGGCGTGGTGCTGGCCGACGACTGAGCCGGGACCCCTCAGTCCGTGTCCGGTGGGTCCCGTTCCAGCAGACGTTCCAGCAGCGCCTGGAAGTCCTCGCCCACCACGATCCGCAGCCCCTCGCCGTCCTCGTCCTCGTCGCTGAGCTGGGTGAGCGTGCCGCCGCGCCACCAGTAGACGTACGGGCTGATGGCGCCCGGGGTGTCCTCGTACCCCGAGGCGGCGAAGGAGGCCATGGCGTTCAGGGACGGGATCATGGTGCGGTCGCGGATGACATGGAAGGCGAGCTGGTGCCGGAAGGGCATCGCGACCAGCGCGCCCTCCGGCGGGATCAGCCGGCCCGTGACCTGCGGGACCACCGTCTCCAGGGCCAGCACCCTGCTCGCGGTGTAGAAGGAGTCGCCGAGGACCACTTCGAAGCGGGTGCCGTCCGAGTCCTTGATGGTCTCGCGGCCCTCGACCGGCAGTTCACGCAGATTGCGCAGGGCCCGCTCGCGCAGGTGCCGGGTCTCGCCCAGCGGCTCCAGCGCCTCGTCGGTGAGCATCATGACGCTCTCGGGCAGGTCGAGCGCGAGCACCTCGTACAGCCCGGGGGCGACCGAGCGGGCATAGCCGAAGGTCTGCGGATCGAGACCGTCCTCGCTGATCACCCGGGGGTAGAGCTGCGAGCGGATCTGCTCCGGCGCCAGGGTGTCCAGGGCGGAGGGGGAGTCCATGGTGCGCAGCACCATGCCGACATGACGGCGCACCAGCTCGCCCCAGACGCGCGGGCCGCGGTCGTCGTTGTGACAGACGGCCGCGAGATTGCCGAGACCGAACTGCCGGCCGGCGCTGTCGGTCACCCTGTCCGGGTAGAGCGTGACCTCCAGACCGCGTTCCGCGAAGGCCTCCCGGACCTGGCTGCGGAACCGCGCGGCCTCGTCGACCGAGAAGAAGGAGAAGGCGGGGTCCCTAGGCGTCGTGTCGCGACCGTCACGCTTCGGCCCTCGTCGGAACAGCCCCACGCCATCGCCTCCGCTCATCCCAGGCCGGCGCTCGCCGCGCCGGCGCCATCGGGTCCGTCCCGGCCGCCATGCGTCCGTGTCCGTTCCATTCCATGGATCACCGCCGCACCGGGCCGCACCAGGCCACACCGGTGATCCGTACCTCCGATGCTAATGCGGTGAGGGTGCTGGTTCGCCGGGTGCCCGCGACTGCCGGGCCGGCTGCGCCGTGTCCGCGAAGCGCTGGACGGGCCGGCCGGGCCCGCCGGGAGCCCTACAGGCCCACGGCCACCACGAAGTCCGCGCGGGACCGGCCGCGGTCCACCAGGCGGGCGTTGGGCTCGTCGGAGTCGGCGACCCAGCGCTCGGCGTACGGGCGGTCCTTGCCGTGGTGCACGTGCCGGTCCACCAGCCGGGCGACCCGGACCGCCGGGTCGAGGTCCAGGTACCAGACCTCGTCCAGGAGGGTACGGACCGGGGCCCAGGGGCCTTCGTCGTGCAGCAGATAGTTGCCTTCCGTGATCACGAGCGGGATCCCGGGCGGTACGGCGATGCTGCCCGCCACCGGCTCCTCCAGCGAGCGGTCGAAGGCGGGCGCGTACACGACGGTGCCGGGTTCGGGGGCGCGCAGCCGGCCGAGCAGGGCGGTGTAGCCGGCCGCGTCGAAGGTGTCGGGCGCGCCCTTGCGGTGCTCCCGGCCGAGGCGGCGCAGCTCGGCCTGGGCGAGATGGAATCCGTCCATGGGGACGAGTACGGCGAGCCCGTCGAGGCGTTCGACCAAGCGGGCGGCGAGGGTGGACTTGCCCGCACCGGGCGGCCCGGCGATACCGAGGATGCGGCGGCGGCCTGTACCCGACCGGCCGCCGGGACTCGACTCGCCGCCAAAGCCGGATCCGCCGCCGGGGCCCGGCTCCCCGCCGAAGCCCGGCTCGCCACCGAAGCCGGGGCCAGCGCCGAAGTCCGGCCCAGCGCCCGAGTCCGCGCCGCCGTCCGAGTCCGCGAGGCGGCGGGCGCGGGCGGTCAGCTCGGCGATCTGCTGCGCATCCATGGACCGCATTGTTCCATCTTGCCGGGCCGCCGGTCATACGTATAACTTCACCCGTATGTCCTTCATCGCCCTGATCACCCTCGTCGTGGACGACTACGACAAGGCCATCGCCTTCTACACCGGATCCCTCGGCTTCGAGCTCGTCGAGGACACCGACCGAGGCGACGGCTCCCGCTGGGTCGTGGTCAGGCCGCCCGGCTCCACCGGCACCGGTCTGCTCCTGGGCCGCGCCAAGGACGCCGAACAGCGTGCGAGCGTCGGTAAGCAGACCGGCGGGCGGGTCGGTTTCTTCCTGTACACCGAGGACTTCGCCCGCGACCACGCGCGGATGCGGGCGGCGGGGGTCCGCTTCGTCGAGGAGCCCCGCGACGAGCCGTACGGCACGGTCGCGGTCTTCGAGGACCTGTACGGAAACCTCTGGGACCTGCTCCAGCCCGCGTAGGGCGCTAGGGCCTCTCGTTTGGATCTTGCTGGGCTCGCGGGCCCCGGCACCGCGCCTCGCGGCGTTGTCGTCAGTCGCCTACGCTCCGCGTGGGCTCCCTCCTCCGCCTTGCGATCCACGGCACCAGACCCCGCTCCCTGATCCAGCCAGACCCAAACGAAAGACCCTAGGTCCTGTCCGGTCGATCTTCGTGGATCAGACCGCGGCGTCCGGAGGAGGGGGCCCCTCCCGTGCCGTTCAGGCCACGGGGGAGCATCGCAAGGCGGAGGATCGCCCGTGTACTGGACGTACTCGGGCGACTCCGACAACCCAGCCAGGTGCCGTGCCAGGCGTCGCGGGCCCGCGAAGACCGGCCGGACAGGGCCTAGACGGGTACGACGAGCGGGCACGGCCGACGACGGGCGGGCACGGCCGGCGGTGCCGGTACGACGAGCCGCCACGGCGCCCGGGTGCGGGCACGGCGGGCGGATTCCGGGACCGGAACGAATACGTTCCGGGGCCGAGTGGTGCCGGGCGGTGTCGCGCCGGTACGGTCGGGCGCGAGGTCGGGACGGGCTGCTGCCCGGTCCGTACGCCCGCGTGGCCGTCCACGGCCGTCGGGCCGCCTTCGCGCGTCTCGACGAACGCTCCCCCGCTACACCTGGTGGTTCGCTGACATGACGACCGTCGTCCGCCCCCGCTGTACCGGCCGCACCCCGGCGGCGCCGCTGCCCCCACCGGCCGAACGGGCCGCGCCGGGCGGACCGGGACCGAAAGGGGCCGGCGCATGAGCCTGGCGCAGCTTCTCTTCACGTCCGCCGTCCCGGGCGCCGACGGCCCGCCGGCCCTCGGCGGACCGGGCTTCCGCATCACGGCGGTCACGCCCGGTGTCCCTGACTCGTTCCTCAAGGAGGCAGAGCAGCTCCTCGGGTACGAGCCGCCGCCCGGCGCGCCGCTGCGGCCCGCCACCGCCGAACTCGCCGCTTTCCCGCAGTCGTTGAGCCTCAGTGTGCTCTCCGACGGCAGTCGGCTGCTGGCCAGGACGGTCTACGCGGGAGCCGACCACACCGGTGTCTGGGGCACCTTCCACGCCCATGCCGTACAGCTCCCGGGAGAGGCCACGCTCTCCGTCGGCGCGCCGCCCATCAGCACCTGGGGCTCGCCGCAGTGGGCGGCCGGGGCACCGGAGGGCGGCGTGCTCGCGCCGCTGGACCGGCTGCCCTCGTCGCGTGGCTTCGACCGGCGTGAGCTGGTGTCGTTCGCGGCCTCCCGCGCTCCGTGGCTCGCGGGGTTCTTCGCCGCCGTACGCGGGCTCGCCGAGGGGGAGTCCGCCCCTCAGCTCGTGCTCGTGGAGCGGCACAGCGCCGATGTGGCCCGGTGGATCGCACTGGCCTGCGCGGTGCTGCCGGGCCCCGACGCGCACCGGCTGACCTTCACCACGTACACCCGGCACCCCCAGCGCGCCGCGCAGCAGATCATCGGCGTACTGCCGGAGGACACCGCGGAGCTGGCCGGGATCGGCCACCGCTACTTCGTGCTCGACTGCACGGCGCCACGGCCGGCCGGAGCGGCGGCGCCCGCCGTGGACGCCTGGGACGAGACGGCCGCCCAGATCTGGCAGGCCAGGGCCCCTGAGCTGTTCGAGGAGGCGGCGGCGCTGCCGGGCGGCCGGTTCGACCCGGGCCCGCTCGCGGCCGCCGCCCTGTGCGCGGGTATATCCCCGGGCACGAACGGCCGTACGGCGGCGGCCACTTGGGTGTACGAGCACCCGAACGCGCTGGACGGGCAGCGGCTCGAGCGGCTCGTCGAGGCCCTGGCCGCGCCCGCCGCGGACCGCGGCCCGGCCGAAGCGACCGCGCTGGCACAGCTGTTCACCGTGCTCGGCGGCCGGGCTCCGGCCCGTACGACCGCACCGCTCGCGGCGCTCGTCCTGGCCGAGGCCGTGCGTACCCCGGCCGCCGGGCTCGATCTGCCGGCTCTGCACATCGTGTCGCTCCCCGAGGACCTCAAGGCGCGCCTCGCAGGTCAGTTGGAGCCGGAACTCCGCGCGGGCATAGGCGACGGCGAGGGCGCCGACGCGACCTCCCCGGCGGGCACCTCACGGGCGGCGGAGCTGCTGCGCGTCGCCGAACTGCTCGGTGTGGACTGCGCGGACCTGCTGCCCGGCCTCGCACGCCGCCTCTCCCACGCGCTGATCGCCGATCCGGTGGCCGCGTACACCCCGGCCGTACGGACGGCGCTGGAGGAGTACTTCGATCTGCGTACCACGCTGCTGAGCGAACTCGACGCGCTCGCCGCGGCGGATCCGGCCGCCGCCGCCCGGCTGTTCGGCCGTATCGACCTTCCCCTCACGGAAGTCCAGGCGATACCGCATCTGCGGATGTGCGCGGAGGTGGCGGGCCCGAAGGGTCTGGCCGGTACGGTCGGCCCGGCTGTCACGGCGCCGGAGGAGCGGGACCGTATCACCGTCCTGCGCTCCGTGCTGCGGGCCTGCGGGGTCTCGCCGTTCGCCGACCCGTTCGTCCTGCGCACCGCCGTACGGCTGGTCTGGGACGGCGGTGCTCCGGCGCCCGGCGAGGCCCGGCTGATCCTCGCGGAGACCGGCTCGGACGCGCACCGGACCGCCGGGACCTGGCGGGTGCTCGTCAGGGCCGCGCTCGAAGATTCAGGCGACAGCCCCGACTCCCCCGGCCTCGCCCACGATCTGCTGCGCTGCTTCCCCGACGAACTGGAACCGCGGGTACGGGGATCCCTCCAGCTCCTCGAATTCGCGGGGGACCTCACGGCGGGCCGGGCCAAGCCCGGCTGGACCGACCGGGCACTGGCCCTGCGTGCGACGGCGGAACCGGTCGAACCGGGCGTACTTGAGCAGGTGTTCGGCGCCCTCTCGCGGCAACTGCTGTCCGAGAAGCGGCCGGAGGGGGAGCTGTACGCGCTCGTCCACTGCGGCGACCCGGATCTCACCGCCGCGTACCGCAGGGCCGCGCAGGACGACCGGGTGCGCGAACGGCTGCGTACCGTACCGGAGTTCGTGGCGCACTGCTTCACCACCTGGACGGCACTGCCCGGCGCCAACGCGACCTGGGAACAGACCAGGTCGGCGCTGCTCGACAAGGTGCTGCGTCCGGCCGTACGGGGACTCTCCGCGAAGGACATCGCCTCGGTCGAACGGAGCCTGGAGCGTACGGGCGACCGCAAGGCGGAGGAGTTCAAGGCCTGGAACCGCCCGGGCGCCCTGTCCCGGCTGGGCATCCGCTTCCCCGCCCGCACCCGCGAGACCCCCCGCGGAGACAGCGGGAAGAAGGGCGACGGCAAGAAGCAGTAGCCGCACGGTGGAGGCATCGGCCGCCGCGGCAAGACGCCGGGGCGGCCCATGCGATCGGCCGGTGCGGCTACGCGACCCGGTTCGCGAGATCGCGGCGGTGGGCCTCCGCGGCCGCGCGTGCCTCGGGGTCGGCCTCCGTGTTCCGGGCGAGCCAGGCGTCCAGGTGCCGGATGGCGCGCTCGGCCCGCGCCGAACCGGGCGTCCCCGGACCGTAGGCCGTTCCGGCGCCCTGCCGCAGCCGGTGCGCCACTTGTTGCAGAAGCGTGAAGGCACCCCTGTCGTTCGGCCAGGCGTCGAGCCAGTCCAGTGAGATGCCCAGAACACGGTCCGCCGCTGGCACACCAGGAGGTTCGCCGTCCGGTACGAGATCGGGGCCGCCCAGCCGTAGCAGCGCGACCAGCAGCTTGCCGCTGTTCTGGGTGCGTGCGGTGCTGGGACCGAGCAGCCGGTGGCCGACTGCCAGGGCCTTGGGCCGTACGGCCGGTGACAGCGCGCGGCTGGCTAGGACCGGGGAGAGGAGTTCGGAGGTACGGGGGGTGCGTGGATGGACCTCGCACCAGGTGACACAGGTCAAGTGGAGGCTCTCCAGCGTCGGCGCGTCGAGCCGGTCGGCACCCTTCAGCATGGAGCGCAGCACTGTCATCGTGTTGCTGGGCAGCCCGGCGTCGGCGAGCACACGGCACGCCCGGGCGACGAAGCGGTTCCACTCGGGGCCTATCTCGCCGCGGTATCTGAGCAGATCCCGGGTGAGATGATGCTGCTGATCGGTGACCAGCAGGTCGACGGAGAGAATCCTGACCACGCGACCGGCCAGCCTGCCACGGTCGGGCGGGGCGGCCCGGGGGCTGCCCAACGCTCTGGCCAGCAGGCGAAAGGCGCTCTCTTCCGAGGGGTGGGCGTCCACCCAGCGCAGCGTCGCGGTCACCGCGTCCCGGAACTGACCGTCGGTGAGGTTCCGGCTCAGCAGCGCGGTGAGCGGGTAACTGCTGTGCTCGCTCACCGGGTGGCGGCGCAGATAGCCGAATGTCAGGTCCAGCAGCCGGTTCCTGGTGCCGTCGTCCAGCGCCTTGGCCAGGAGGGGCGGGAGAAGGGTGCGCGCCAGGGTGGGGCCCGACGAGTCGTCGAGCAGCTCCAGGGCCGCTTGAGCGTGGCGTTCCAGTACCTCGTGGTCGTCGTCGAGGAGCTTGGTGCGGAGCAGTGCGCCGAGGACACTGGCTCGCTGGCGGCGTTCGGAGTCGGGCCCGGACAGCCAGCGTGTGGTGAGGCGTGCCAGCTCGGCGCACTCGTCAGGGGTGAGCATCGCCTCCGCGCGGGCGGCCCGCTGCCGGGCCTTGGTGAGCAGCGGATCGAGTACGAGGCCGGCCTGCGGCGAATCGACATGCCGGTCCAGCCAGCGCCAGGCACACTCCACGGCGCGGGGAGTGTCGTCGCGGCCGGGCAGGCCCCGGCAGAGCAGTTCACCGAGCACGTATCCGGCCTCGGCGAGCAGTCCGTAGCCATCGTCCGCCTCCAGCCAGGCCAGTGAGTCCTTCACCGCCTGCTTGAAGACCGCCTCGGGCAGATCCTTGCGGAGGCGGTGCCGCCTGAGTACGGGTTCGAGCGCGAAACTGGCCTCGCGTGGATCGCGGGTGGCCACGGTGTCCAGCAGATAGCGGGCGGTGGCGGCGAGTTCGGGGCCGGTGACCTCGGGGCGCAGCACGAGCTGCGGGGCGACGAAGCCCGCCTCGGGCCTGGTGGCGTGGCGGCTGAGCCAGCCCAGTGCCCAGGTGACCACCTGTGCGGCGCGCGGGTCACGCGGTGACATGCCGCCCTTGGAGGTGTCGAGCAGCCGCACGAAGACCCGCGAGGCCTGGAGACGCTGCGGGTTGTGGGTGACGTACTCGTACGCGTAGTTCACCGTCCACTCGCCGAACGCCGGGTCGTCTCCCTCGGCGGGCAGCGCCTTCTCGAAGGCGAACGCGGCCTGCGGGAGGACGGCGTTCTTGTCGATCCAGCCCATCAGATAGGACTGTCCGTGGGAGGCGTCCAGATACGATGCCGCGGCGACCAGCGCGTGACGGGCTTGAGGATCAAGGAAGTTGCGCCGCTGCCAGGGCTCGACGACCGCGGCCGGGGACCGCTGTACGAGGGACCGCCACGCGCCTCCGCGCAGCAGGGCCAGCAAGGCGCGGCCCTGGGGGTCCTCGGCGATCAATTGGCCCAGGTTGTCGATCCGCCGGTTGAACCACTGTTCGACGGTGCCGGCGAGCTGCCCGCCCGATGTCTCGCCGAGCGCGTCGTGGAGCCGGTTCAACGCCCTGATGACATTGCCCAGGGCCTGGGGACCGCTGAGACCGGTCTCCAGTACGGCCTCCAGACATGTGGTGCGGACGGTGGCCAGGTCGCCCTTCAGCAGAACGCGCGAGAGCAACTGATCGGTGTAGAGGTCGTGCGCCATGTGCACGGCCCCACCGCGCTCCTCCAGCAGTCCGACCCCGCTCAGGACGCCTATCAGCCCGTCGAGGCCCGCGTCGAACCCCTCCCGGGGGCGCGGCGCCGAGGCGGCGATCTTCGCGACGTCGACCAGCCGCGCGTGCGGCTCGGGCTCACCGTCCCAGGCGTAGCGGTCCTCGGCCGGCCGCGGGAGAGTGAGCCGCTCCGTGTCCAGTACATGGCGGAGCCACCCGGTGATGTCTCCCGCGTCGAGGGGAACGGCCCGGCTGAGGTCGTGCCCGCGGACGGCCTCGTTGTGGAAGTACTGGGCCAGTAGCAGGGCGATGGCCGGCGGACCCGCGCACAGTCTCACGACACGGCGTTCCCCGATCTGCTGCACGGCGGCGCCGGCGTGGGTCCGTACAGCCATCCGGACGACGGCGGTCTGATGGCCCGGGCCCGCGGGCACCTCGATGTCGTCGAAGGTGTGCTGCGGGCGCAGCGGGTTGTACCAGGCGTTCTTCAGGGCCGTCGTCCGGGCGCTGACCAGCACCGCGAGTGCGCTGCCCGCCGCGACCGCGGCCGAGCGCAGTCCACTGACGGTCATCTCGCTGTCGGTGAGTGACTCGATGTCGTCGGCGACGAGCAGTACGCGCCGCGAGTACGGACGGACGCTCGCCCAGGCGGCCTCCAGGGACACCTGTTCGTCCAGGTGGATGACCAGCCAGCCCTCCTCGTCGGCGAGCACGGCGGTCTCCAGCCGCAGCCGTTCCTTGCCCGTCCCGGAGGGACCGCTGAGCACCACGCCGATCCGGGTCCCGGCCTCGGCGGCCAGTTCGGTCAGCCTGTCCAGAACGTTCCGCGGTGACGCGGGGTGGCGAGGGCCCGGGTCCACGAACGGCAATCGGTGCGACGTCAGCTCCGAGCCTCTGGCCGCCACCGTGTCCACGTACTCGTGGTGGAACGTCAGATGGCCTCCGGTGCGCCAGCCGTCGGGCAGTGCCGGGCGCGGATCGGGCGAGACGCCCTCGGCGAGCAGCAACTCGCGCCACCGGGGGTCGTCGATGGCGTCCAGCGCGGACACCTCGTGGGCACTGACGCCGGTGGAGGGGGCATGGCCGCGGAACAACGCGACCAGCAGCCCCGAGTCCCGGGCGATCACCGCCGCACCCGACATGCCTTTCCAGGGACTGTCGCCGGGCGCGGCCGGGGCGGGTGTGCTGTCGAGCTGGAAGCGCAGGGTCCCCGGTGACCCGGTGTCGGCGTTCGCGATCCGGCCGGAGACATGATGCCTGCCGCGCCAACGTTCGCCGACGTGACTGTCGGTGATGTCGGTGTGAGCCGGATACCCGAGCGCGTCAGCCGTGACCGTCGCCGCCCGCGCCCGGTCGACCCGGCCCAGCCGTACGGGTGTCACCTTGGTCGGCGGCGCCTCGGCGAACCTCAGCAGTGCGACGTCCGTACGCTCGTCCTGCCACATCCGCTCCGCCGGCCGGTAGTCGCCGTCGCCACCGAGGTCCACCAGGACCGTGCCGGTGCCGACGACTTGGTGGGCGGCGGTGAGCACCAGCCGGTTGGAGATCCGGTACCCACTGCCGAACGCGATGTCCGTGGAGCCCTCGACGGAGACCGAGACACGGGCGACCCGGCCGGGTTCCGGGACAGGTTGCCGAGACGATGAGCTCATCTCCGCCCCCGTCACCGCGGCGGCGCGCTCAACCGGTCGTTCGTCTGCACCAACTCGCCCGCGATCGTGCGGGCATCGAGCTGGATACGCAGGGTCTGCACCTCGCTGTCGCTCTGCGAGCGCTTGAGCCCGGCGGAGATCACATGGACCTTGATGCCGCCGTTCACATCCCCGCTGCGGGTGAGCGTGGTCTGCAGTTCCAGTTCGAGCGAGGTCACACCGAGGCGCAGCGGCCCTCCCTCGGCCTCGGCCTCGCCCATCGCCGTGGCCAGTTCACGGCGGATGGCGCCGAGCGCCGCCGCCAAACCGATTTCCTCGTCCTGCCTTGCTGAACTCACTGCTTCCCCCGACTCCTGTGGTCACAACAGGCTGACGGCCCAGGCTACTTGGAGTGCGGGGGCGCTGCCATGCGCGCGGCGGGGCCGTGGCGGCGCGACTTCACGACGCCACGGCCCCACTCAGTTCTCGTCAGGTCTCGGCCCTCGTCCGCTCAGCTCTCGTCCGCTCAGCTCGCGTCCGGGCTCAGCCGCAGCGAGATGCTGTTGATGCAGTACCGCTGGTCCGTCGGGGTCGGGTAGCCCTCGCCCTCGAAGACATGCCCCAGGTGCGAGCCGCAGCGGGCGCAGCGGACCTCCACGCGGACCATGCCGTGCGAGCGGTCCTCGATCAGCTCGACCGCGTCCGAGTCCTTCGGGTCGTAGAAGGACGGCCAGCCGCAGTGCGATTCGAATTTGGTGTCGGAGCGGAACAGCTCCGCGCCACAGGCCCGGCAGGAGTAGACGCCGGGCGTCTTCGTGTCCGTGTACTCGCCGGTGAAGGCGGGCTCGGTGCCGGCCTTGCGGAGCACCTGGTACTCCGCGGGCGACAGCTCCGCGCGCCACTGCTCGTCCGGCTTGTCGATGTCGTACGACATGCGCTCTCCTCAGTCGGTCAGGCGGGCCAGGATGTCCGGGCCGAGGTCCGTGACATCGCCCGCGCCCATGGTGAGAACGAGATCACCGGGCCCGGCCATTCCCGCCGCCGCGGCCACGGCCGCGCCCTTGTCGTGCACCGCCGTCACGGTGGCACCCGCCGCTGCGGCCGCGTCGGTGATCAGGGCGCTGGTGACCCCCGGGATCGGGTCCTCGCGGGCCGGATAGATGTCCAGGACCAGTGAGGCGTCGGCGAGGGCGAGGGCCTGGCCCATCTCGGTGGCCAGCTCCTGCGTACGGGAGAAGAGGTGCGGCTGGAAGACCACCAGCAGCCGGGAGCCGGGGGCCGCGGCGGCGCGCATCGCCTCCAGGTCGGCGGTCATCTCGGTGGGGTGGTGCGCGTACGAGTCGATCACCTGGACACCCGCGGCCTCGCCCTTGAGCTGGAGGCGGCGCTTGACGCCCGTGTACGCGCCGAGGGCGGAGGCCAGATTGTGGGCGGGCAGGCCCAGCGCGACCCCGGCGGCCAGGGCGGCGACCGCGTTGAGGGCGTAGTGGCGGCCGGGGACCGAGACCGCGAAGGTCAGCAGCCGGCCGTCGAGCAGGACGGTGACCTCGCTGGCCAGGCCGCGTGCGGTGATCTTGTGGACGCGTACGTCCGCCGCCGGGTCCTCGCCATAGGTGACGACCTTGACCGCCGACCGGGCGCGGACCCGCGAGGCCAGTTCGACCGCGCCCGGCTGGTCCGCGCAGATCACCAGAGTGCCGCCCGGGACGATCTTGTCGGCGAACGCCTCGAAGGACTCGTAGATCTCCTCCATGGAGGCGTAATTGGCATGGTGGTCCAGCTCGACATTGAGGACGATCGCGACCTCGGGGTCGTACTTCTGGAAGCTCCGGTCGCTCTCGTCCGCCTCGGCGACGAAGATCTCCCCTTCGCCGTACCGCGCGTTCGTACCGGGCCCCGCGAGATCGCCGCCGATCGCGTACGAAGGGTCGAGGCCCAGCTCGGTGAGGGCGACCGCCAGCATGGAGGTGGTGGTCGTCTTGCCGTGGGTGCCCGCGACGGCGATCGCGCGCAGGTCCGTCATCAGCGAGGCCAGCGCGTCCGCGCGGTGCACCACCGGTACGGACAGCTCCGCGGCCCGCGCCAGCTCGGGGTTGTCGGCCCTGATGGCGCTGGAGACGACCACGCAGGACGCGTCCTCCGCGAGGTGCGCGGCGGCGTGGCCGATGTGCACGGTGACGCCGAGCGCGCGCAGCGCCTCCGCCGTCGCCGAGTCCTTGGCGTCGCTGCCCGCGACCTTGGCGCCGCGCTGGGCGAGGATCTTGGCGATGCCCGACATCCCGGCGCCGCCGATGCCGATGAAGTGCGGTCGTTCCATGACGGCGGGGACAGCGGGTGCCGGTGCCATACGTGCTTCTCCCAGGTGCGCGGGCGACAGGAAAACGTGTCGTCCCAGCCTATTCGCTGTGGGCGAAGAGTTTGAGTACCGGTACGCCGACCTTGTGACGTGCCCGGGACGCCCAGTCCCGGTGGAAGAACTCCTCCACGTAGTGCGGCTCGGTCAGCACGATCACCTCGTCGGCGCCGGACTCCTCCACGACACCCTTGAGGTGGTCCAGCGGATGTTCCTCGACGACCTGGCCGCTGGCCTGGGAGCCCTGGGCCCGCAGGGCTTCGAGGGAGGCCTGGAGGGCCAGTTCCGCGGGCTGTCTGGCGAGGACGCCCTCGGGCGTACCGCCCTCCCTGGCGGCGTCCCTCAGCTCGCCGAGCGCGACATCGTCGATGGCTCGCAGCAGGACGTCCGCCTGGTCGCCGCGGGGCTGCATCAGCACAACGAAGGACACCGGTTCGTCGCCGTGGAGGGTGGTGACGAATTCCACGTCCCCGGGCGTCAGGGGCTTCTCGATCATCAATACGCTTCTGAACACGACAGGCGCCCTTCGTCTTCATGTTCATGGGCCGTTCCGGCCCACTGCTGAAACCATCCTTCCCCGTGCTCGCACGGGGTCTGCGAGAGTAAGTCTGCCCACAGGAAGCTAACCGGAACGGGGAATTCCGCCGATTGTCACACGCGTCGGCAGACGCGTCCGCAGCGATCGGGGCGCCGTCCGCGCGGGGTCAGGCGCGCCGGTACCGGGCGAACAGGAACCCGTCCTGCTCCAGCAGCGATACGAGCACGAACCGCTCGGGTACGGCCGGACCCGGGCCGGCCGCGATGCGCTGCGCGGGCCCGGCGGTGAGGGCCGGAGACAGCGTCAGACACAGCTCGTCCAGGACGCCCGCCGCCACGAACTGCCCGAGCAGCCGGGGCCCGCCCTCGGTGAGCAGCCGCACGAACCCCCGCTCGGCCAGGACGCGTACGGTACGAGCCGGGTCCGCGCCGGGTCCCTCGCCGGCGATCAGCACCTCCACGCCCGCCTTCTCGGCGGCCCGGACGCGGTCGGCGGGCGCCTCGGCCCCGGTCACCAGCAGGGTCGGGACGAGCGGTTCGCTGAACAGGGGCAGCGAGAAGTCGAGGTTCAGACCGGCGCTGACCACGGCGATGGCGGGCGCGGGCGCCTGGCCGGCGGCGGCCCGTCGCGCGGCGAAGGCCTGCCGGGTCCTGGCGGGCCGGTACTGCTCCAGCCGAACCGTTTCCGCGCCGACCACCACCACATCGGCGAGCCCGCGCAGGGTGCCGAAGATCCGCATGTCGGCGGCGGAGGAGATGGGCTGGGAGAGGCCGTCGTACTGGGCGGCGCCGTCGAGGGTGGACACCATATTGGCCCGGAGCCAGGGCCGCCCTCCCGCCGCCGGCTCCACGACCGCGCCCGGCTCCGCGACCGCGCCCGAATCCACAGCCGTACCCGCGCCCGGCGCCGCACCCGGACCCGCCGCACCCCGGACCGATGCCGGATAGGCGTACGCGTCCGCCAGCTCGTCGAACGTCCACTCGCGGTCCACGCCCGGGCCCCGGCCCGGGACCTCGGCGGACGGTGTCTGATCGGTCACAGGGAACAGGCGTCGCATGCGAAGCAGTCTGGCACGGCGCATAGAGTGAAGAGTTGTGTCGTACTCCACCGCCGCCTCCGGCCACCGGCCGGCCACCGAAGCGGCTCCGGTCGCGCTCTGCGCCCGTGAGCCATACGTTCCCGTCGACCGTCTGGTCGCGGACATGGTGCCGCCGCCACGCTTTGACTCCGTACGTTTCGACACATACGTCCCGGACCCCGGCCGGCCGAGTCAGTCCCAGGCGGTCACCGTTCTGGGCGCTTTCGCCGCGGGCCTCGGCGGAGCCCGGGGGCCGAACGGATCGGGGTCCGGGTCCGGAGGCCTGCGGCGCTGGTTCGCCAGGAAGCCCGCCGAACCCACCGGGCCGCGCGGGGTCTATCTGGACGGCGGTTACGGCGTCGGCAAGACACACCTGCTGGCATCCCTCTGGCACGCGGCCCCGGCCCCGGCCACAGAGAAAGCTTTCGGCACCTTTGTCGAGCTGACCAACCTGGTCGGGGCGCTGGGCTTCCAGCAGACCGTACAGACCCTCGGCGCCCATCGCCTCCTCTGCATCGACGAATTCGAACTGGACGACCCCGGCGACACCGTCCTGATCTCCAGCCTGCTCCGCAAGCTGGTGGACTCGGGCGTGGCGCTGGCCGCGACCTCCAACACCCTGCCCGGCAAGCTCGGCGAGGGCCGGTTCGCCGCCGCCGACTTCCTGCGGGAGATCCAGGGGCTGGCCGCGCAGTTCCGCCCGCTGCGCATCGACGGCGAGGACTACCGGCACCGCGGTCTGCCCGAGGCGCCCGCGCCGTACTCCGACGAGCAGGTGACCAGGGCCGCGTACGCGACCGAGGGCGCCAGCCTGGACGATTTCCCGGGGCTGCTGGGCCATCTCGCCACGGTCCATCCGAGCCGGTACGGAGCGCTCACCGACGGGGTACGGGCCGTCTGCCTCACCGATGTCGGCCCCGTGCCCGACCAGTCGACGGCGCTGCGGCTCGTGGTCCTCGCCGACCGGCTGTACGACCGGGAGATCCCGGTCCTCGCCTCCGGTCTCCCCTTCGACCGGCTGTTCGGCGAAGAGATGCTGAACGGCGGCTACCGGAAGAAATATTTCCGGGCGATCTCCCGGTTGACCGCACTGGCACGGGACGCCAAGGGGCTTGTGGCCCAGTAGGTTCGGTGCCGCGGCAGACCCCGGTGGGTCCGGCGGGTCCTGGGACCCACGGGTTCCGCGGGTCCGCCGGGCCCGGAAGCCGCGGCGGGCCGGGAGCACGCCGCGGTGACTCGTGTCATCACCCAGTACCACCACGTAACCCTGTACCACCACGTACCAAGCAGAAGGGTTCCACCATGGCCACCACGCGCCAGGCGCACACCGTCTGGGAGGGCAACCTCCTCCAGGGCACCGGCACCGTCTCGTTCGACTCCTCCGGCATCGCCGACCAGGCGGTCTCCTGGCCCTCCCGCGCGGAGCAGGCGAACGGCAAGACCAGCCCGGAGGAGCTGATCGCGGCCGCCCATTCGAGCTGCTTCTCGATGGCGCTCTCGCACGGTCTCGCCAACGCCGGCACCCCGCCGACCAAGCTGACCACCCAGGCCGACGTCACCTTCCAGCCCGGCACCGGCATCACCGGTATCCACCTCAGTGTCGAGGGCGTCGTCCCGGGCCTGGACGAGGCGGGCTTCGTCAAGGCCGCCGAGGACGCCAAGGCGAACTGCCCGGTGAGCCAGGCGCTTTCGGGCACCACCATCACGCTCAGCGCCTCGCTCGCTTCCTGATCAGCCAGGAGCGGCCCGGATCACCTCGCGCCGGCCGTGCCCCGGTCCACCGGACCGTGCGGCACGGCCGGCGCACGCGTCACCGGCGTCCCGTACGGCCAGGCCCCGTCCGAGCGGACAGGGCCCAGGCTCCCGGTCCACCGGCCAGCGGTCGCGGACCGTACGGATCCGGCGCACGCTCTAGGGAAACCGACCTGAGCGGAAGGGGTGCGCGGTGGCCAAGAAGGTGGCGAAGACAGCGGCGAAGAAGGAGAAGAAGAAGCGGCCGGACCAGCCGCAGGCCGCACTCCGCGAGCTGCTCCGCGTCCCCGAGGGCGAGGCCGTCGACCTCTCCTCGTACGACTCCCACGCCGTCCCCGCCGGACCGGAGAACAAGGCGGCGGCCCTCGACGAACTCACCCGCCTGGCGGAACGCCTCGCCGGGCTTCAGGACCGGCTGTACGCGGCCAGCACGGCGGGCGATCCGCGCCGGCTGCTGCTCGTCCTCCAGGGCATGGACACCAGTGGCAAGGGCGGCACGGTCAAGCATGTGATCGGGCACTTCAATCCCGCGGGCTGCCGGTACAGAGGGTTCAAGACGCCGACCGCCGAGGAGCGGAGCCACCCCTTCCTCTGGCGGATCAAGCACGCACTCCCCCACCCCGGCGAGATCGGGATCTTCGACCGCTCGCACTACGAGGACGTCCTGATCGCGCGCGTCCGCGAGCTGGCTCCCCGCCGGGATCTCAGCCGCCGGTACGGCCAGATCAACCGCTTCGAACAGGGCCTCACCGACCGGGGCACGACCGTGGTGAAGGTCTTCCTGCACATCGGTTACGAGGAGCAGCGCGCCCGGCTGCTGGCACGGCTGGACAACCCGGACAAGCACTGGAAGTTCGACCCCGCGGACATCGACGACCGCGCCCTGTGGCCCGCGTACCAGGAGGCCTACGAACTGGCCCTCGAACGCTGCTCCACCGACGCGGCCCCCTGGTACGTGGTCCCCTCGGACCGCAAGTGGTACCGCAACTGGGCGATCAGCACCCTGCTGCTGGAACACCTGGAGGCGATGGACCCGGCGTATCCGAAGGGCGAGTTCGATGTCGGGGAGGCGCGGGAGAAGCTGCTGTCGATGCCCTGACGGACACGTGGACGGACAGCGGAGCGCCGAGGGTGTGCCGTGCACCACTTACGGACAGATCATCATATATTTTCCGTGAGTGACCACATATGTACGCATGCTCACGCCCGTCGTCGGACTCGGTCTCGCCCTCACCCTCGCTCTCACCGGTTGCGGTTCCGACACCGGTTCCCGCTCGTCCACCGCCCGCCCCCACTCCGCCGGGGCGCCCGGACACGGGAGCAGGATCCCGACCCTGGCACCGGCCGCCGACGGTCTGACACCCGTCTTCACCCGCGGCACCTTGGCCGCGGGCAAGACCGTCGCGCTCACCTTCGACGCCGATATGACGGCCGACCAGGGTGACCGGGCGGCGGAGGGTGAGGAGTTCGACAACCCGGCCCTGATCGCGCTGCTGCGGCGGCTCGGCGTGCCGTCGACGGTCTTCATGACGGGCCGGTGGGCGGAGCAGTACCCGAGTCAGGCCAAGGCGATCGGCGGCGACCCGCTCTTCGAGGTCGCCAACCACTCGTACAGCCACCACGCCTTCACCGGCGACTGCTACGGGCTGCCGACGATCGACGGGAAGAAGATGGCCTCTGATGTGCAGCGGGCGTTCAGCGCGTTCCATGCCGCGGGCGTGCGGAACGTGGTGCCGTACTTCCGCTTCCCGGGCGGCTGTTACGACGACAACGCGCTGCGGGCGCTGGCCCCCACCAAGGTGACCGCGGTCCAGTGGGACGTCGTCAGCGGGGACGCCTTCGCCACGGACGCGGACGCGGTGGCCGAGCAGGTGCTGAAGGATGTGAAGCCGGGCTCACTGGTGGTCATGCACTGCACGCGCAGCGCGGCGCCCACGACGGAGGAGGCGGTCGCGAAGATCGTCCCCGAGCTGCGGAAGCGGGGCTACCGCTTCGTCAAGGTCTCGGAGCTGATGCGGCGCTGAGGGCGGGTACGGCGCCGCGAGCGAGCGGGCCGGTGGCGCGCGCGGTTCAGCCCGAGCAGGCCGTCCGCTGGGCCTCGTGCCACTCGCAGACGGGGCAGCGCGTCGCGCCCCTGACCGACTCCGGGTACTCGGTCGGCTCACCGCACTCCACACAGTCCGCGTGAACGGTCTCCGGCGCCGTCCCCGCCGCCGTCTCCTCCATGGCACCCATGCCGTCGAGCGTACCCACTGGCGCCCAGGTCAGTGGGCGGTGGGCTTGGTCGGGGTGGTCTCGCTCGGCCGTACGATCACAAAGCCCTCGCCCTGGAGCATGAGCTGCACGGCCTCGCCCGAGCCGCCGCGGATCATCGAACCGACGGACTGCGAGCGGTGCAGCGAGGTGCCGAGCTGGGTACTCCAGCCGACGACCGCGTCCGTGTCGACGTAGACCGGCGCCTGCGCGGTGACGGGAATGACGATCGGGGTGCCCTCGCAGATCAGGCCGAGCTTGCCGTAACCGGTGAAGACGCTGTTGAAGAGTCCTCCGCCGGTCACGCCGGCGCCCTTCACGGTCTTGATGTCGTACGAGAGGGTCGCGTCGAAACAGAGGACGTTGCGGCCGTTGATGGTGAGCGAGTCGCCGTGCTCGATGTCCACGATGAAGCAGTTGGCGGCCTCCTGTGCGAACCAGGCCTCGCCCTGTCCGCGTACGGCCATCAGCGGCAGGCCCTCGCCGGTGACGGCCCGCTTGAGCATGCCGCCTATGCCCTGGCTCTTCCGCTCGAACTGGAGGCTGCCCCGGTAGGCGATCATGGATCCCTGCCGTGCGTGCATCTCGCCGTTGACGGCGTACTTGATCGACTTGGAGTTCTGGAGGCTCATCCCGGGGGCGGTCGCCGGCTGGGCCAGATGTTCCGTGTTGAACAGATCGCTCTTCATGGCGTGCATCCTCGCCCGGAGGCGTTCATTCCGCCAAGATTCCGGCCGGGATTCCGGCCGCGGGAAGCGGCGGGAGGGGCTGGCAGACTGGACGCGTGAGCAGCGACAGCGACGACATCACCAGCACGGGCGCCGGCAGCGGCGGCGAGGCCACCCGCACCGACAGCCCCTTCCGGCACGAGCGGACGGACCGCGACGAGGCCCCGCAGTTCGTACTGCCGCTGGTGGTCCATATCGAGAAGGCCGCGCCCCCGGCCCGTACCGACGCCCTGGAGACGGCGGCCCGCGCGGTGCTCGTGATGCTCTCCGACGAACGGTCGCTGGGCGAGGGCGAGTGGGCGCGGGCGATGCGCGACTGGCAGGACGCCAGGATCCGCAAGGTGGTACGGCGGGCGCGCGGCGCGGAGTGGCGCCGGGCTTCGGCGCTGCCGGGCCTCACGGTGACCGGCACCGGTACGAGTACGGGGCCGGGGCCGGGCACGGCTCCCCCGGCGGACGGCACGCCGGGTGCCCAGGACGAGACGCCTCCCGCCGAGGTACGCGTCTTCCCGCCCGTACCGCTCGACGGCTGGCCCAAGGAGCTGGCCAAGCTCCAGGTCTCCGGCACCGATCTGACCGACCCCGCGCCACCGCCCGCCCCCGACCC
>NZ_LATD01000004.1 GCF_000981895.1 Streptomyces odonnellii | reverse complement strand
GTATCCCGGACTCCGGCCGGGTGGCCTGATCTGTCATGCGCCCCACCTTATGCGGCCTCTGTACAGCGCCCGGGCCCCTGCCCGGCCGCTGTACAGAGGCCGCATAAGGTGGGGCGCATGACAGATCAGGCCACCCGGCCGGAGTCCGGGATACCGGGCAAGCCCACCTCCGCCTCCCGTACCACGCTCAGCCACATCATGACGGCCAGTGACACGAACCTGCTCGGTACGGTGCACGGTGGCGTGATCATGAAGCTCGTGGACGACGCGGCGGGCGCCGTCGCGGGGCGCCACTCCGGCGGCCCGGCGGTGACCGCCTCCATGGACGAGATGGTGTTTCTCGCGCCGGTCCGCGTGGGCGACCTGGTCCACGTACGCGCGCAGTGCAACTGGACCGGGCGCAGTTCGATGGAGATCGGTGTACGGGTCCTTGCCGAGCGCTGGAACGAGTCGACCCCGGCGACCCAGGTCGGCAGCGCCTATCTGGTCTTCGCGGCCGTCGACGCGGACGGCAGGCCCCGGCCCGTACCGCCGGTGATCCCGGAGACCGAGCGGGACAAGCGCCGCTACCAGGAGGCCCAGATCCGCCGCACGCACCGGCTGGCCCGGCGCCGGGAGATCCAGGAACTAAGGGAGAAGCGGGCGGCGGAGGGCATCGACAACTAGTGCCGCGACCGGCAGACCTTGCAGGGAGAGGCACTGGATTCCGGACGCGGTCCCGGCGGCTAGATCCCGGACACGGTCCCGGCGGAACGTCGGCGGAGCCTCGGGTTCTCCAGCGCGGGCGGCGTGGTCGCGTAGTTGTCCGCGGGGCTGAGGTCCGTTCCCGGCGTGATGATCGCGTCGATACGGTCCAGAACGTCGTCCGGCAGGTCGATGTCCGCACCCGGCAGGACTCCGTCGAGCTGTTCCGCGGTGCGCGGACCGATCAGTACGGATGTGACGGCCGGGTGCGCGCGGGCGAAGGCGATCGCGAGATGCGGCAGTGTGATGCCCATCTCTCCGGCGAGGGCGGTGAGTCCGGTGAGCGCGGTGGCCTTGAGCCTGCCGGTCGGTGTCGTCGTGTCGTAGTGCGCGGGCCGGGACGAGGCGCGGTGGCTCGACGCCAGGTCGGCCCGGCCGGAGAGCCAGCCCCCGTTGAGCGGGCTGAAGGTCAGCATGCCGAGCCCATGGCGCTGCGCGGTCGGGAACACCGCCCTCTCGGGCCCGCGGGTGAAGAGGGAGTACATCGACTGCTCGGTCAGGAACCGGTACGAACCCTGGCGCTCCGCCGCCCACTGGGCCTCGCTGATCAGCTCCGCGGGGAACATCGAGGAGCCGAACGCCCGGATCTTCCCGGCGCGGACCAGATCGGTCAGGGCCGCCAGTGTCTCGCTGACATCCGTCCCGTGGTCGGGGCGGTGCATCTGGTAGAGGTCGATGTGGTCGGTACCGAGACGGCGCAGGCTGTCCTCGACCGCGCGGACGATCCACCGCCGTGAGCCGCCCCGCCGGTTCGGGTCCTCGCCCATCGGCAGCCCGAATTTCGTGGCGATGACGAGATCGTCACGGCGGCCCCTGGCCGCCTTCCCGACGATTTCCTCGGACTCGCCCAGCGAATAGACATCGGCGGTGTCGATGACATTGATTCCCGCGTCCAGCGCACGGTGGATGACACGGATCGAGTCCTCGTGATCCGGATTTCCCATGCGGCCGAACATCATCGCACCCAGTGAGAGCTCGCTGACGGATATTCCGGTCTTTCCCAGGGTCCTGCGTTCCATCGGCGCGCGCCTTTCTACTTGACCGGTCGTGTTGACCGGTCGTGATTTTTCCGGCCGGAATTCTCCCGGGCGTGAATCCCGGGTCGTCGTACGGACCTGTCCATCGCACCACGCGCGTTCGCCCGGGCGTGAACCCGATCCTGCTGCCGTCTTGCACGATCCCGTCAACCTCGCTCGTACCGTGCCGAGGCGCGTGGTGGCGCCCCGGCGCCAGGTGGTTCGCTGGAGGCATGGACCTGCTCGATGAACTGCGCACGCTGATCGTGCGGCACGCCGACGGCGGACCGCTGGGGCGGAGGACGCTCATGGACGGCGTGACCGCGATGGTCACGGACCGGCCCACGCCCCCGGAGAGCGCGATGACGGAGCCGTCGTTCGTGGTCGTGGCCCAGGGCGTCAAGCGCACCGTGCTCAACGGGGTCCCGTACGACTACCGCGCCGGCCAGTTCCTCGTCGTGTCGCTGGACCTACCGGTGATCGGCCAGGCGCTGGAGGCGGGTCCGGACGAACCGTTCAGCGTCTTCGCCATGCGGCTGCGGCCGGCGGCGATCGCGCCGCTGCTGCTGGAGACCACCGGGTCCGCGAAGCCGCCGGCGTTCTCCGGTCTCGCGATCAGCGACGCGACTCCGGAGCTGCTCGATCCCGTCGTACGGCTGCTCCGGCTCGTCGACCGCCCGGACGATCTGCGGGTGCTCGGGCCCGGGTACGAGCGGGAGATCCTGTGGCGGCTCGTCACCGGCGACCAGGGCGCTCTCGTACGGCAGATCGGCCTCGCCAACAGCGCTGTCACGCATATCTCCCGGGCCATCCGCTGGATTCGCGACCATTTCCGCGAACCCATTCGTGTGGCGGACCTGGCGGCGCTCTCCGGAATGAGCGAATCGTCCTTCCACCGGTATTTCCGTTCCGCAACATCGATGACACCGATCCAGTTCCAGAAGCAAATCCGGCTCCAAGCGGCCCGCGTTCTCCTCATGACCCGGTCCGGAAGTGTCGCGGAGATCGGCTATCGCGTCGGCTACGAAAGTCCGTCGCAGTTCAGCCGCGACTACCGGAAGACATTCGGCATCTCGCCGGGCCGGGACACCGAGCGCCTGTCCGCCGCGCCCTAAGGGCTGTCCCGCAATCCATGGCGGGCGCGCAACGACAGCTACGGCACCTCGCCGCGTTGTCGGAACATCCCCATACGCCCAGTATGGGGACGTCCCTCCGCCTTGCGATGCACCGCATCTGACGCCGCGCGCTGACCCACCAGCGATTACGGGACAGCCCTTAGCGCCTGTCCGCCGGACCGTGAGGACGCTTTTCGGAGCCGGACCAACTCAGGGGCAGACGACCTCGTCCCCGGTCACCGTCCCGAACTGGTCGTCCTGCCCGTCCTTCGGCGGCTCCCCGGCCCGTACCGGAGTCACCGCCCTGTAGTCCGTGCCGATCATCACCTTGAGCGTCGGGCCCTGCTGCCGCGACGGGCGCAGTTCACTGCCGGGCAGGGCGGCTGCCAGGGACTTCGCCGAGCGGTCCCAGCGCGGGTCGTACTGCACGACCGTCCGTGCCAGATCGCGTTCGTCGGCGTTGAGGGGGGAGCCGGTGGTGGCGAAACCGGTGGCGCGCAGGGCGTCGTCGGCGCGGCGGCCGAGTCCGTCCTTGCGTGTCGCGTTGTAGACCTGCACCCGGATCTGTTCGGGCGCCACCTCGACCAGCGCCGTCGGCTGCCCGCTCCCGTACTGCCCGCTCCCGTGCTGCCCGCTCGCCGTCGAAGCCACCGGCCTGGACACCGACTCCTGTTCCGGCCGGCTCTTCCGGCCGGTCAGCGGTCTGTCCTCGCGCAGCGCCCGGAACAGCGCCTTCGACTTCACCGGATCCCACTTCACCGTCGAGCCGACCCCCTTGACCGCCACACCGTGCCCCTTGCCCGCCAGCGGCACCGAGGTGAATTCGGACGAAGAGGGTGAGAAGCCGCGCATCGCCTCGTTGAGAGCCAGCATCTGTTCCGTACCGAACCCCGCGTCCGCCCGTACGGAGTTGAGCATCGTCGACGTGACGTCCCGGAACTTCACCGGGTTCAGCAGCACACCGCTGGAGGTGGCCCGGCTGATCAGCGCGGCCAGAAAGCGCTGCTGGCGCCGCATCCTGCCGAGATCCGCCGCGCCGTCGACATGCCGCGACCGTACGTACTGGAGAGCCTGGCCGCCGTTCAGCTTGTGCGTACCGGGGGTCAGATCGAGACCGGTGTACGAATCCTTGAGCGCCTTGGGCGTACAGATCTCCACCCCGCCCAGCGCGTCCACCGTCTTCATGAAGCTCGCGAAGTCGACCTCCAGATAGTGGTTGATCTTCACACCCGTCATGTGCTCAAGGGTCCTGACCGTCAGATTCGGCCCGCCCTCCGCGTACGCCGCGTTCAGCTTCACCACATGGGAGCGGTGCTGCTTGCCGGTGGCGGGATCGGTGTGCTCGGGCAGTTCCGCGTAACTGTCGCGCGGCACGCTCACCACGCTCGCGCGCTCCCCGTTCTCCGAGAGGTGCACCAGCATGATCGTGTCGGTGCAGTGGCACGGCGCCCCGCCGAGCCGGTAGGCCCGCCGCTCGTCCTGGGTGATCCGGTCGCGGCCGTCGGTGCCGACGAGCAGCAGATTCAGGCCCTGGCCGGCGGCGGGCCGGTTCTTCATGTCCTTGAAGGCGTCGACCCGGCCGATCCCGGTGTCCAGGCTGGTCATCACCGCGTGGCCGATCCCGCCGGCCCCCAGCACCAGCACGGAGAGCGTCGTCGCCACCCGGGTCCCCCAGCGCGGGCGCTCCCGCCGCTGCCTTCCCGCGTCCGGCAGGTGGCGCACGGGCCTGTAGGCGGGAGGCGGGACGCGCGGCCGGGGCTGTCT
>NZ_LATD01000399.1 GCF_000981895.1 Streptomyces odonnellii | reverse complement strand
CTGCAGCGCAGCCTGCCGCGCTGAGGCGGCTGGCTGGGACGGGTGCGGCGGCACCCTCCGGGGCGCCCGCTGCACGGCAGGGCGGGGAACAGGCCTGGGCTGGGGCGGCCCGGCGGGGCGTGGTCCGGGCCGGGGAACGGATACCGGCCTGGTGCGCCGCGGGGCGGGTGCGGACCGGGGCGGCAGCCCGCGGTGGATACGTACCTGGTTGGCCGCCCAACGGCCTCCGATGTTCGTCCAGTACTCGTTGGTGAAGTTCCGCGCCGCATCGACACGGGGCACAGCGGCCTGCGTGAGCCGCTCGCGCAGCGCGGCCGCTCCCTGTCCGGCCCTGCCCGGCGCGGCGCGGACGGCGGCTTGTGCGGCCCGGGCGGCACGCGGGGCGTAAACGGGTGCCCCGACCGTGTACTTGAGGCCGAACTTCCCGACGCCCGCGGCGGCGCGGGCGCTCCCGGCGGCCAGGCGGCCGGTACCCCGCACGACGGCTGCGCCGCCACGCCGCACGGCTCGCGCGCCGAGCCGGGTGGAGAGCGCGGCCGATCCGTGGCCTCCGAGTGCGAGAGCGGAGGAGGTTCCGCCGGTGGCGGCCATCGCCCCGAGGACCAGCGCCGTCTTCGCGGCGGAGGCGACGAACGAGCGGCACCGTTTGCCCGTGGTATCCATCTGGGCGGGGGCCCTGCCGCCGAAGCGAGTGTTGCCCACCCGCGTCCGGGCCTGCGCCGCCCATGCCTTCGACTTGTTCGCGATTTTCTTGCGGTAGCCGAACCCGGCGATGACTACGACGTCCACGACGAAGAAACGGACTGTCAGCCCGCCGGGGATGACGTCGGGCGGGGCGCTGAGCACGCTGGTGACCAGCTGGATGGTGACGGCCAGGGCGACCACGATGACCACCATCAGACCGAGCAGACGCAGGATCGCGGTGCCCCGCTCCCACATCCAGGCCCGGCCAGGACCGGGCATGATGCCGGCCGCCAGGGCGACCCGGGCGAGCATCGCCTCGATGGCGAGGCGCATCTGGGTGACCAGGTAGCTGAACCCGGTGGCGAGCAGGAGGCAGAAGACGAGCAGGGAGGCGAAGAGGACGAACAAGGCCCCGCCGGCCTTGTCCCAGCTCGTTCGTTTGGCCTGGTCCGCGTCGCCCTTGACGCACGCCTTCTCGAACTCTTCCGTGGGCTCGACACTGAACATCTGGTCGCGGACGTATTCCAACGCCCGCTCATTCATGACGTCTTCGATCTTCTGGCCGACGACGGGGACGAGGTCCCATCCGGACGGGACGTCCTTGATCCTCTTCAGGGCCTTGGCGAAGGCTTCATCGAACACGGCCTGCTGTACGCGGGACTTGGAGTACAGCTCGGTGCATTCCGCGTCGAAGGTCTGGTCGTAGGAGAGCATCATGCTCGGCTGGACGATGAACGCGTCGACCAGCTTGTCGGTGATCGGCCGTGTCAGCTTTTTCGCGTCGGCCTTGCTGCCGGCGGGCAGTGAATCCTGCGTGTCCATGGTGATGGCGAAGACCGCGATGCCCACGTCCCGGGCCGTGCCGACCGCGCCGTCCTGAGGGGACAGCAGCATCTGCGGGGGAGCGGCGAAGGTGGAGACCGCCAGGGCGGAGATCACGGTGGAGGCAGCGATCTCGCCCCAGCCGCGGGCGCGGTTGCCGAAGAAGATGTGCCAGACGGCCACGGTGCCCGAGAACGCGATAAGCAGTCCGGGCAGTCCCATCTGCACGATCGTCTGGCCGTACAGGGCGTCGGAGACGGCCATCGCCGGCTTGAGCAGGATCGCAGCCAGGGACCACGACAGTGCCCACAAGACCAGCCAGCAACCGAGGGAGATCATCCACTTGGTGAAAGTGAACAAACTCTCCGTGATGGCGCTCTGCAGCTTCATCTGGACGTCTGTGATGCCGCCGGAATCGGAGGTCACCTGGTAGGCGGAGACCGGGATGCCGTACTGGTCGGTGACCTCGAACGCCGACAGCACGCCGCTGCGGTGCGTCTTCTTGTAATTCTCCACCGCCTTGTCGAGGTCCTTCTTCATCCGCTCCTTCGACTTGCGGACCTCCTCGCTGTCGTCGGCTTCCGGCTGCGGTGCGGCAGGCCGCGCCGGTGCGCCGGTGCTCGGTCCCGCGCTGGGCATGGCGGGCGGGGCCGGGGTGTCCGCGCCGGCCGGTGAGGCCAGCAGCAGCGCGGTGATCGCGGCGAGGGCGACCAGCAGCAGCCCGAGCCCCGCGCAGCGCCCCGCGTTCTCGTACCGTCCCCAGCTCCCGCCGCGTATCACGCGGCCGCCTCCGCCGTGTCGTCCTCATCCGTACCCGTGCTGCCGGGGTCGGAGTGGATCGCCTCAGCGGCCTGGGGATCGAGCGGGATCTTCACCCGCATCCCGCCGACGCGTCCGAACAGGTCCCGCACCAGGCACTCGCCGGCGCGCTGTGCCTGCGCGGCGTCGGACTCGTCCAGTGGTGAGAGCTGGGTGGTGACCAGTTCGACCAGATCGCTGTCGTTGGGATCGAGATCGAGGAACGTCAGGCCGCGACGGGCCAGGTTCTTGCTGGTGTGCCGGAAGAGATGCCGACGGGGGAAGAGGCCCCGCAGGATCTGGCCGGTGTCGTTGTCGGGGCCGATGTCGTGCGCATCGTGACTGCCGACCAGCACACCGGAGTTGTGCTTCCGCCCGTCCTTCACGAGTTCGAGCAGCAGGTCCAGGCCCTCCGGGGAAGAGGTGAGCCACCAGCACTCGTCCCACACCACCGCGCAGAACTCGTCCGCACCCCGCGGGTCGAACGCGATGTCACGGCAGATCGTGGCGATCAGGTAGAGGGCCGCCCGGCCGAAGACCTTCTCCGGTGAGAGCCGCTCGAAATGGCCCGGGGCCAGCTCCCACACCTTGGGCAGAGCCAGGTTGGACACGGAGAAGACGACCGCGTCCGCGTCCGTGTCCAGAACCGGAAGCGAAGGATCGAACACCGCCTTCGCCAGGTCCCGGCGGTCGTGCTTGGCGAGCTTGCGGGCCAGCGTCTCCGACGACGCATCGCCGGCCTGCCCCCGCCGCGTGAGCTCCTGGAGCAGCGCCCGCATGGACGGTCGTGCCGAGGCCAGGACGTGCGCGACGGTCTCGGACAGCACATCACCGAGTTCGTCCATCGGACGGATCCCCAGCAGCATCCCCAAGAACGACTCGACCAGCCGCTGTGCCTCGCTCAGGTCCGGCTTCACCCCGCCCCGGACCCGGGTGAACACCCGCAGCGGATCCAGCGACACCTCGGCTGACTTGTCGATGGTGATCGACTGCACGCTGCCCGGGCAGCTGCGGGCGAACCGCAGCCACTCCTGCTTCGGTGTGCGGTCGACCATCACGGCGCGCCCCCGGCTGCCGGGCCGCCGCGCCTTCCGGCCGGCGGCCAGGACCCAGTACACCGCCGCCTTCATCGCTACCGACTTGCCGCCGCCCAGCTCGCCGATGAACGCCGCCGACGCGGACGTCTGCTTGGCCGGGCCGCGCGACCAGTCGACCAGCACCGGCCGGACTCCGCCCCCCGACATCTGGAACCCGTACAGCGGGCCGCGCTCGTCCCCGAGCTCGGTCGCCGCGAACGGGGCGGCCATGCAGAAGTCCCGCGCGAGCAGAAACTGGGAGTATTGCGTCATCACCTGCGGCGTACGGGCTCCGGGGAGCATGCCGTAGAACAGCCGCTCCTGCTCACCCAGCGGCCGGGCCAAGGTGTACTCGTCACTGCCGAAGTCGCCGGCCAGCGCCGTCGCCCGCTCCTCCGCCTCCTGCGGTGTAGATCCCCACACGCAGAACGCGCCCATGGCCCGGACCTCGACCTCGGTGGCCGAACTGGTAAGGCGCTCCCGGTACTCGGCCAGGCTGTCGCCCGCCTTCTCGATGTTCGCCGGAGCTCCGGCCGGGTCCTGCGCGTACTCCTCCGGCTGCCCGGCCAGCTCCCTCGCCTGCCGCCGGGTCTTCGGCTCGGCCCTGGCCCCTGCGGTGACGCTCAGCCGCATCACCCAGTCCACGGGAAACGCGAACGTATCCAGCGCCGCCAGGTACTCCGAGCCGGGGAACCGGAAGGACTCCGGCATCTCCGACAGCGTCAGGAACGCCTGATAGGAGTCGCCCCACTCGGTGGCGACCTGCAGCCATCTGCGCCGAAAGAGCTGCGCCCCCTCCTGGTCCCGGTCCTCGGGGTCCGGGACATGGCCGACAGCACCCTCGGAGAGGACGGCTTGCCCGAACGCCGCAACTCCCCGCCCCCGGCCACGGATCCCGCGCGGCTCATCCGGCGGAGGGAGCAGCGGTTCCAGCACCCCGCGCCGTGCGGAATGCCCGTAGATCCACAGAATCTCGGACTCCGTGGCCGCCCGCGTCTTCACCGACCCGGGCCAGGACGCGGACACCTCCCCGGCCTGCCGGACGCGGCGCTCCTCTTCCTTCCGTGAGACAGGAGCCGGCAGCAGCCCGAGCTGGAGCGCGACCTCAGCGCGCGCCGCCTGCACCACCTCCCGCACGGCCTGACGGGAGTTGACGGCCGGCAGCGGCACGGCCAGCCAGTCCGTACGCCCCGTCAGCTCCAGCTGCTCCAGTTCATCAAGCACCCGGTGCGCCAGCTCGGTGTACCGCTCGCTGGCCGGCATGTTGATGCCCTCGGTCATCTGCCGCACCACCGCCCGCGGATCGACCTGCGGGCACAGGCTCAGCCACATCGACTCCCCGTGCAGCTTCTTCACCAGCGATTCCAGTGCGTGCAGCCGACGTGCTTTCGCCGTCGCGGTGGCGTGCGTCTGGTCCGCCCCCTGGACCCGCCACAGCCCCCACACGGTGCCGTTCAGCGTCCAGATGACATTCCCCGCCACATGCCGGATCGGCATCCGCATCCTGATCAGCCCCTCTGCTGCGCGATGGCGACCCGGCGGGCGGCGAGCAGAGCCGCCGCATTCGACAGCGCCACCCCACCCCCCACCACGGCTGGCGCCGTACGAACAGGACCGCCAGGACGCGTACGCCAGGTGAGCGTGCTGCTCCCCAGCAGAAGATGCGGCCGTCGGCGCGGCAGCGGTCGGCCACCGAGGCGACCGCCCTTCGCAGCGGCGGCCAGGCCGATCGCGCTGGCCGCCGCCGCGAACGGGCTCCGGCCGTCGATGTGCAGCTGCCGCACCACGAACGACGACGCGTACGGCACCGCGATCAGCGGCACGACGTCCAGCAACCCGAACCGCGCCCACAACCCACGGGTGAGGACCATCAGCCCCAGCACCACGGCCATCGTCACGAACTGCGGCACCGTGTACGGGCCTCCGATCAGCCGGTGCCCGTCCCACTGCCCGATCACATGCCGGTGGCGGCGCGCCTTGGTGTAACAGCGCCCCACCAGCACTTCCTCCGCCTCGTTCACCGCAGACCACCCGTCGACGACAGCGAGGGCAGCGTGTCCACGATGCGCACCACGCCAGCGGGCCGGGCCGCGCTGTGGTCCGTCCGCAGCTCCTCAGCGGTCTTGCTGCTCAGCACGGTCTGGGCAGCGACGATGCCGAGCACGATCGCGCCGCCGATCGCGGCCACCCCAGTCTTGAGGATCGACCGCGTAGTGAAGCCAGCCCCCGCCACCAGAGCCAGATACATGATGATCAGAACGGTGCTGCCGAGGATCGTCTTGATGTCGGTGCCCATCCCGTTGACGTCATCAAGGATGCCGACAGCCAGCGAAGTGTCCATTGATTCCTGCCTCATTTCGTTTCTGACAGAGCGCGGGTACCAGTAGCGAGAAGAGGCGCACCGCCGACGGCGGCCACCTCCCACCGCCCGTCCCGGCCCCGCAGGTCAACCGCGTACGCCAAAGGCCGCACCACACCGTCCGGCCTCTGCGCTTCCACCTGGACCAGCAACTGGGCCACTTCGGCACCCTGCGGGTCACCCAGCTCCGGCACGTCGCTGTCCCGGCCTGCCACCGCGATCTGCGTGATACGCACCTGCCGGTATGGCGCTGGCCGCACCGCATCCAGCACGGCGCCCGGGGACACATAGCGACTCACCTCGCCCTGCCCGGCCAACTGCGCGCCGAAGAAGGCACGGAGCGTCCCGACCGCCGGATCCGACCCTGTGGCCGCACGTACTGACCCGTATTCCAGCCCCGGCCCCTCACCGGCCGTAGGAGAGGCAACCTCCGCAGGAAGCGTGGTCGCCACCAGGTCCTGACCGCCCGCCTTCCGCGCGAATACGGCCACCTGGAAGTACCGCTGCTGCGCCACCTCCTTCACCGCGCCGCTCGCCTCGACCTGGCCCTCGTCCTGCTGCGCGCCGTTCTGCGGCGAGGGCTGGAGAACCCGGACAGCCACGGTCACCGTCCAGTACTGCACGGAGACGTCCTTCACCCCGACCGCCGCCACCCGCTGCACGCGCACCGCGCCTGCCGGCCCGCTCAAGTCCAGAGAGGCGGCGTCCGGGTAGAACACGGCGAGCTCCTCCTCGGAGCCCTCACCCGCATCCAGATACGCGGCGACGTACATCTCCGCGAACCCGGCAGGACCCGTCGCCCCCTCGCCCCGCTCGATCACGGTCGCCGGTCCCGAAGGAGCCGACGGCTGGGATGCCAGCGCCACGGCTCCCAGCAGCGGACCGGCGATCAGCAGAACCCACGCTGTACGGCGCACAGTCGCCACCCCGAGGGCGACCGCTCCCGTGGATGCCCCAGTCAGCCAGCCGCCCCGCTCTGCCGCCTCAAACTCCCCGCCGGCGCTGGCACGTTTGCGGCGCTTCACGACAGCCCCTCCCGAAGCCGTCCCACGCGCTCGGCACGTACGGAAGGAGACAGCGCGACCCACCGGGCGAAGGCGTCCCGAGCCGGCGCCGCCTCCTCGTCCAGATAGGCGCGCATCGCCGCCACCGTCTGCTCGCCGAACGGCGCCACCTCCAGCAACACCACCAGCCCGCGCACCCGACGCCGTGCACGCACCAGCAGCACCTCGTCCGCGCCGCCCCCGGAATCCGCCGCCCTGTCCGCCATCCCGGCCCCTCCCTCGTGTGTGAAGACGGCGGCCACTCCGCCGCACACCCACACCAAGGAGTGCCGCCGCCCCAGACGTGACACCCCGCAGCACGAATTCCCGCGCGTCCTCACGCGGCCTGCACCCACTCCGCAGCCACCACCCGCAGCTGACGCACCGTACGACTGCGCCGCTGACGCCACGCGACCGGCGAGATCCCCGCCCGCTCCGCTTCCTCCCGCGCACCCTCACGCGTCTCGCGCGCGATCACCCGAGCCCGCCCGGCCTCCACTGCCCCCGCAGCGACCGCCCAGACCAGCAACTCGACCAACTCGCCACGCGCCCCCGACAGCTCCTCAGCCGCAGCCCCTACCAAGTCCTTGGCAGCGGCCTGCTGCGCCAGCACCCCGCGCCAAGCCGCCTCCTCGGGTGTCTCCCCGGAGTCGTCGGAGATGAGGTTCGACGCCACCTCGGGCAGAAGGAACTCCACGCTGTCGGGTTCGCACTCCGCCTTGAGCTCCCGGCTCGCCCAGTGCAGCGTCTCCAGCAAGAGATTCGCCGCGACCTTCCCCCGCCTCGACAGCGGATACGTCCGCACCACCTGGTACAGACAGGCGACCACCGTCTGCCCGACCTCATCGAAATTCCGCCCAGACCGCATCAGCCGCCGCGCCATCCGGAACGCCCCCGGCAGCATGGCCTGCACCACCACCCGAGCAGCCAACTGCGCGTCGGCCCCCTCACCTGCGGCCTCCCGCAGCAGGGCACCCAGCCAGACGTCGCTGTGATCCCGGCCGTGCGCCAGGTCCCGGTCCCGCAGCGCGGCCAGCAGACCCTCCAAAGTGCTAGGCACTTCCCCCGAAGTGAAGACCCCCGCCTCCCGGAGCCAGCCGCCGACGGCCGCCGCATGGTCCGGATCGGCACACACCAAGGTCCACTCAGCATCCAGCCCGGCGAAGATACGCTCGTTCTCTTTGCCCACGACACGGCTCCTTCCAAGGTCACGTGTCGTGAACTCTTCTCAGCCCCCCTGACCCAATTGCAGGCCCGAACCGCCAAAAAGGCAGGTCACAGGGTTGCCCAACTGCTGACCCTGCTTGAATCGCCGCTGACCCATCTCCGCAACCGCTGAGGGTGTCAACAGCTCATCCGGGCCCGGTTTTCGGCAACGACGGAAGAGCATTTGGGATCTCGGAAGTGACTGCGGAGCGTCGCCCGACCCGGAGCGTCCCGAGGCTCCAAAATCCAGGCGCATGAGGAACGAAGCAGAGCGTGCGCCGCCCCAGCCAGCCCAGACGGCTTGAACCAACTGCTCGCCAGTCGCCCCCGCTGGCAGCCCGACCTCGGAGTCTCACGCGAGTTGGACTGAAGCCGTACCCCAACTGACTGGATCCTGAGAGGGGCGGCCGGGAGCCGGGAGTACAACGGCGCCTACTCGACCCTGGTCAGCGCGGACACAGGCGAATCGATCGAAGTGACCTATCTCTACGCCGAGAAAGCCCACGCCCATCGCCTGCGCCACGGGCACGGGTGCCTGCGCACCCGACGGCGCCCCCCAACCCGCCCTCACTGAGCGGGCCTGCGGAGTGGCTTATCTGGTGGCGCAACTGGTTGCTGGTGCAGGCGCCTCACAAGTGTGGCTACCGGTTGCCCTACGGGTTGTCGGTGGCTCTGACAAATGCTGCTTTTGCGCAGGCCACCGGGCGTGGGTCAGCGCTTGGCCCCGGCGACACCTCTTCCTGTCCCACCAGGGAGAGGACTCTTTCCCAAAAGTGGGGGGACGCCTGCGATCGCCCGCCCCTACGGCTTCGACCCTCGATATCCCGTGCAATGGGAGGTGGAGGCGCTGGAGCTGGCAGAACTGCAGCACCTGGTCCTCCCCGCCGTCGCCCCGTACGCCGACCGCGACGTCCTCGCCCGGCAGGTCGGGAAGAGCAACGCCGCGCCCTGGCCGCCTTCCTGGACGGCTGGGACGCGGCGGGCGGAGAAGCACCGTCGTAGCGCTGTACGGGTGCCCGCAGGCTTAGGCGGTTGCCGGGGCCGGGCACAGCGACGCGAGCGGGGAGCGTCGGCCTTTCTCCACCGCGCGCAGCTGCTCCCAGTCGACTTCGGGGTGGGCCGGGATGACCGCGTCGACGGAGGCGGTGGTGTAAAGCGCGACGTCGACGGCCCCGGCCCGGCTCGTGCCGAAACGGACCTCGATCGACTGCGGGGAGCGGACCCACCCGAGCCGCACCATGTGATCCCAGTCCACCCGGCGTACCCGGAGCCGGGCGGCGGCCTGCTCGGGTCCGAGCGGGGTGTCGGCGGCGACCAGGTCCGCCAGGTCCGTACGCCGGCAGACCTGGTCGACCTGGTCGGGGTGGTGCAGCGTCCCGTCGGGGTTGGCGCTCAGGTCGGCCAGCAGGCCGCGGTCGACGAACCGCCGCACCACGAACGCCGTCACGTTCGCCGACTCGCCGTACGCGGTCGGATTCGGGGTGCCGAGCGCGTCGGCGATCCGGTCCGCCGCCGCGCCACCGGAGATCGGCGGGGAGGACATCGCGGCCCGGATGGCGGCGGCGTCCAGCGCCTCTACAGCGGCCCGGGACCACTGGGAGGACGACACGTCCGGGTCGGGGATGAGTCCGGCGTGGCGCGCCCACCGGAAGGCGGCTGCGGGCACCTTCAGGCGCTTGGCGGCCTGGCCCGCGTCGTACTCGGTTCGTCGCATGAGATCACCTCTCGCTCGTTCGCCGGAAACGGCGGAACAAAACATGACAGAACACTGAAAAGCTGTCAATACTTACTGAAAATGGTCAAGTTGGATGGATGCTGACAGGACTGCGTCCGCGTACACGAAGGAAAATCGCCCGCCCAGGTGTCGCTCGGAACGGCCTGGACCGCCATGGTCGGGGCGGCCACGAACCCGACCACGAGGCCGGCCGCGCCGGGCCGCGCCCCGACTACGGCGCCGGAGCAGGGCGCGTCCGAAGTGACACGCAATTCGAACAAGCGATCTAATGCCGGTATGGACGTGACCGACTTCCCCGACGACCTGGTGCAGACGCAAGCCGCCTGGAATGCCACCTACACCGCGCTCGCCGCACCCCGCCCCTGCGACACCACCGCCCTGCGCCGCCGCCTGCTGCTCCTGTCCGTACGGCTGTGGCGGCATCCCTACTGGGAGACCGTCTCCTCGGTGCCGGCGGCGCGTTCCGAGCTGCGGCAGTTGGCCCGTGTCCACGGAGCCGTCCGGGCTGAGTGACCGGTCGGCCAGGAGCAGGTTGCGACAACGGTTGCGCCTACTGCTGCGAGACCCGGAGGGCTGTCGCCGTGTCCGGACAGGTCACCACGCGGTTTCGCCGTGGTCGGCCCGCTGACATCCCCGTTGCGGCTGCTCTACCCATGTCCCCTGGCTGGAGTGAAGGGGTAAGGGATGGGCGGCCCCGGCCGCGGCCGGGGATCGGGGGGCGTTCAGCCGGTTGCGCGTCGGCCGGGCCTGCCGCGCCGCCCCTCACCGTTGCCCGGCGGCCGGGGCCGGACGGAAGTCGCCGGCGCCCCGGTGCTGTCCTTGAGGTGCCGAGCCCTGGAGGAGTTCGTCGGCCGGTGGGGCGCGGCGAGCGCGGGACCGCCTTAGCGCTGTACGGGGGCTTGCGCGGCTTGGGCGAAGTGCAGCACGACGGCCTTGGCCCCGGCGGCGACTTCGTCCGACAGGTCACTGCTGCGTGGGTGGGTGGGTG
>NZ_LATD01000398.1 GCF_000981895.1 Streptomyces odonnellii | reverse complement strand
CACGCACGTCGTGCCCGGAACGCTCCAGCGTCCCGGGCAACGCCGCCTTCACCAGGCATCCGGCCAGATCCCGGCCTCGACCGCCGCGACCGCGCACGTGGCCAGCAGGCCCAGCACGCCCACCGCGTGCCAGACCACCGCCATGTCGTCGGTCGGCGCCGCGGCCATGAGGAGGAGCAGCGTCCGGGTGTCCGGCGGCAGCGCGGCCACCGACTGCCGGAAGTGCTCCTCCAGCAGTCTGCTCACCGGCAGCGGCTCGGGCATCGGCGCGACCCCGGCCAACTGCTCGGCACCGAGGTGCGACGCCAGTTCGATGAGCGCCAGCGGATTGCCACCGGTGTCGGTCACGATGGAGTCCGCGACCGCCGTGTCCAGGCGCGGGTGTCGGCGCGCGGGTGCGGATGCCGGCTGCGGACCTCCTGCCCGCAGGGCGGCGGGTACGGTTCGACCTCGGCGCCCGGCCGGCTCCTTCAGCGCGGTGCGCGACGGCGGGGATGAGCGGCCGTGTCGCGCGACAAGGGCGGCTGCCCGTGGCGGTCGGGCGAGAGGCCCTAGGCCTTCGAGTTCGGCTTCCAGTCCTGGGCGAGGAGTCCGAGCAGGATCTCGTCCAGGACGCCCATCACCCAGGCCGAGGAGCGCAGCACGCCCTCGCGGATGAAGCCGTTGCGCTCGGCGGAGCGGAGCATCGCGGTGTTGTCCGCGAGCGTTTCGATCTGTAGCCGTTGCAGGCCGCGTACGACGAAGCCGTAGTGGCACAGCGTCGCGACCACGTCGGTGCCGTAGCCCTTGCCTCGGCAGGACGGGAGCAGTCCCAGCCCGATGTGCGCGTACCGGTTGTGGGTGTCGATGCCCCACAGCGCCGCGGTGCCGATCAGCGTGCCGCCCGTCAGTTCCACCACGGAGAACAGGACGCGCCGCTGGTCCTTGGCGTCCACCACGAGCCGCGGGTCCTTCGAGCCGGGCGTGACCGGCCGCCACGGTGCGCTTTCGGCCCGTGAGGAGTTGACCACGTCGTCGTAGAGCTCGGCCCGCAGGACCGGGATGTCTTCCTCGTGCCGGGCCCTGAGTCCGACCTTGCCGCCTCGTAGCATGCGAGCTTCCTATCCGGCCGGACCGACCCGCGGCAAACCAATATGCGGTCGCCGCAGCCGGATCGCCCGTACCCAAAGGCAGCCGCGTTCAGCACAGGGTGCAGTCCTGGCATCACTCCGCGTAACACTGTGTGACATCAATCATGGTCGTCGGGTAAACCTGTGTGATTACCTGGTTGATGTTGAGTCAAGTTGGCTTGACGTCGTCCGCGTGGTGGGGCCGGGAGTTGGCGGTGTGCCTTCCGGCGGGGTGTTCACCGGCGGGGTGTTCATGGGGGCGTGGGGGCATGGGGGCGCGTTGACCGCGTTTCCTTCTCGGGCCGCCACCTGCTGTTTTCGGCGAGA
>NZ_LATD01000397.1 GCF_000981895.1 Streptomyces odonnellii | reverse complement strand
CGCCCGTGGGCGGCTCGGCGCTCGGGGGGGGACGAGATGAAGCCGGCCCAGGAGGTCGGGGTGAGGGTGAGGCGGGGGCCCTGGGGGTGCTTGGAGTCGCGGACGAGGATGGCGGCGGGGGTGGCGGCGACTTCGACGCACTCCGGGCCGTCGTTGCTGCTGTAGCTGCTCTTGATCCACTCCAGCGCGGAACCGCCGGGGGCGGAGGGCTTGTGGGTCATGTCTCTCCCAGCACTTTCTCGATGAAGGCCAGCGACTCCCGTGGAGTCAGAGCCTGGGACCGGATGATTCCATACCGCAGCTCGATGATCCGGAGATCCTTCGGGTTCGAGATCAGGCGGCTGGCCAACTGGCCCTCCCAATGCGCCACTGCAGAACCGTCGTCGAGTTTCAGGAGCTGAAGCTGGCCTCCCATCCCGGCATGGTCTTCGCGGTGCGTAGGCATCACCTGGATCTCAACGTGCCGCAACTGCCCTACCTCCAGTAGGTGTTCGAGCTGTCGACGCAACACCATTGTGCCTCCGATGGGCCGCCGCAGGGTCACCTCTTCTTGGACGAACGTCAGCGTTGGCAAGGGCTGACGCTCGAAGATCTCATGCCGTGCCATCCGGGCCGCGACCTGTCGGGCGACCTCGTCCCGGGAGTAGGCAGGGCGCCGCATCTCGAACAGCGCCTGCGTGTACTCCTCCGTCTGCAACAGCCCGTGCATGTTGTGGTTGCCGTACGCGCCCAGCTCGACCGCTTCCGCCTCCAGCTTGGCCAGATCCCGGACCTTCTTCGGATACCTCGCCTCCGCCACGTCCTTCTTCATCGCCGCGATCTTGCCGCCCGCGCCCAGGACCTCGTCCGCGCGGTCCAGGAACTCCTGCCTGGGGATGCGCTTTCCGGCCTCCAGCTTGTAGATCTGGTTCTCGCCGTAGCCGACCGCCTGGCCGAACTCGGCCTGTTTCAGGCCCGCGGCCTCGCGCCACAGCTTGATCTGACGTGCCACCGCGGCGATCACCGCGCCGGAGTCGTCCCCCGGGTCCGGCTCCCAGTCCGGCTCGTCCGCGCCGTCCGTCGTGTAATCCGTCCCGCTGCTGTCGATACTCATGCTGGGGCCCTCCGGCTCGCTGGTTGTCAACGACGCCGGGCACGGGCGATCACGCTGTACAGCCCGGACAGCTCCGACAGCTTCCGGGCTGAGCCCAGGACAGTCACCGTCCGTACGGGCGCCGTTACTTTTCACCCTATGCACAGGCCGCCACGCTGTGTGATGTGAATCTCAAAAATACTGATCGCCATCCTCTGCCCCAACAGACGCTCGCCACCCCCAGGTTCAGCGTCCATCTCTCCTCCACCCGGCGGGGCGCCCGGCTCGCGCGGCTGCTGGCCGTGGAACAACTGCGCTCGTGGGGGCTGCCCTTCGACTCCGCCGCCCAGGTCATCGCCGAGCTGGCGTCGAACGCCGCGCGGCATGGGAGCGCGCCGGGGCGGGACTTCCGGCTCGCGCTGACCGTACGAGGCACGGACACGCCCCGTATCGAGGTGACCGACACCGAACCCGACCGGTTGCCCGCACCGCACCGGGAGGCGCCGCCCGACGACGAGTCGGGGCGCGGGCTGCTGCTGGTCGGCGCGCTGGCGGACCGGTGGGGCATCACCGCGCAACCGCTGGGGTGCAAGACCGTGTGGGCCGAGATCGATACGGCCGGCGGCACACCCGAGGCGGAGCGGCGGGGCTGACCGTGGAGCAAGTGGCTGACCGGACCCTGTGGGGCGCGGTCGTGATCGTGGTCAACCAGCACAACCAACCCCCACCCCCAAACCCGACATTGGTCCATACCAGGGCCTTGACGTGAGGTTGGTTCACTTCTTAAATCACGAGCAGGCCACACCTACCGGTCGGGATGTCATATCCATGACAGCTTCACCCGACCGGTTCGTGCGCCACCCCCCACCGGCAGAGGAAGGGACCACCCCCCGATGACCAGAGACAGGGTCCGCCTGAGGAGTGCCGGTGTACGGCTCCTCGCGCTGCTCGCCGTACTGCTCGGCCTGACCGCCGCGCCCGCCGCCCAGGGCGCCGTACGGGCCGAGGGCACCGCCGCCGCGCCCTTCAAGGTGCTGGCGTTCTACAACGGCACCTGGGACGACGCGCACATCAGCTTCGTACGGGAGGCCAACACCTGGTTCCCGCAGCAGGCCGCCGCGAACAACTTCACGTACACGGCGACGAACAACTGGAACCAGCTCACCAGCATCACCAAGGACCAGTACCAGGTGGTGATCTTCCTCGACGACGCACCGCAGACCGCAGCGCAGCGCGCGGGCTTCGAGCGCTACATGCGCGGCGGCGGCGCCTGGTTCGGCTTCCATGTCTCCGCGTTCACCACGAACGCCGGCGGCTGGTCCTGGTACTACAACGACTTCCTCGGCTCGGGGAACTTCCGTTCCAACACCTGGGGCCCGACCACCGCGACGCTCAAGGTCGAGGACCGCACCCACCCCACGACCACCGGCCTGCCGGCGACCTTCACCTCCTCCGTCAGCGAGTGGTACAGCTGGAGCAACGACCTCAGGACCCGGCCGAACATCAAGATCCTGTCCTCCGTCGACCCGGTGAGCTTCCCGCTCGGCACGGACCCCAACCAGTCCTGGTACAGCGGCTATTACCCGATCATGTGGACCAACACCGGCTACCGGATGATCTACTCCAACTTCGGGCACAACGCCATGAACTACGAGACGGGCCAGACGCTCTCCTCCACCTTCGGCAGCGCCACCCAGAACCGCTTCCTCCTGGACAGCCTCAAGTGGCTCGGCACGGGCGAGGTCGGCGACCCGACACCGCCGGGACCGATCAATGAGTCCGCCTGGTACGCGCTGGTGAACAGCGGCAACAGCCTGTGCGTAGACGCGCGGGCCGCGGCCACGGCGAACGGCACGGCGATCCAGCAGTACACCTGCAACAGCACGCTCGCGCAGCAGTACCAGATCCGCACCACCGACAGCGGCTTCTCGCGCATCGGACCGCGCGGCAACGCCCAGCAGGCCGTCGATGTCACCGATGTGTCGACCGCGGACAACGCGCCGATCCAGCTCTGGAACTACGCCGGCGGTCTGAACCAGCAGTGGCGGGCGGTCGCCGAGGCACCAGGCCGCTACCACTTCACGGCCCGTCACAGCGGCAAATGCCTGAGCGCCCCGCCCACCACCGCCTCCGGCACCCAGCTCATCCAGAGCCCGTGCAACGGCTCGGCGGCCCAGTCGTTCCAACTGATCCAGCAGCCCTGACCCCACCCGCCCCGCCCTCCGGCCGCTCCGGCGCACGGGTACGGAGCC
>NZ_LATD01000396.1 GCF_000981895.1 Streptomyces odonnellii | reverse complement strand
CCCGCTACGGTCTCCCCCTCGACGCCAGCGACGTCCCAAACGCCCCAACGCGCCAGCGCCCCCTCCCCCGCTTACACCCGCAGCGACAACGCCCAGCCCAACGTGGACGAATGGGCCGCAGCCCGGCTGCCGGCCACCTCGGCCGAGAAGACTGCCGCAGGGCATCTGATCACGGATGCGGAGCCATTGCTTCGAGGACAGCAGTACATGGGTGACACCGTGACCGTGACCTTCAACCCCGCAGCCCAGACCATGTTCGTCACCTTCGGCCCCGGTATCTACCCGGAGGGGCAGGACTACCGTGACGACACCGAATTCACGGACATCGTCCGCGGCCTGATGTTCGGCAGCTGCTCCGAAGCCCAGCAGAACTTCGGCAACGACAGTGCCTGGCCCTACGGCCGTGCCGTCCTCGTCTACCGGGAGTCCATGGCCAGCCCCACCATCGTCGACTACCGCGAAGTCACCCATATCGACAGCTGCCGCGTGTAGCCCTCGACTCCCTTACGACTCCAAATAAAAGTGGTCAGCTTGGCCTAATGGTCCGGAAACGTCTTGTCGTTAGGCGTCGTTAGCGGCTTGCAGCCGACGTCCGTAAATACGGCCTATCCTGACGCATGGTCGCGCCACGGTGTTCAGCCCCAAGGCACCTTGGCAACGTCGCCTACCCAGCCTCGGATGCGGGTGAGGTCCCGGTAAGTTCCGGTATATCCGAGCGAGTTGAGGATCAGCAACACGAGGTAGTGGCGAGCAAGAAGCCATGCATCTCGCGTCAGCCCGTCCAGTCCGTAGACCCGCTCCTGCGATTCTTGCGGGTGCACCAGCCGGTTCCTGACCCACGTGACGACATCGGCCCCGTCAGTGTCCTTGTTCTCCCTTGCCTTCACATCGGCGGCGTGCTGCGCGGCTGCCGTCAACAGGCCAGAGTTGATGGCGACCGGAATCTGGGCGTCGCGCAGCACCGTGCGCAGCAGGTCGTGAGCTGGCCGCCGCTTGTACTCCCGCTCGGTCAGGGCACCGCTCAAGACGAGGCTCTGCCACATGATGTGCTCCAAGCCGGCCGTCCCCATGATGATTCGGGGCTCGACGAAGTCTCGGCTGCGCAAGGCCGAGATCGCGTACATCATCTGGAATCGCAGGGGCGTGAGTTTGTCCGGGTCGAGGAAGCCGGCGATCGCCAGACGCAGGAAGTCGCCGAGCGATTCGTGATCTTGGTCGTACCACCAGCCATCGCTGTTCGAGCGTGCCGGGTCGCAGTGAGCGGCTCGCCACTGCTCCCAGACCACTCGACCGTCGCCGCCTTCTCCCACGGGCAGCATCGGGGCAGCCCAGCGACCGAGGGCAAACGAGATCCCGACGTGCAGCGCCGTCAGCAACGGGTCGGCTTCGTCGGCCGTAAAAACGGAATCATCGGCGCGACGCATCTCCATGACGTGCGTCATCACGTACACGTCGGTCTTGTGGAGTTCCTGCCAGACCTGCTGGTGGTCAGGACGAACGTCGAGCGTGATCTTCCATCCTTTGGCTTCGAGCGACCATCGGCCTGACCATTCATGCTTGCCGCGCGGCGTCTCCTCTACCAGTCCCAACGTTCCATGCCAGTTGGGCAGGTTGAACCAATGAACGAGGATTCGGCTCAAGGGAGCATCGGAGTTCCCGAAGACGGCTCCGTTCGACCAACCACCATCGACGTTCCGGGGGAACCCAGGCAGGGCCATGTCGCCCATGGGACGACGAAGCGTCAGGGGAACTTGGTCTCGGTTGGCGAAGCCCGGCGTCGCGCCACCGCCAACCTCCCACTCAAGGTCGAACCCGTTTGAGCAGGTCAGCTCGACGCGACCGGGGACATCATCTGTGCCGAGCCCACCCATCGGGCCGTCATGCAGGAGGATGGGCTGGCCCGGTTTGTTGTACGGGTAGACCGGCGTGAGCGGTGGACTTGCTGGAGGCGTGTTCATCGTGGTCAAGCGGTTCCACTCGGCGACGGAGATGAGTTGTCCAGGATCGCGGCCTCGTCGTATCGCCAGCAGTCGTGCTCTAGACCGTCGGCCGGCTGAGATGTCATGAGGTGCTCTTGGATGTCGCGCACATACACCGGCTGTCGGCTTCCCTTGACCACGGTGAATAGCGGATAGATCTCAGCTGCGGCCAGGTTGGCCGATAGAGATGGGTCCTCCCACATCGTGTTCAACACGTAGGCCAAGTGCCGGAGCAGCAGTTGAGTCGAGTCAGGGGTGAAGGCCACGGTACGCGTGAGCTGCGCTGCGCCATGCCCGGCAAAGTTCCTCAGCTTCACGTACTGCACTGCGGAGTGCGGCAAGGGCCTGGCCTGCGGATCAGCGTGACCCTCCAGGTACCTCACACCCGTCCGAAGGACTTCGGTGCTGCCGTCTGTTCCGCGCTTGCCGCTGACGATCCGGCCGAGCAGTTCGGTGGCATCGAGGGCGAGGAAGAGCGATCCTAGGTGGTAGTTGTGCTCGAAGTTGAGCCCAGAGGCCTGCATGAACTCGCGCATGACACCGCAGACGTACGAGGCCTTGCACACGTATGGGTCGAGCCCGGCGATCTGTGCGGCATCGTCCCACCGCGGTGCGTCGTGGGAGAGCTGGACAGTGTGCTGAGCCAGGAGGGGACGGTAGTCCATGACTCCATGGTCCGGCCGACTTTGGGCTTGGGCAACCTCTTCACCCACTGAGCGGCGTCAAAAACCCGATCACTAACTACCAAGCGCCAGCCGATGGGTCACGTCCGAGCAATTCTGAGCATGCCCCATCCCTGCCGCTTACCTCGGTCACGTCCGCGGGAGTGGTGTATCGACGACCACTCGGTGATCTCT
>NZ_LATD01000395.1 GCF_000981895.1 Streptomyces odonnellii | reverse complement strand
TCCAGCGCGTGCGTGTACGCCGCGTAGTCCTCGGCGGCCCCGGCGGCCAGCGACTCCAGCGCACCGCGCCCGCGCGCCAGCAACGCAGCGCCGTCGGCCCGCCCGCCCGACCGCCGCACCTCCTCCTCCACGGCCCGCACCAACAGCCTGTCGGCCTCGGCCCGGTGGCTCTCCCGCATCTGCGTCCCCCTCAGAAAGCGTTCATTGAACACACATTGTCCTGCCAGGGCCCGTGTAAGGCGAGGGTGATTCCTCAGCGGTCGGCCGAGTGCCTTTGCCGGGCCGACGGCGGCAGGCGGATGAGACGGCGCTATTGCATACAGTATTCAAACTGGCTAACGTCGGCTCATGCGGCTGACGAAGTCCACAGACCTGGCACTCCCCATGATCACGCGGTCGGCGGTAACCGGTGCGGAACTCATCGGCGCACGGCGGTGCCGCGCATGACGACGTATGGCGATGACACAGAGATCCGGCAGATTCTCACCGCTGCCGGAGACACCTGGGCCGTGGTGGGCCTGTCCGACAACCCCGAGCGGGCCGCCTACCGCGTGGCCGAGAAGCTGCGGCGCATCGGCAAGCGGGTGGTGCCCGTGCACCCGAAGGCCGGGAGCGTGCACGGAGAACAGGGCTACGCTTCCCTCGCGGACATCCCGTTCCCGGTGGACGTGGTGAACGTGTTCGTCAACTCCACCCTCGCCGGAGGCATCGCCGACCAGGCCGTGGCGATCGGCGCCAAGGCGGTCTGGTTCCAACTGGATGTCATGGACGAGGCCGCTTACGACAGGACCCGCGAGGCCGGCCTGCTGATGGTGATGGACCGCTCCGCGGGACGCGAGATAACCCGCCTGGGCCTGGGCTGACGCTCTCCGGCCGACCACGGCGTGATCGCACCTCGCTCACATCCCCTGGCTTCTCCTGGCTCAGTCATTGCGAAGGTGACCCGATGCCGGCCGGCGAAGGGGGTGCGGGCCATGAGTGCTCCGAAGCGTAGACGCAATCTACGTAGATTCAATCTACGTACCTCGTCGCTGCGCGGCGCTGGGGCACCGAGCCCGCCTCCCGCGCCGCGGTACCGCATGCGCACGCGCGGCGCCGCGTTGTCGGTCGACGCTGGAGGGGTATAGCCTTCGCTATACTCGGCTTCATGGGCAGCGAGTGGGAGATCTTCCTGGTCGACGAGGTGCGTGACTGGATCGAAGGCCTCGATGACCTGGCGCATGCGCGCGTGGTGCAGGCACTGGATGCCCTGGCGGAGGGAGGCCCGGGACTTGGGCGCCCGCTGGTTGACACCATCCATGGCTCGTCGATGGCGAATCTGAAGGAACTGCGTCCCGGTACGGTCCGTATCTTGTTCGCCTTCGACCCGTGGCGTTGCAGCATTCTGCTGGTGGCAGGAGATAAAGCGGGGCGCTGGAACGAGTGGTACCGGGCAGCGATTCCGCTGGCCGAAGAGCGCTACGAGATCTATGTGAAGGAACGGGCCCGGGAAGAAGGAGGACGATCGTGAGCGGCTACACGCGTTGGCAGGACATCCGCGCTGAGCATGTTGCCCGTGCTGGAGGCGAGGAGGCTGTACGGGCGGGCAAGGAGGAGCTTCTCGCGGAGACGACCGGCCGCCGTCTGGCGGAACTGCGGCGGGCCCGCGGGCTGACCCAGCAGGAAGTGGCCGACCGTATGGGCGTCACCAAGGGGCGTGTGTCGCAAATCGAGCGGGGGCACATCTCCGGCCAGGACGTCCTCGCCCGATTTGCTGTGGCTTTGGGCGGGCGCCTGCATCAGGCCATTTATTTCGACGACGGGGACATCGCGGCCATCGCCTGACGGCGCACAGTGGCGGAGCCGGACTTCCGTGCCTGCGGCGGTGGTGTGGGAGACCTGGGGCAGGATGGGGGTATGGCGACCGACTGGCCCTTCCAGCGCTGTCAGACGGCTCCCAGGTCGACCGTGACGGAGAAGGGCGCGGCAGCCTTGATGACGCCGGGGAACATCTCGCCGTCCCTGTAGGCCTTGGTGGCGGGGTCGAGAACGTAGGTGTAGGCGATCGGGACAGCGGTGGCGGTCTGCTCGACGCGCCAGTAGAAAGGGATGCCTGCCTTGGCGTACTGATCCGCCTTCACGATCCGGTCGGTGGTCTCCGAGCCGGGCGACACGACCTCGACGACCAGGAGTACGTGTTCGGGGCGGGTCGGTGTGAGGTCGATGGTCTCCGTCCGGTAGACGATGACGTCCGGACGGCGATTGGTGAGCGGGACGTCCTGCAAGCGGACGTCGAAGACCGTGTCGGCGTTCCACTGGGGGCCTGCGGCGGCGTCCAGGGCATTGGCCAGGAGCCGGGCCAACCGGTTGTGCCGCTTGGAGGCGCTCGGGCTCACGACGACCATCCCGTCCACGATTTCGATGCCCGCACACTGTTCCTCAGACCAGGAGTCGTATTGCTCGGCGCTGATCTGGGTGTGCATCCACGCGGGCGCCACCATCTCGGCGCTCATGGTGCCTCCTTCGAGGAGCCTCGGCAGTTACAGCGCTGCTGGGTTCAGCCTACTGTTCCGCTTGCCGTGGATACCGTCGCCGTTGGCCTCGCTTCCCCGGAGGATGTCCCCGGCGAGTCGCGATGAGGTGGAAGGGCCGTCCATCACGTGATGGCGCGCGAGTGCGAATCCGCCGGGCGAGGTGGGTCCGCGCGGGCTCCACCGGCCGGGATCGGGCGTTGTGAGAGGCTGGGCCGTATGAATCGGTTGGCTGGTGCGACCTCGCCTTATCTGCTTCAGCATGCGGAGAACCCGGTCGACTGGTGGCCCTGGGGGCCGGAGGCTTTCGAGGAAGCGCGCCGCCGCGACGTGCCTGTTCTGCTGTCGGTCGGCTACTCCGCGTGCCACTGGTGCCATGTGATGGCGTCCGAGAGCTTCGAGGACCTGACGACCGCGAAGTACATGAACCGGCACTTCGTGAACATCAAGGTCGACCGCGAGGAGCGGCCCGATGTCGACGCCGTGTACATGGAGGCCGTGCAGGCGGCCACCGGGCAGGGCGGGTGGCCGATGACCGTGTTCCTGACGGCCGACGGGGAGCCCTTCTACTTCGGTACGTACTTCCCGCCCGCGCCCCGGCACGGCATGGCGTCCTTCCCGCAGGTCCTGGAGGGGGTCAGTGCCGCGTGGACCGACCGGCGCGAGGAGGTCGCCGAGGTGGCCGGGCGGATCGTGCGGGAGCTGGCCGGGCGGTCGCTCGGGCACGGCGGGGACGGGGTGCCGGGCGAGTCGGAGCTGTCGCAGGCGCTGCTCGGGCTGACCAGGGAGTACGACGCGCGGCACGGCGGATTCGGCGGGGCGCCCAAGTTCCCGCCGTCCATGGTGACCGAGTTCCTGCTGCGCCACCATGCCCGTACCGGTGCCGAGGGCGCGCTCCAGATGGCCGCGGACACCTGCGAGGCGATGGCGCGCGGCGGGATCTACGACCAGCTCGGCGGCGGGTTCGCGCGCTACTCGGTCGACCGCGAGTGGGTGGTGCCGCACTTCGAGAAGATGCTGTACGACAACGCCCTGCTGTGCCGGGTGTACGCGCATCTGTGGCGGGCCACCGGATCGGAGCTGGCCCGCCGGGTCGCCGTCGAGACCGCGGACTTCCTGGTACGTGAACTGCGCACGGCGGAGGGCGGGTTCGCCTCCGCGCTGGACGCCGACAGCGACGACGGCACGGGCCGCCACGCCGAAGGCGCGTACTACGTCTGGACGCCCGGGCAGCTCCGGGAGGTCCTCGGCGAGGCCGACGCCGAGTTCGCCGCGCGGTACTTCGGGGTGACCGAGGAGGGCACCTTCGAGGAGGGCGCCTCGGTGCTCCAGCTTCCGCGGAACGGCGGGATGGTGGACGCCGCCCGTGTCGAGTCCGTACGGGCACGGCTCCTCGCGGCGCGCGAGCAGCGGCCCCGCCCGGGCCGCGACGACAAGATCGTGGCCGCCTGGAACGGCCTCGCGATCGCCGCGCTGGCCGAGACCGGAGCGTACTTCGACCGGCCGGACCTGGTGGAACGCGCCACCGAGGCCGCCGATCTGCTCGTACGGGTCCACCTCGGCGACACCGCGCGCCTCGCCCGTACCTCCAAGGACGGCCGGTCCGGCGCGCACGCCGCGGTCCTGGAGGACTACGGGGACGTCGCCGAGGGATTCCTGGCGCTCGCGTCCGTCACCGGCGACGGCGCCTGGCTGGAATTCGCCGGATTCCTGCTGGACATTGTGCTCGACCGTTTCGCCGCCGAGGACGGCGCGCTGTTCGACACCGCCGACGACGCCGAACAGTTGATCCGCCGCCCGCAGGACCCGACCGACAACGCGGCCCCGTCCGGCTGGACGGCCGCCGCGGGCGCGCTCCTCTCGTACGCCGCGCACACCGGCTCCGAAGCCCATCGCACCGCCGCCGAACGGGCGTTGGGCGTGGTGAAGGCCCTCGGACCGAGGGTGCCGCGCTTCATCGGCTGGGGTCTCGCGACCGCCGAGGCCCTGCTCGACGGCCCCCGCGAGATCGCCGTCGTCGGGCCCGAGGGCGACCCCGCGGCCCGGGAGCTGCACCGTACGGCGCTCCTCGCGACGGCCCCCGGCGCGGTCGTCGCCACGGGCGCCCCGGACAGTGGCGAGTTCCCGCTGCTCGCCGGCCGGCCGCTCGTCGGCGGGCATTCCGCCGCGTATGTCTGCCGGCGGTTCGTTTGCGCGGCTCCCACAATTGAAGTAGGCGCACTCCGGCGCGAATTGGGCGTGTACGAGTGAACTGTGGCCGATTTATGATGCATGCCGAACCGGCCTGAAACGCGGTTTTCATCCAATCAGCCCACCGGCCGTCACAGATCAGCCCTATTCTCTTCACAAGAGGCACAACTGGTACGCATGGGTGGCCTGTTGTGCGTGGGGGATCACGGGTGAGCCGGCGGCCAGGGGGGCCTGCCCCGGCCACCCGGGCCGAGGGGGGCCGTGTTGTTCACATCCGTGTTCGTTGCTGCCATTTCACTGGCGCTGTTCTGGATGGCCGCGTTCACACTCTGGTGGCAGATGCATGCCTGGCGTACGCCGGAGACGCTGGCCGCCACCAGATTCGATCCGCCGGACGGCGGCCGGGAAGGCTCGTTCTCGCTGCTCCTGCCCGCCCGGCACGAGCAGGCCGTACTGGAGCACACCGTCGAGCGGCTGCTCCAGTCCAGCCACACGAAGTTCGAGATCATCGTCATCGTCGGACACGACGACCCGGAGACCGCGGAGGTCGCCGAGCGGGCCGCGGCCCGCGCCCCGGACCGGGTCAGAGTCGTCGTCGACACCCACGAGACCAAGAACAAGCCGAAGGCGCTCAACACGGCGCTGCCGCACTGCGCCGGCGATGTCGTCGGGGTCTTCGACGCCGAGGACCAGGTCCATCCCGAGCTCCTGACCCATGTCGACCACGCCTTCCGCTCCACCGGCGCCGATGTCGTCCAGGGCGGGGTCCAGCTCATCAACTTCCATTCGAGCTGGTACAGCCTGCGCAACTGCCTGGAGTACTTCTTCTGGTTCCGCAGCAGGCTCCACCTGCACGCCCAGAAGGGCTTCATCCCGCTCGGCGGCAACACCGTCTTCGTACGCACCGAGGTGCTGCGCGCGGCCGGCGGCTGGGACCCCGACTGCCTTGCCGAGGACTGCGATCTGGGCGTGCGGCTCTCCAGCGTGGGCAAGAAGGTCGTCGTCGCGTACGACTCCGACATGGTGACCCGCGAGGAGACCCCCGGCTCACTGATGTCCCTGCTCAAGCAGCGCACCCGGTGGAACCAGGGCTTCCTTCAGGTCTACCGCAAGAAGGACTGGAAGCAACTGCCCACGTCGGGGCAGCGGATGCTCGCCCGCTACACCCTGATGACCCCGTTCCTCCAGGCGTTCACCGGGCTGATCATCCCGCTCAACGCGGCGATCGCGCTGTTCCTGGACGTACCGGTCGCGATCGCCTTCATCACCTTCCTGCCGCTGGTCACCGCCATGGTCACCTTTGTCTTCGAGGTCGTCGGGCTGCATGACTTCGGCAAGCAGTACGGGCTCCGCGTCCGCCTCACGCACTATCTCAAGCTGATCGCCGGCGGGCCCTTCTACCAGGTGCTCCTGGCCGGCGCGGCGATCCGCGCCGTCTGGCGCGAACAGCGCGGGCGCAGTGACTGGGAGCTGACCAGCCATGTCGGCGCGCATCTGGCGCCGGCCGCCGGAGGCCCCGGAAGCTCCGGAGGCGCTGGAAACGACGGAGACGCCGGAGAGACCGGAGAGACCGGGGACACCCGCGGCGTCCGCGACATCCGAGAGGACGTCCACGCGTGACCTCCACCCTTTCCGCGGTGACGACGGATCAGAAAGCCGTCACCGCGCAGCCGAACGATGCCCGGAACCCGGCCGGGACACAGCAGCCCGACAGGCGCCGGCTCACCGTCCGCCCCGTGGTCCGCTTCCGCAGCTCCCGCGCCGACCTGCTGCTCTGCGGCGCGCTGCTTCTCGCGATCCTGCTGGTCCAGGGCTGGAACATCCAGCACTACCCGACGCTCAGCGACGACGAGGGCACCTATCTCGCCCAGGCTTGGGCCGTCCAGGAGGGCAAGGGCCTCGCCCACTACACCTACTGGTACGACCATCCGCCGCTCGGCTGGATGCAGATCGCCGCTCTGACCTGGCTGCCCTCGCTCTTCGTGCCCGAGACGATGACGGTCGCCCCGATGCGCTTCGCGATGCTGCTGGTCTCCGCGGCCGCCGCGGTGTTCCTGTACGTCCTGGCCAGGCGGCTGTGGCTGCCGCGCTGGGCCGCCGGGCTCGCGATGGTCCTCTTCGGACTCTCCCCGCTCTCCGTGGTGCTCCAGCGGGAGATCTTCCTCGACAACATCGCCGTGATGTGGCTGCTGCTGGCGTTCTGCCTCGCGGCCTCGCCCCACCGCGATCTCTGGCACCACTTCGCGGCCGGGATCGCCGCGGCCGTCGGGGTGCTCACCAAGGAGACCATGCTGGTGGTGCTGCCCGCGCTGCTGGTCACGATGTGGCGGTTCAGCCATCGCGACACCCGCAAGTTCGCCCTCACCGGCGCCGTCACCGCCTGCGCGCTGATCGGCCTCTCGTACCCGCTGTTCGCCCTGCTCAAGGGCGAGCTGCTGCCGGGCGGCGGGCATGTCTCGCTCTGGGACGGCATCACGTACCAGATGAGCAGGCCCGGCTCCGGCTTCGTCCTCGACCCGGGCAGCGGCTCGTACGGAGTGCTCCAGTCCTGGCTCTACTACGACCGGGTGCTGCCGTTGGGCGGGCTCGCGGGCGCCGTCCTGCTGATGGTGACCCTGCGCTGGTCGGTCACCGCGCGGGCGCTGGCCGGGCCCGCGCTGGCCGTGGTGATCCTCACCGCCGTCGCGATGCGCCCCTCCGGCTATCTGCCCGCGATGTACGTGATCCAGGGGCTGCCGTTCCTCGCGCTGGTGCTGGCGGGCGGCGCGGCGAGCGTCACGCACGCGGTCCTGCGCAGACGGCGGGCGGCGAGGGAGAGCCGGAAGCTGACCGCCGTGCGGTGGACGGCGCTCGCCGCGCTGGCCGTGACCGCGGCCGTGTATGTGGCGCCGCGGTGGTACGACGGCAACCGTACGGCCCTGACCGCCGACGCCAACGCCCCTTACCGGGCCGCGGCCTCCTGGATGGCCGAGCGGGTCCCCGACCCCTCCCGGACCCGGGTGCTGGTCGACGACGCGCTCTGGCTCGACCTCGTGCACGCCGGATACGAGCCGGGCCTCGGCGCGATCTGGTTCTACAAGGCCGATCTCGACCCGGCCGTCACCAGGACCATGCCCGGCGGCTGGCGCGACCTGGACTATGTGGTCGCCTCGCCGACCGTACGGCGCGACGCGCGAGACCTGCCCAACGTACGGGCCGCGCTGGACCATTCGGACGCCGTCGCCGTCTTCGGCGAGGGCGAGGACCGGATCGAGATCCGGCAGATCGTCGGGGGCGGACGATCCGTCGGCGCCGAACGGTCCGTTGGAGCCGGACCATCCGTTGGCGTCGGACGATCCGTAGGAGCCGGACCATCCGTTGGAGGCGGACGATGAGCATCCTTCCCCCGGCCGGAGCGGGCGCCGGAGCCGGTTCGGGCGCCGGCGAGCCACGACCGGTACGGCACGAACTCGGTGACCCGGAGCTCGAAGCGACCGCGGTGGCCGAGCCCGGCGCGGTCACCGTCATCATCCCGACCTTCAACGAGGCGGGGAACGTACGGGAGTTGCTGCGGCAGCTCACCGACGCCGTGCCCGCGCGGCTGCCCTGCGAGGTGCTCTTCGTCGACGACTCGACCGACGACACCCCCCAGGTGATCGCGTCCGCCGCACAGGACTGCCCGTTCCCGGTCGATGTCATCCACCGCGAGACCCCGGCCGGCGGTCTCGGCGGGGCCGTCGTCGAAGGCCTCAAGGCCGCGGGCTCCGAGTGGATCGTCGTCATGGACGCGGACCTCCAGCATCCGCCCACGCTCGTCCCCGACCTGGTCGCGGCCGGCGAGCGGCAGCGCGCCGATCTCGTCGTCGCCAGCCGCTACATCACCGGCGGCAGCCGGGCGGGCCTGGCGGGCGGCTACCGGGTCGCGGTGTCCCGCGCGGCGACCTGGCTGGCCAAGGGGATCTTCCCGGCCAGGCTGCGCGGTATCAGCGACCCGATGAGCGGGTTCTTCGCGATCCGGCGCTCGGCGGTCACCGCGGAGGCGCTGCGCCCGCTCGGCTACAAGATCCTGCTGGAGCTGGCGGTGCGCTGCCGGCCGGAGCAGCCGGCCGAGGTGCCGTTCGTCTTCCGGGACCGGTTCGCGGGCGAGTCCAAGTCGTCCGCGAAGGAAGGACTGCGGTTCCTGCGCCATCTGGTGGAGCTGCGGACCGCCTCGCCGCTCGCCAGGATGGCGGCCTTCGGTCTGATCGGGCTGAGCGGCTTCGTACCCAACCTGCTGGCGCTGTACGGGCTGACGGCGGCCGGGCTGCACTATCTGCCGGCCGAGGTGCTGGCCAACCAGTTCGGGGTGGCCTGGAACTTCGTCCTGATCGAGGCGCTGCTCTTCCGCAGCAGGCGCGGGCACCGGCACTGGGCGGACCGGGTCGGCCGCTTCGCCGTGCTCGCCAACGCCGATCTGCTGCTGCGCATCCCGCTGATCGCGCTGTTCGTCTCCGAGCTCGGGGCGGAGGTGCTGCCCGCGACGGCGCTGGCGCTGCTGGCCACTTTCGTCCTGCGGTTCGTGGGGACGGAGGCGCTGGTGTATCTGCCGAAGCGGAAGGGGAAGCGGCAGCGGCGGCGGGGCGCCGGCCGCGCTTCGGACGGTACGGAACGAGGAGCCGCGGCCGAGGGGCATGAGAGGCCCGCGGCCGACCGTATTGAGGGGGGCGTGATCCAGTGAGGGTGTTCAGAGGCGGGAAAGCGGCGGACGGGACGAGGCAGGCGGTCGGGACGACCGGCCCGGGACCGGCGGGCCGGGCGGGTCGGTCGGGGACCGGGGGACCAGCGGGTCGGCCGGGGTCCGAGG
>NZ_LATD01000394.1 GCF_000981895.1 Streptomyces odonnellii | reverse complement strand
TGGTGAAGAGCAGGACGGCGGACACCCCCCCGCCCCGCACCGGCCCGTCCGGAAGGCCGAGTCAGCGTGATCACCTTCGACCAGGTCACCGTCCACTACGACGACGCGGCAGGACCCGCCCTGCGCGATGTCGACCTCACGGTGGAGGAAGGTGAACTCTGCCTGGTCGTCGGTCACACGGGCGTCGGCAAGTCCACCCTCCTCGGTGCCGTGAACGGGCTCGTGCCGCACTTCACCGGCGGCACCCTGTACGGGCGTGTCACCGTCGACGGCCGTGACACCGCCCACCACCCGCCCCGGGAACTCGCCGATGTCGTGGGAGTGGTCGGCCAGGACCCGATCGACGGTTTCGTCACCGACACCGTCGAGGAGGAACTCGCCTACGCCATGGAGCAGTTGGCGATCCCTCCGGGGACCATGCGCAAGCGGGTCGAGGAGACCCTGGATCTGCTCGGCCTCGCCGACCTGCGCCACCGCGCCCTGTACGAACTCTCCGGCGGCCAGCAGCAGCGCGTCGCCATCGGCTCCGTCCTCACCGCCCACCCCCGGGTCCTGGTCCTGGACGAGCCGACCTCGGCCCTGGACCCGACAGCGGCCGAGGAGGTTCTCGCGGCGGTCACCCGCCTCGTACACGACCTCGGTGTCACCGTCCTCATGGCCGAGCACCGCCTCGAACGGGTCGTCCAGTACGCCGACCGCGTCATCCATCTGCCCGGCGACGGCAGCGCCCGCATCGGGGCGCCCGCCGACATCCTCCGTACCTCCGCGATCGCCCCGCCCATCGTCGAACTGGGCCGGGCCGCCGGCTGGTCCCCACTGCCGCTCTCGATCCGCGACGCGCGCCGGGCCGCCGCGCCCCTGCGCGCCCGGCTCGCCGGCCAGGTCCCGGCCCCGGTCCGCCGGCCCGTGACCGACGACCTGCCGTGCCTGCTGACCGCGCGCGGTGTCACGGTCGCCTACCAGGGCGTTGCCGCGGTCCGGGAGGTGGACGTGGACCTGCGCGCGGGCGAGATCGTCGCCCTGATGGGCCGCAACGGCTCCGGAAAGTCCTCTCTGCTGTGGGCCCTCCAGGGCTCCGGCCCGCGCCGCGCCGGGACCGTGAAGGTGAGCGAGACCTCCGGCGCGACGCACACCGATCCGCACTCCGTGCCCGCCGCCCGGGCCCGCCGGCTGGTCGGCCTGGTCCCGCAGACCCCCGCCGACCTGCTCTATCTGGAGAGCGTCAAACAGGAACTCGACCAGGCGGACTCCGAGTCGGGCACACGGGAGAAAGCTCGTACGGTCCTGGACCGTCTCGCACCCGGCATCGACGACGCCACCCACCCGCGCGACCTCTCGGAGGGGCAGAAGCTCGCCCTCGTCCTCGCCATCCAGCTCTCGGCCGCGCCCCAGGTCGTCCTGCTGGACGAACCGACCCGGGGCCTGGACTATCGGGCCAAGACGGAACTGATCCGGGTCGTGGACACCCTCGCGGCCGAGGGCCGGGCCGTCGTCATCTCCACCCACGACGTCGAGTTCGCCGCACGCGCCGCCGACCGTGTGGTCGTCATGGCCGAGGGAGACGTCGTCGCCGATGGCCCGACAGCCGAAGTCATCGTCTCCTCGCCGGTCTTCGCACCGCAGACCGCCAAAATCCTGGCACCTCTGGCGTTCCTGACGGTCGATCAGGTCATGGCGTCTGCACCGGCGGCCGAAGAGGAGACGCTGTCGTGACCGCGCGCCCCACCGCCGCCATCCGGCTGACCCCGCGCGTCGGCCTGGTCATGGCGCTCGCCGCCTTCCTCGGACTGGTCGCGTTCTTCTGGCCGTTCGCCGTGGCGCCGGGCACTTTCAGCTCCGGCTACGCGCCCCCGCTGATCTTCGGTGTCCTGCTGGTGCTCGTCCTGTGCGTGGTGCTGTCCGAGATCGCCGAGGGCGGCATCGACTCCAAGGCCCTCGCGATGCTCGGCGTCCTCTCCGCGGTCAACGCGGCCCTACGTCCCCTGGGCGCCGGAACCGCCGGAGTCGAGACCGTCTTCTTCGTGCTGGTCCTGGCGGGGCGGGTGTACGGTCCGGGCTTCGGTTTCACCCTCGGCTGCACCTCGTTGTTCGCCTCCGCGCTCATCACGGGCGGGGTCGGGCCCTGGATGCCGTACCAGATGTTCGGCTGCGCCTTCGTCGGAATGCTCGCCGGGTTCCTGCCACGCGCCACCGGCCGGAGCGAGGTGCTGCTGCTGGCCGTATACGGCTCGCTCTCCGGCTACCTCTTCGGCTTCCTCCTGAACCTTTCCTTCTGGCCGTTCTCCCTGGACCCGAACAGCTCCATCGCCTACCTGCCCGGTCTGCCCTTCACCGAGCAGTGGCAGCGCTACATCGCCTTCGACCTCGCCACGTCCCTCGGCTGGGACACCGGACGGGCCGTCACCAACTTCGTGTGCGTGCTGCTGGCGGGCCCGGCCGTACTGACCACCTTCCGGCGCGCCGCACGCCGCGCCCGCTTCCGGGCCCCCGTACGCTTCGCGGCACCCCCCACAGCCCAGCCCGGTCCCGGCGGAACGGTTGACGGCTCAGTACAGGGTTGAGCGGAGCGGGCTTGCCGACGCCGTTGAGACCGGAGAGGACAGTGACGGGCAGTGCGGTCGTTCGGTCATCCGTCAGCCCCCGGGGTGCAGCAGACCGCGTTCGTATGCCTTGGCCAGCCGCTGCGGCACCAGGTAGATGACTCCGTCCAGTGTGACCGGGACGAGTTGAGGTGTGGTGGCCTTCCACTGGGCCCGGCGGTGGCGGGTATTGCTGCGGGACGTCTTGCGCTTGGGGACAGCCATGGTGGATCTCCTAAGTGATTGTGGTCAGCGGGCACACAGCGCGGGGCCGTCCGGCCGCGGAGCCGGGCGGAACGGACGCCATGGCTGTGGCGGCCGGGAGCGCCGGGGCATCCACGGCCCGGCGGCCATGATGTGCCGCTGGGGCAGGGGCCGGTACGGAAAGGAAGGGTGGCGCCCGGGGCCCGGGCTGCACGGGACGCACGGGCCCGGGCCGCACGGGACCCACGTCTGAGCCGGATCACCGCTGCGACGGAAGCGAGTGCGCGGCCCGGCGTCAGGCGGGCCGGGTGAAAGTCACCAACTGCTCTTTGTCACACCGGGAAGTTCGCCCGCGTGGCTCATCTCGCGCACACGGATGCGGGAGAGGCCGAAGGCGCGCAGGTACCCGCGGGGGCGGCCGTCGACGGAGTCGCGGTTGCGTACGCGTGTGGCACTGGCGTCGCGCGGCTGGCGGCGCAGCTCCCGCTGGGCGGCGGCGCGCTCGTCGGCGGTGGCGTCGGCAGACGCGATGATCGTCTTCAGTTCCGCGCGGCGCTCTGCGTAGCGGGCGACGATCACGCGCCGCTGTTCGTTCTTGGCGATCTTGCTCTTCTTCGCCATCAGACCTTTCCTCCTCGGGCACGGATACGGGCCACCGCGGCCTCGACGCCGATCGCGTCAACGGTTTTGATGCCCTTGGTGCTGAGCGTGAGCCGGACGTGCCGGCCCTCGCTCGGCAGCCAGTAGCGCTTGTGCTGGACGTTGGGGTTGAACCGGCGCTTGGTGCGGCGGTGTGAGTGGGAGATGTTGTTGCCGAAGCCCGGCTGGCGGCCGGTGAGTTGGCAGTGGGCGGACATGACCCCTCCGGAGAACGTCGTCACTGTGGGTGTCGTGGTTGCTCGTGGAGGCACCGTAGCATCTTGTGAAAATGAAAACCATGTGCATATGGTGGGGCAATGGCCCGTAACGAACTGCGCCCGATCATCAAGCTGAGATCCACCGCCGGAAGCGGTTACACCTACGTGACCCGCAAGAACCGCCGCAACAACCCCGACCGGCTGACACTTCGCAAGTACGACCCCGTCGCCGGCCGCCATGTCGACTTCCGTGAGGAGCGCTGACCCCCGTGAAGCCCGGAATCCACCCGGAGTACCGGCCTGTCGTCTTCCGTGACCGGGCCGTCGACTTCGCCTTTCTCACCCGCTCCACAGCCACCGGCGAGAAGACGGTCGAGTGGGAGGACGGCAACACCTACCCCGTGATCGACGTCGAGATCTCCTCCGCCAGTCACCCCTTCTACACAGGCACCCAGCGGGTCCTGGACACCGCCGGCCGCGTCGAGCGCTTTGTGCGGCGGTACGGGCGCGGAGGGGGGAACACGTGAGCGGCGGCCGGACAAAGTTGTCCGTGGCAGTGGTCGCCGGACTGCATGCCGATGCCCGCCGGGCGGCCGTAGAGGAGATCCTCCGAACCATTCCCGGCTCCGTCGTCCTCCATCACGACCTGTCGGCCGCGACCAACAGCGCCGTGCACCGCACCGTAAGAGACACCGGCGGCCTGCTGTCCAGCGGTGACGCGCCCCTGGTGAACGACTGCGCGTGCTGCGCCCTGCGCGAGGATCTCGTCCCCGAACTGCTGCGGCTCGCCGGCGCCGGAACGTACCGGCTCGCCGTCGTGGAACTGTGGGATTCGGTCGAGCCCCAAGCCATGGCCACGGTCATCGCCGTGGAGGAAGCACTGGAGCTGACGGGGGTCGCCGCAGCGGTCGACCCGGCGCTCCTCCTGCCAAGCCTGGCCAACGGCGACGACCTCGCCGATGTCGGCCTGGCCGCGGCCCCGACCGACCAGCGCACCGTCGGCGACACCTTCGCCCGGCAGATCGAGTACCCCACCGTGCTCGCCCTCGCCGGAAGTGACGAGCCCGCGGACGACGGCAACCTCGCGCTGCTCGCCCAACTCACCCCGGCCGCACGGCGCGTGAAGCTGGGCGAAGGTTTGTTCGGCGCGGCCATGCTGGCCGGCTTCGACCTTGCCGCCGCTGCCGCAAGGCAGCATCCCTCGTGCGCGCTGCTGCCCCAGGACGCCGACGAACACGGTGTGATGACCCTTGCCTGGCGGCGCGACCGGCCGTTCCACTCCGGGCGACTGTACGCGGCGCTGGAGGACCTGACCTGCGCCGCCGCCCGCAGCCGGGGCCGGTTCTGGCTCGCGGATCGCCCCGACACCCTGCTGTCCTGGGAAGCCGCCGGTGGCGCGCTGTGCGTGGAGTCCGCCGGCCCCTGGCTGTCCGCACTGCCGGACGCCGCCTGGGAGATGGTGCCCGCCGAGCGCCGTGTCGCCGCCTCGCTGGACTGGCATCCGGAACACGGCGACCGCTGCCAGCACCTCACCTTCACCTCACCCGGCCTCGACCGCGACGGCCTGCTGAGCCTGCTCGACTCCTGCCTGCTCACCGACACCGAATACGCGGCCGGACCGGAGGCATGGAAGGACATCCCCCCTGCCTTCGACGAACTCCTCGATCCGGTCGCCTGAACACCTCCGCAGACCCTTCACCCGTAAGGAATGAACCCGGCCATGTCCTCCCGTACCAACCCCAAACGCAAGCCGGTCAAACGCAGCCGCGCCAACCCTCTGGACGCCGCGAGCATCACGTATGTCGACTACAAGAACACCGACCTGCTGCGGAAGTTCATCTCCGACCGCGGCAAGATCCGCAGCCGCCGTGTCACTCACGTGACGAGCCGGCAACAGCGGCAGATCGCCCGAGCCATCAAGAATGCCCGGGAGATGGCCCTGATCCCCTACAGCTCCCGATAGGAACAGAGACGCTGCGATTCGATCACGATGGGGTGGGCGCGTGGGGATCACGCCGGGAGGTGAGATGGCCGCGCAGACACCAACCTCGCCGGACAGCTTCGCGTACCCGACGGCCTCGAATGCAGCCATGTCCCGGCCGGGTCCGGGACGTTCCCGGCCCCCACCGGGCCGAGTCGTCGCCGACAAGGGCAACTCGCCCCGCGCGATCCGCGCCTGCCTCCGCAGGCACGGCACCTCCCGCACGAGCGTGCGTTGCCTTCCGCGCGCTCGGGGCGGGGGCCTATCGGAAGGCCGGCAGGTTGCGCGCAACCCAGTCGTCGAAAGGCCTGGCCGGCCGGTGGAGGACGTTCTCCACGTCGGGGCTGATCGTCTGCTCGGCGGGCAGCGGGATCCCGAGGACGTCCAGGGTGCCGTCGATGACCTCCCCGGGCATGAACTGGGCCATGTGGGCGTGGGCCTGTTCGCGGGACAGCTCCACAAGGGCCCCCGTACCCCCACC
>NZ_LATD01000393.1 GCF_000981895.1 Streptomyces odonnellii | reverse complement strand
AGCCTGCGACGGTGCCCGCCGAGCGGCCCTGAACGCCGCCCCGCCCGGCGAACGTGACGGGGCGGACACGTCCCGCGCGAGCAGCGCCGCCCGCCTCGCCGGGCCAGGGCGGTGCCGGCACGGACACCATTGGTGACTCTGTGTGCCGCCATGGCAGCACATAGTGCAAATGCGCGATTCTATGCCCGGGGCTGTGGCGTGTGCAGGCGGTTGCGGGAATACGCCGAGGCCCTCACGCGGCCGGGCTAGGCTCTCGCGAAACCCGCCGAGTTGACACGTAATCAGGCACTTGTTCCCAAAGTGCGATGAGCGTGCGAACGACCCGGTCTATGTCGACCGCCAGAGGAATCGCATGGTTCGTCCCGAAGCGCCCCCGAATGTTCAAGCGCCGCCCACCGTCCGCGCGTTGCTGGTTCCAGCGGCCCTGATGGTGGCGGCGACAGCCCTCGCGGTGACCGTGGCCGCCGACACCGCGCGGCTGCCGCTCGCGCTGTACGGGGCTGTCGCCACCGTCCTTGTCACCTGGTGCGCCGTCGAACTGTCCCGGCGCGGCAGGACCATCGGCGCACTCCACGAGCACTACGCCCACCGGCTCGCCCAGTTGGAGCGGCGCACAGCCGCCCATGACGAGGAGACCGTACGGCTCGGCAAGGAGCTGATGCCGGCGGCGATCCACCGTCTCCGCCAGGGCGAGTCGCCCGAGGAGGCGATACGGGCGGTCGTGGACGGCGACGAGCGCCACCGCGAACTGCCCGCCGCTCAGCGCTCCTTGCTCGGCTCCGTACTGCGGATCGTCGACGACGAGGAGGCCATGCGCGACTCCGCTCAGCGCTCGTTCGTGAACATCGCCCGCCGTGTCCAGGCCATCGTGCACCAACAGGCGGGCGAACTGCGAGAGATGGAGGAGCACCACGGCCGCGACCCCGATGTCTTCGACGATCTGCTCCGTATCGACCACGGCACCGCGCTGATCGGCCGGCTCGCCGACAGCATCGCCGTACTCGGCCGGGCCCGCCCCGGGCGCCAATGGCCCAGACCCGTGCCCCTGTTCAGTGTGCTGCGCGGGGCGATGTCCCGGATCCTGGAGTACCAGCGGGTCGATCTGCACTCCATCGCCAAGGTCGCCGTCGTCGGCACCGCCGTCGAACCGCTCATCCACGCCTGCGCCGAACTCCTCGACAACGCGACCCGCTACTCGCCACCGCAGACCCGTGTCCATGTCACCGCGGTCGAGGTCCAGACGGGGATCGCGATCGAGATCGAGGACGGCGGGGTCAGTCTCAGCGAGGAGGCACGGGCCAGGGCCGAGCGGATGCTCGCGCAGGCCCAGGCCGGCATCGACCTCAATGACCTTGGCGAGACACCGAGGCTCGGTATGGCCGTCGTCGGGCGGCTCTGCCAGATGTACGACCTTCAGGTCTCGCTCCGGCAGTCGGCGTACGGCGGGGTCAGGGCCGTCCTTGTCGTGCCGCGCGAATCCGTGACCACCGGACCCGCGCCGGGGATCGCGCATGGCATCGGCGCCGCCGCCGGGCCCCGGGGCGGCGCCGCCTCCGGACTCCCCGCCGAGGACGCACCGCGCCCCGGAGGACGGGCGCACCCCGAAAGGCGGGCGCCCGGGGCGGTCATCGGTCCGCAGTGGTCCGCCGGTCCGCGCCGGTCCGCGCCGGTCGTGGAGTCCCGGGCCTCCCGGGAGACCGTGGTGACGGAGTGGACGGAGAACGGGCTGCCGCAGCGGCGCAGCCGGGGCCGTGCCCCGCTCGGCTCCCACCGTCCCGCACTCCGGGCGGCCGCTCCGTACATCGAGGACGACCAGCGCAGCGGCGGCGACAGAGCGCGGGGGACCGGACCCCACGGAGCGCAGAGTGCCGCACCGGATTCGGCGCGGAGCACCGCACGCGACACCGCGCGGAGCAGCGCGCCTGAGAGCGCTTCCAACAGCGCATCCGGCCCCGGCATCTGGCTCGAAGCGTTCACCAGGGCGGTCAACGGCACGCCACAGGAGCCGCCCGCCGCGGCGGACGAACCGTCGGCCCGGCCACCGGACGACCCGCCGGCCGGACCCGGCAGCCATGGCGAATCCGACAACTTACGGGGCAAGGGAGATCTCAAGTGATCCAGCGGCACGCCGACTTGGACTGGATGCTCAAGGAACTGGCCGACGGAGTCCCGCAGATCCAGCAGATCGTGGTGCTCTCCGCGGACGGCCTCCGTGTGGCCCGGTACGGCGGCGACCCCGATGTCGCCGACCGCCTCGCCGCCGCGTGCGCCGGACTCCAGAGCCTGGCCGCCGCCGTCGCCGCCGAGATCCCCGGTACCGACGGGCGGATGCGGCTTGTCGTCATCGAGCTGGGCGGCGGCTTCTTCTATCTGATGGAGGCGGGCCCGGGCGCGTATCTCGCGGTCCTCGCCGACGAGACGGTCGACGCGGGCCTGGTGGGCGCCCGGATGCGGGACATGGTCGTACGGATCGGCGCCCATCTCACCAGTCCGCCGCGCCACGACGGGCAGGCCGGATGAGGACGCCTCCCCGGCGGGAACGCGGAAACCCCGAGGCGGACGCGGGGGACCCGGAGCGGCTGTATGTGATCACCGGCGGGCCCGGCGGCACCGAACGCGCCCCGCTCGACCTTGTCACCATGATCGTCGCGCGCGACGAACCGTCCCCGACGGTCCAGCCCGAACAGGCCGCCATCCTGCGGCTCTGCCGTGCCCCGCTGTCCGTGGCCGAGTTGTCCGCGTATCTCAGTCTCCCGTTCAGCGCGATGACCGTACTGCTGACGGAACTCCTCGCGACCGGACTGGTCGAATCGCGCGCACCTGTCGTGCGTGCCGCGCTCCCCGACCGGTCCCTCCTCGAAGCGGTGATGCATGGACTTCAGAGGCTCTGACCCGACCGACTCCGGCACGATCAGCGCGGGTTCCTCCTTCGACACGATTGACACGGGATCCTCCGGCGCGGTCAGCGCGGGCTCCTCCTCCGACGCGATCGGCAAGGGTCCCTGCGGCACCGTCCTGGGCCCTCGGAGCGAGGACATCCTGCCGACCACCGCGACCTCCGCGGTGAAGATCGTGATCGTGGGCGGTTTCGGGGTCGGCAAGACGACCATGGTGGGCTCGGTCAGCGAGATCCGGCCGCTCACCACCGAGGAGACCATGACCCGGGCGGGGGTCGGGGTGGACGACAACTCCGGTGTGGAGAGCAAGACCGCCACCACCGTCGCCATGGACTTCGGCCGGATCAGCATCACCGACCGCCTTGTCCTCTATCTCTTCGGCACCCCCGGCCAGGAGCGGTTCTGGTTCCTGTGGAACGGTCTCTTCGAAGGTGCGCTGGGGGCCGTCGTGCTGGTCGACACCCGGCGTCTCGAAGTGAGCTTCGACGTGATCGGACGCCTGGAGGAACGCGGCGTACCGTTCGTCGTCGCCGTCAACACCTTCCCCGACGCGCCGCACCACCCGGCCGAAGAGCTGCGCAAGGCCCTGGACCTGCCGGACGAGGTTCCGGTGGTCGACTGTGACGCGCGGCTGCGGGCCTCCTGCCGGGATGTCCTGCTGACGCTCACGCGCTATCTGTACGCGCTCTCCGTGCCCCCGGGCTGATCGCCGCCGATCCTCAAGTGCCGTGTCCTGTCCCGCAATGACCTTGTTTCTCTGATCCCGATCACCGGAGTGAGCGTGACCATCCCTTCCTCTCCCCAGCCCGGTTCCGGCGGACACGCGGCGCCGCCTCCCGGCTGCCCCGCCCACGGCCGGGCCGCGAGCCAAGAGCGAGGTACGAGCGGGCCGCGGCGGCTGTACGGACCCGAGGCCGAGAACGACCCCATGGGCCTGTACGAGAAGCTGCGCGCCGAACACGGTGCCGTCGCGCCCGTCCTGCTGCACGGCGACGTACCCGCCTGGCTCGTCCTCGGGCACGGCGAGAATCTGCATGTGACACGCACACCGTCGCAGTTCTCGCGGGACTCCCGGCGCTGGCGCGCGCTGCACGACGGCACCGCGCCCCCCGACCACCCCCTCGCACCCGTCTTCACCTGGCAGCCCCTCTGTGTCTTCGCGGACGGCGCCGAGCACGAACGGCTGCGCGGCGCGGTCACCGACGCCATCGCCCGTATCGACCACCGAGGCGTCCGCCGCCATATCAACCGCTACAGCAACCGGCTGATCAACGAGTTCTGCCGGGACGGCAGGGCCGATCTCGTCGGCCGCTTCGCCGAGCATCTCCCGATGATGGTGATGGCGCAGATCCTCGGTATGCCCGAGGAGTACAACGAGCGCCTGGTGCAGGCGGCCCGCGACATGATCAAGGGCACCGAGACCGCCAACGAGAGCAACGAGTATGTGATGACCGTGCTGCGCGGACTGGTCGCGCGGCGCCGGGCCGCGCCCGAGGAGGACTTCGCGAGCCGGCTGACCGGGCATCCGGCCGGGCTCACCGACGACGAGGTGGCGCAGCATCTGAGGCTGGTGCTCATCGCGGCGTACGAGACCACCGCCAACCTCATCGCGAATGTGCTGCGCATGGTGCTCACCGACCCCCGGTTCAGGGCACGGCTGAGCGGCGGTCATATGACCCTGCCCGAGGCGGTCGAGCAGACGCTGTGGGACGAGCCCCCGTTCACCACGATCTTCGGCCGCTGGGCGGTCGGCGACACCGAGCTGGGCGGCAAACGGATCAGGGCGGGCGACGCGCTGATCGTGGGGATCGCGGCGGCCAACGCGGATCCGGTGGTACGGCCGGACCCCGGCGCCTCCATGCGTGGCAACCGCGCCCATCTCGCCTTCAGCGGCGGCCCGCACGAGTGCCCTGGTCAGGACATCGGGCGCGCCATCGCCGACACCGGGATCGACGCGCTGCTGTTACGGCTGCCGGATCTCCAGCTCGCCGTGGAGGAACGGGAGTTGCGGTACAAGGCGGCGCTGATGTCCCGTCAGTTGCTGGAGCTGCCCGTGACCTTCGCGCCCCGGCCGCCGCAGGATGTCACCGGGCCGCCGAACGCGACACCTGCCGCGCGGCGGCCGCAGTGGCAGGTGGACTCGCCCCGGCCGGGCTCGATTCCCGTACCGGGGCAGGGACCGAGGCCAGGACCGAGGCCGGGACCGGCGCCGGGGCTGGGACCGGGGCTAGGAACGGGGGCGGCGCTGACGCCGGAGCCTGGACCCAGGTCGGGGCCTCAGCCTGGACCCGGGCCGAAGCCGGGGCCAGGGGCGGAGCCGCAGCCGGTGGATCCGTCGGCTCCGGTGCTCGCCGAGCCCCTCGCACCGGCCCCGGCCGGGCGTACCGAGAGCGCTCCCAGGCGTGCCTGGCGGGCGCTGAGCCGCTGGTGGCAAGGGAACTGACCGCCCCCGCCAACGGGGTTGGTCAGTGGGCCAGTTGGTCCCACCACCAGGAGATCGTGGGTATCGGAAGCGGCTCCGGGCTGTCGTCGGCCGGCTGCTGCTTCCACCACCCGCCGGGCCTCGCCCGCGGCCCGGACCGTACGGTGTAGCGCGGGCAGATCGACGCCCAGTCGAGATGACCCCGGACGAACTGGGCGAGACCGCCGACGTAACGGCGCAGATCGTTGTCCGCCTCCTTCAGCACCTGTGCGGTCAGCCGCTGGAAGAGCACCATCACCCGGTCCCGCATCGCCACCACCCGCACGAGAGCGCTCTGCGGCGAGATTCCGTGCTCCTGGCAGAGGACATCGATCAGATTGAGGTTGTCGCCGGCCCGCTCCAGCTCCTTGTTCCGTGAGTAGAGATCGTTGTCCCAGCTCACCAGGGTCCAGGTGATCTCCGTGAGCGCCCGTATCCGGGGGTCCTGCATATCCTCGTCGGCCACGGAGAAGCCGCCGACCACCTCGATCATCGCGGTGGAGGGCGCCATCCCGATGGCCCGCATCCACAGGGTGATGTAGTCGTCGAGCGACGGCAGTCCGGGGCTGCGCCGCCAGGACGCCTCCCACACCAGGCCCGAGGTGTAGACGCGCAGCGCCTCCGTCAGCCGGTGCAACTGACGTGCGGACGCGAACCGTTCGGCCTCCAGCCGGAGCCTGCGCAGCGCCGCCGTGTGCGGCGAGTCGCCGAACGCCCGCGCGGTGGGCGCCTCCACGGCACGCATGATGCGGGAGGTCTCCTGGGCGAGCAGATCCGCCGTGGCCCCGGACTCGTCGCACACACCGTCGTCCAGCGAGAACAGCACGGCGTGGAACCTGGCCATGAGGGAGAGCCGTTCGAGCGCCCCGTAGGGCATCGTCGACGCGGTCAGCCCGCCGAAGTCGCAGACGGCGAGCCGTTTGAGCTGACGTTCGTCGGTGTCGAGCCGCTGTTTGAGCATCCACTGTACGGTCCGGTCGTTGAGTGCCGCCACGGACGGATGCCGGGCGGGCGGGACCGGGCAGTAGAACGGCACAGCCGGGAGCTGCTGGACCAGACGCTGTCCCGAGACACAGGTCATGATCGGCCTCCTGTACGGCGAGGGGCGATTCGGACTGGGGCCTATATGCCCATGACGGAGCGTCAACAACTAGGCAATTGCCAACGGCCCAAAGGGAATTGACAGGTGGCTGAGCCGCGCCGAAGCGATCCGGTCCGGCCGTCCCGCGCTCGGACGCCCGCCCACGTGGCGAAATCCTTGCTGGCCGGAAATGCCCTCGCCGTGGCTGGTACGGGATGAGGAGCCTGTCCGGACCGGCATGGCTACGCCAATGGACGGTGGGGGAGTGAGACGGATGTACGGCCCCCGGCTCCGCGCGCCGGGGCGGCTCCGGATCCCGGCCCGCCGGTACGCCCGCTACGTCCGTACGCCGGTGGGCCGCTCCCGAGGAAGAGGCCCACCGGCCGGGGGCGCGCCGCCCCCGTCCCCACGGTGCGGCGCGGGCGGAACCGCCGTCGTCATCCACTGGGACGACGGCCCGCCGTTCATGAGGACGGGACGGCCTCCAGCCGGCGGGCCTCCGCGGAGAGCGCTCCCGGCGAAGCGCTCTCCGGCGGCACGGCCTCCGGCGATACGGACCTCCGCGCGTCCTGAGCACTCCGTCCGTCCTGAGCGGCGGTTTTCGGCGCCGTGGTCTCCAGCCCGAGTACCGGGAAGATCACCGCCTCCAGAAAGCGCGCCAGATACGCCTCGTCCGCGTTCCGCCCGTCCAGCACCGGCCGCGCCCGCATCACCCCGATGAGCTGCGCGGCCACGAACTCCACCGCCGGGTGGCCGGCCTCGATCTCGCCGCGCTCGACGGCGCGTCGCACCATGGCGTCGATCGCCGCGACCTCCGGTTCGACGACCGCCTCGCGCAACGCCCGCAGCAGCTCGGGATTCTGCAGGGCCGCGTGCCCGAGCGCGTGCTGAAGCGCGAGATCGCGCCCCGCGCTGTCTGCGGCGGCGCAGACCGCGGCCCGCAGATCACCGGCCAGGGTGCCGGTGTCGATGTCCGCGATCCGCACACAACGGGTGCCGCGCAGAGCGGCGGCGACGAGCTGGGGCTTGGTGCCCCACTGCCGGTAGAGGGTGGACTTGCCGCAGCGGGAGCGGGCCGCCACTCCCTCCATGGTCAGCGCCTCGTAGCCGCCCTCTCTGAGCAGGTCCAGAGCGGCCTCGTAGAACTCCAGCTCCCGTTCCGGTGTGATCTTGGAGCGGCGCTGCCGTGTCATCGTCTCTTCCCGTCCCTTCTCCCGTCCCCGCGGTGGGCGCTGTGATGGGCACTGTTGTGGGCACTGTGATGTTTGACGGTATCGATACGCCAGTGTACCGATACGGAAGCGTATCGGTACACTGGCGTATCGCTAGGGCGTGGTACCACCGCGTCACCGCACTACCACGCCGTCATACCGCGACGTGCTGTCCATGCAAGGGGGTCGGGTGAGACTCGCCCGCACAGGGCCCGCCGAACGGGAGCAGGACACTCCCGCCCGACCGCCCCTCGTACGTGAACTGCTCCTCGTCACCGCGCTCTTCCTCGTCTACAAACTCGGCAGGCAGGCGGCCACCGGCCATACCGAGGAGGCGTACCGCAACGCCGACCGCCTCTGGGGCTGGGAGCGCTCTCTGCACCTGCCGGACGAGGGCACCGTACAGAGTCTGCTGCTGCACAGCGGAACGCTCGTCGAGTCCGCCAACACCTACTACGCGGCCGTGCACTTCCCCGCCACACTGCTCTTTCTCGGCTATCTCTACTGGCACAGACCCGGCCACTACGTCTGGGCCCGGTGGGCCCTCGCCGCACTGACCGGTGCCGCGCTCGTCCTCCACGTACTGATGCCGCTCGCGCCGCCGAGGCTGGTCGAGGCGACCGGACTGGTGGACACGGGCCAGGTGTACGGGCCCTCGGTGTACGCCGAGACGCCGACGACCGACTCGGTGGCGAACCAGTTCGCGGCGATGCCCTCGCTCCATGTCGGCTGGGCCCTGATGGTGGCGATCGGGCTCATCGCCGCGAGCCGTTCACGCTGGCGCTGGCTCTGGCTGCTCCATCCGCTGATCACGTTGTTCGTGGTCATCGGCACGGCCAACCACTACTGGCTCGACACGATCGTGGCCGTCGTACTGCTGTCGGGCGTGCTGACCTGCGTCCACGCGCCGGGGCGGCGGGCTCCGGCCGTACGGTCCCATTCGGCCGTACGGGACGGGGCGGCGCGTCCGCGCCCGACGGCGGAGCCACGGCCGGAGGCGGCGAAGGAAGCGGAACCGGTACGGGTGCCCGTGGTCGTCTCGCTCATCGCGTCCGGCCTTCCCGCAGGAATCGTGCCGCTCATCCCGTCGCCGGGCGTCGTGCCGGTCATCGCCTCGGGCCTCGCGTCGGGAACGGCCCGATGAACGGCGAGACGGTGGCCGCTGTCGCGCTGTCGCTGGTCTCCGCCGTCGCGTACGCCGCCGCGGCCGTGGCGCAGGAGCGGCTCGCCGCGCGCACGGCGCCCAAGGCCGGACTGCTCGCTCTGCTGGGCAGCGTCGCCTGGTGGTCGGCGGTCGGGCTGAACGCGTCCGGCGCGCTGCTGCATGTCGTGGCCCTGGCCTACGGTCCGCTCACCGTCGTCCAGCCGCTGGGCGCGCTCACCCTGGTCGCCGCCGTACCGCTGGGCGCGCGCCGGGCCGGGCGGCAGGTCAGCCGGGAGGAGTGGCGCGGTACGGCGCTCACTCTCGTCGGCCTGACGGCGATACTGGTCGCTGCGGCGGGCGCCGACACGGAACCGGACGAGACCCTCACCCTGGTGCAGGCGCTCGGGGTGGCGGGTGTCGCGCTGGCGCTGGTCGCGCTGCTCTGCCGGCCCGGCGCCCGGCCCGGACTCCGGCACGCGGCGGCCTCCGGCATCATCTCGGGTGTCGCCTCGGCCCTCACCCAGACCGTGACGGTCGCCGCCGCGGCCCATGGCCGGGTGGGGGAGGAAGGCGACGCTGACATACTGCCGCTGTGGCAGGTCGCGGCCGTGGCCCTGGTGGTCGCGGCCCTCGCGTCGGGTGGGCTGCTGCTCTCCCAGACCGCCTACCGCGGCGGACTGGGCGCTCCCCTCGCGATGCTGACGCTGGCCAACCCGGTCGCCGCGGCGGCCATAGGAGTCATCCTCCTGGGCGAACGCCTCCAGGGCGGTGCGCCAGGGATCGCGGCGGCGCTGGCCGGCGCGGTGGCCGCGGCGCGGGGAGTCGTCCTGCTGTCGCGCTCGTCGGCGGCACGGCTGCTGGAGGGGGCGGGCCTGGAACCACCGCTGGATACGAGCCGTGCCCCGGGCGTCGCCGCAGGCATGACACTGGAGGCGGATCCGGTCCCGGAACCGGCCGAGGCTCAGGGCCTGCCGCAAGACCTTCCGCCGGACCCGTCGCGGGAACGCAGGCCCGAGCCCGGCTCCGTACCGTCACTGGCGCCCGGCACCCCCGCGCCCGGCACTCCCGAACGCGGCGGAGCCCTCACCCGTCCGGCCGCGCGCCGGCTCACCGTTCTCGGCGCACCCGGCCCCGTGATGCTGCTCCCCGGGGCGTTCGCCCTGCAAGTCCCCCGTCCCCGCA
>NZ_LATD01000392.1 GCF_000981895.1 Streptomyces odonnellii | reverse complement strand
CCCTGCGGCGGCGTGCGGCCACCGGTCGCCCGCCCAAGCTGGACGACACCCAGGCCGAGATGGTCGGGGCCGCGTTGGCGCGAGGTGCTCAGGCTCATGGTTTCGAGGCCGACCTGTGGACCCTGGAGCGAGTCGGCGCGGTCGTCACCCGGGCAACGGGGGTGGTGTTGTCGAGGGCGTCGGTGTGGCGGCTGCTGACCGGCCGGCTCGGATGGAGTCTGCAACGGCCCGAGCGGCGGGCGGTCGAGCGGGACGAGTCGGAGATCGCCCGCTGGATCGCGCACGAGTGGCCGCGCATCAAAAAGGGGCCGTGAACACACGTGCCTGGATCGTGTTCCTCGACGAATCAGGTATCTCGCTGCTGCCTCAGATCCGCCGCACCTACGCACCCCGTGGCCGAACCCCGCTGCTGCGGCACCGCCTGAACCGGAAGCGCGCGTCGATGGCCGGCGCCCTGGGCTACCACTCCACCAACCCCGAACGCGGCGCCCGCCTGTGCTTCCACCTCAAGCCCGGCAGCTACGACACCACCGCCCTCATCGAAGTCCTCGACCAGATGAAGGCGTTCTACCGCGGCGGGCAAGTGGTCCTGGTCCGGGACGGCCTGTCCGCCCACTGGAGCCGGGCCATGCGTGCCTGGGCCGCCGAGCAGGACTGGCTCACCCTGGAGCGATTACCCGCCTACGCTCCCGAGCTCAACCCGGTGGAACTGCTGTGGTCCTCCCTGAAGAAGCGCGAACTCGCCAACCTCGCCGGCGACCACCTCGCCGATGTCGCCGACGCCACCGAACAAGGCATCCACCGCATCAACCACAACCCACAACTGCCATGGTCCTTTCTCGCCCACACCGGCCTCACCATCCACCCAGCACACCCACCGAACTTACGAAAAGATCAGTAAGGGCTGTCTGCCAGGCGGAAGGCCAGCTCCGTACGCCATTTCTCCGGGTCCGGCTCCTCGGCGGGATTCGTCAGGAAGCGCTCCAGCCGGCAGCCCCACCAGTCGCCCGCCGGTGTCGTGCCTGCGTCCCATTTCATTTCGTGCGCCTGGGCCCATTCCAGGAACTCATGGGTCACTGCGACGTCCGCAGTGCCGGTGCAGACGGCCGTCAGGTACCGGCCGCCGGGCAGTACGCCGGCGGAGAGCCCGCTGTCCGGTGGCAGCTCCGGCGTTGCTGCGACCGGTACTCCGGCCTCTACCTGTAGCAGGTTCTTCATGTCGATGATGCGGTAGCGGAGGAAGGGCGGCCCTGCCGGTGCGATTCCGAGTTCTGCGAGGCGGCCGATGACCCAGGGCACACGGTCCGCGATCTCGCGGACCGTCTCCATGGTGACGCTGCGGGTGACCCCGGCATACGGCTGCTTACCGCGTACGGAGACGGTTGGCTGTTCGATCAGGTATCCGTTCATGGCCTGGTAGACCGCTTCCGGCCCGCAAACTCATCGCTTGGCCACGCCGAAGCCGGTCAGTCCGGGTGTCGGGATTCCGGGGTGCGGTGCGTACAGCCCACCGACGCTCTGATCGGATCAGTTGCCTGTTCGCATGCGTCGCGCTGTGCAGGGTGGGTCGGTCACGGCGGTGGTGTCGGTCCCAGTGAGGTGACCGGGTACGGACAGGGTCTCCGCTCCGGTCAGGGCGTCGGTGGGCTTGTGATCGCCGAGGACTGCGACCCTGGCGTCTTCGAGCGTGGCGGGGTCTCGGAGTCCGCCGGGGTTTTGGAGTCCGGCGGGGTGAGCCGCTGGCCGGGGTCGTCACCTGCATCCGTGGCCAGCTCCGCCGAAGGATCCGTACCGGCCAGGGCCGCTGCCCTCACCCGGTGACCCTGTCTGATTGTCGGCTCCCAGTTGGTGAAGGGCGCCTCCACCGGCGTCCGGGGCCATGGTGCTGCTCGCGATGTCTTCTGGCGTCTGCGTTTTGCCCAGCCGTGGATCACCCAGGTCTGGGCCGACCGCGGCTACGCGGGCGACGTCGTGGACTGGGCCCGCGGACACCTCTGGATTACCTGCGTATTGTCTCCCGGCCCGAGGGCGCCAAGGGTTTCGTCGTCGCGCCCCGGTGTTGGAAAGTCGTGCGTACGGTCGGCTGGTGTAGAACGCCCGCTGCAGTGTGCGCGGCCATGAGCGTCTGCCCCAGCGCTGCGGAGTCCGCTTCAACAGCACTGCGGAGCCCGTTTCGACTGGGTATTCGTCGCCTTGATGGCCTGAGGCCTGACCCGCAGGAGCCCTCGCGCCAACCAGTGGACAACGAAGAAGCCCGGCTGAGCGGCGGTTTCTGGTCAGGGTCGGCTCGGTGCCTGCAGGCGTTCGGTTGGTCCGCCGAATGGCAGGGTGAGGGTGCGTGTCGCTGTCAGCCAGGTGTCGTTGGTCTTGCGGAAGGTGTCCAGGTAGTGGTCGATGTTTGCCGGCAGTCGGGGCGGGATCAGCGTGCCGTCGGTGTAGCCGTCGGCTCGGTAGGTGGCGAAGTAGGTGGTTGCGGTGGCCGTGTCCGGTGAGTCGACGGTGACCACAGGGTTCGTGCATATCCGTCGGGACAGGCGGTCTGCCGGCTGGGAACCGAAGTAGGTGCGCGGTGCTTCTCTGCCTTTCGCAGATCGTGCTCGGTTCGTCCAGGTCGAGGTGCTGTATGAGTTCCAGGATCAGGCGCTCGCAGGCTCGTTCCGCGAGGAGACGCTCCACGGGATCGGGATCGTGAGTGGTCATGTCCGCTTCCTGCCGGCCCGGTCGGCGTGCTCACGACTTCTTTTCAACGATCGCCTGGCTTTGTTCACCGGTTTCGACAGCAGTTGTTCAGTTGTCCTTTGTCAACGAAGGTAGTCGATGGCGGTCCGCTGATCAGGGCGGACTATGTTCGTTGGCAAGGATCTTGAGATGTGCGTGCCGACAGCCGCAGTTCGCCCCAAGGCATGAAGTCGACGACGGCTGCATCGAGCATGCTGCCGACTGCTGGGAAGTCCTCAGGGAGTGGGTGTTCCGGGCCGTCCGTGAGGTTCACGAAGTCGATGAAGGCCAAGACATCGATTGCTGGAGCGATCACGGATACTTCCACGCCGAAACGCCCTCGATGTCCTGTTACTCGGCAGCGAACCGCCTGCCGCGGGCAGAGGCCGCTGTGGGCCCATTGATCATTACCGGACATGAATGGTCAGCTTAAGCGGACACGACCAGGAGCACCACGTTGTCCGACTCCCGGGCTAGGTTCGTTGGCAAGGAAGCCTCGACGACTGCATTCGCTGTCAATCACCTCGATTGGATGACAGCGAACATCGGTGCTTCGGGAGGCACCCGGGCCGCGGAGTGTTCGATGTTCACGAGAAGCGACAGCACCCGCGCACGCCGATGGGGCTGTTGCCGCTGCAGACAGACCCTGCGAGCTGCTGGAGGCTCCAGCGGTGCCGATGGTCGGGGTTGGTGGGGCAAGCGAAGACGTTGAGCTCGCCGGAGCGGCCCACGGTGACCTCCGTGGGGGTCGTGGATCGAAAGGCGGGCAGGTTTCGGTCCTAGGTCGTGTCTTCAATTGATCTTGCTTGGTGGATCATGGTCGGGTGATTCGTCGCCATGAACTGTCCGATGCGGAGTGGGAGTTCGTTCGGCCGCTGCTGCCCGCGTCCCTACGGGGCCGGAAGCGGTTGGACGACCGAAGGGTCCTCAACGGGATCGTGTGGAAGTTCCGCACTGGTACGGCCTGGCGGGATGTGCCCGAGCGGTACGGGCCGTGGCAGACACTGCACACCCGCTTCCGTCGGTGGGCCCTGGACGGCACGTTCGAGCGGATGCTGCGGGCGGCGCAGGCCAGGGCGGATGCGGCAGGGGACATCGACTGGCTGGTGTCGGTCGACTCCACCGTCGTACGAGCTCACCAGCATGCGGCGGGGGCACGAAAAGGGGGCCGCGCGCCCCGGGTCTCGGACGCTCGCGGGGCGGTCTGACCAGCAAGATCCACCTGGCCTGCGACGCCTTCGGGCGGCCGCTGG
>NZ_LATD01000391.1 GCF_000981895.1 Streptomyces odonnellii | reverse complement strand
CGCCCCAACCCCCCGCATCCTCGCCTCCGCCTCCGCCCACTTCTCCGTCCAGCGCGCCGCCGCCCTCCTCGGGCTCGGTGAGGACGCCGTCCTGCCCGTACCCGTCGACCATCACCTCCGTATGGACCCCGCCGCCCTCGACGCCGCCCTCGACGCCTGCGCGCACCGCGGCGAGCTGCCCATCGCCGTCGTCGCCACCGCCGGTACCACCGACACCGGCGCCATCGACCCCCTCCGCGCCTGCGCCGCGCTCGCCGCCCGGCATGGCGCGTGGCTGCATGTGGACGCGGCGTACGGCGGCGGCGCCCTGCTCTCCGACCGGCTCGCGCCGCTCCTCGACGGCCTCGGCCTCGCCGACTCCGTCTCGCTCGACTGGCACAAGCTCGGCTGGCAGCCGGCCGCCGCCGGTGTGTTCCTGGTACGGAAGGCCGAGACGTACGCCTCGGTCGCCCGCCGCGCCGCCTACCTCAACCCTGCCGACGACGAGGAGGCCGGCTACCCCAGCCTGCTCGGCCTCTCCCTCCGTACGACCCGCCGCGCCGACGCGTTCAAGATCGCGGTCACCCTGCGGACGCTCGGCCGCGAGGGCCTCGGCCGGCTGGTCGACGCCTGTCACGATCTGGCGCTGGCCGGGGCCAGGGCCGTACGGGACCACCCCCGGCTCGACCTGTACGCCGAACCCGTCCTGACGGCCTTCCTGTTCCGTTACCTGCCCACCGGCCCCGGCCTGGACCCGGGCCCGGGCACCGGCCCCGGCCCGGACCCCGATCCGTCCCGCTCCGACGAGATCAACGCCGCCCTCCGCCGACGGCTCCTGCGCGAGGGCCGCGCCGTCGTCGGGCGTACGGAACTGCCCGGGACCGGCCCCGGACGCGTACGCCTCAAGCTCACCCTGCTCAACCCGCACACCACCCCCGCCGAGGTGGAACGGCTTCTGCACATGGTGGTGGCTGCGGGCCGCGCCGAAGAGGATGCAGCCACGGTGAACGATCCCCAGGGAGACAAAAGATGACGACCAGTCAGCAGCGTCCGCACGCCACCGAGCACGCCACCCAGCAGACGCCCGAGCGCACCACCGAGCACCAGCGCCACGAATCCGCCCCGTACTCCACCCCACACTCCGCCCCGTACGACCTGATCGGCATCGGCACAGGCCCCTTCAACCTCTCCCTCGCCGCGCTCTCCGACGCCGCCCCCGACCTCCGTACCCTCTTCCTCGACGCCAAGCCCGCCTTCTCCTGGCATCCCGGCCTGCTCATGGAGGGCACGGTCCTCCAAGTACCCTTCCTCGCCGACCTGGTGACGATGGCGGACCCGACGAGCCGCTGGTCGTATCTGAACTATCTGCGCGAGCACGACCGGATGTTCCCGTTCTTCTTCTCGGAGCGCTTTCACATACCGCGCCGCGAGTACGACCACTACTGCCGCTGGGTCGCGGGGCATCTGCCCTCGTGCCGCTTCGACGCGCGGGTGACGGAGCTGGAGTGGGAGGAGGACGGGGGGGTTTTCGCGGTCACCTACCGCTCGACGGCAGGCACGGATACGGGTACGGATAAGGGCACAGACGCCGGTACGGTCTTCCGCGTCCGGGCCCGGCAGGTCGTCCTCGGCGTAGGCACGCTCCCGGTCGTCCCCGAGCCCCTGCGCCCGCTGCTCACCCCCGGTGAACCGGAGCGCCGCGTCCTCCACAGCGCCGACTACCGCGCCCACCGCGACCACCTCGCCACCCTCCCCGACGTCACCGTCGTCGGAGCGGGCCAGTCCGGCGCCGAGGTCGCGCTCGATCTGCTGCGCCGCCAGGACGGGGACGGTGAGGGCGGCCCGTACGTACGCTGGCTCGCCCGCACCCCCGCCTTCGCGCCCATGGAGTACTCCAAGATCGGCCTGGAGCACTTCACCCCCGACTACATCCGCTACTTCCGCGCGCTGCCGGAGACGCGGCGCGACCGCCTCGTACGCGAACAGTGGCAGCTCTACAAGGGCATCAGCGAGGAGACGCTGGCCGAGATCCACGACGAACTGTACGAACGGACCATCGGCGGTACGGAACCGCGCGCGGCCCTGCACCCCGGCGTCTCGGTCGAGTCGGCTCAAGGCTCCGCCGACGACGGTTACGTACTGACGTGCCGCCACACCGAGCAGGACGAGGTGTTCGAGATCCGTACGTCGGCGATCGTCTCGGCGACGGGCTACGCGGCGGCCCGCCCGGACTTCCTCGATCCCCTGGCGAAGCTGATCGACTGGGACGAAAAGGGCCGCTACCGCATCGACGCCGACTACCGCGTGGCCCTGGACCCCCGGGTGACAGGCGCGTTGTACGTCCAGAACGCCGAACTCCACACGCACGGCGTCGGCGCCCCGGACCTCACGCTGGGTGCCTGGCGAGCGGCCACGATCCTGAACGCGGCGGCGGGCAGACGGGTGTTGAGACTGCCGGAGCGGGCGGCCTGGACGACATTCGGGTCGCCGGCCAGACCTTAGGTCCTGTCCGATCCGACCGGACACGCCCCAGGGCGCGACCGGTCGCCCACGCACACGAGGTGCCACGCACACGAGGTGCTCGACGACGCAGTCCCGCACGTCGTCGAGCACCTCGCACTTCGTACGTTTCACGGATCACGGATCACGGACAGACCAGTACTGGAACCCGACCGGACCGGTGCCGGCCGTGCCCGTCGCGGCACTAGAACTGGAGCGCCCACGAGTCGATGTACCCCGTGTCCGCCGACGCGTTGTCCGACACCCGCAGCTTCCACGTTCCGTTCGCCACCTCCGAGGAGGCGTTCACCGAGTACGTGGTGTTGATGTTGTCCGCGCTGCCGCCGGTGCCGAACGCCTTGAGCGTGTAGGCCGAGCCGTCGGGGGCGATGAGCTGGACCTGAAGGTCACCGATGTACGTGTGCACGATGTTCACCGACACGCTCAGCGAGGCCGGGGCGTTGCCCGCGACGCCGCTGACGGTGACCGGCGACTCGACCGTGGCGTTGTCGCTGATCGTGTAGTTGGCGGTGTTCTCGAACTTCGCGCCGGGCGGGGTGACCGTACCGCCGGGCACATTGAGCAGCCGGTTCGGCGAACCGGTGCCCGGGTTGGTGACGACGCCCGTGCTGGCCAGCGAGACCAGGCCCGAGGAGACCTGGGCCGGTGTGGCCGACGGGTTGGAGGCCAGGTACAGCGCGGCGGCACCCGCCACGTGCGGGGTCGCCATCGACGTACCCGAAATGGTGTTGGTGGCCGAGTCGCTGGTGTTCCACGTCGACGTGATCGACGAACCCGGGGCGAAGATGTCCAGCGCCGTGCCGGTGTTGGAGAAGCTGGAGCGCGCGTCGGTGGAGGTCGTGGAGCCGACCGTGATGGCCTCGGCGACCCGGGCCGGCGAGTAGTTGGAGGCGTTCAGGCCGTCGTTGCCGGCGGCGACCGCGAAGGTCACGCCGGACGCGATGGCGTTGCGGACGGCCGCGTCGAGCGTGCTGTCCGCGCCGCCGCCGAGCGACATGTTGGCGACGGCCGGCTTGACGGCGTTCCGCGCCACCCAGTCGATGCCCGCGACGACGCCCGCCGTGGTGCCGGAGCCGGCGTTGTCGAGGACGCGTACGGCGACGATCCTCGCCTTCTTGGCGACACCGTACGCGGTGCCCGCGACGGTACCGGCGACATGCGTGCCGTGGCCGTTGCCGTCCTGCGCGACGTTGTCGTTGTCGACGGCGTCGTAGCCGTTCGAGGCGCGTCCGCCGAAGTCGCTGTGCGAGATCCGGACGCCGGTGTCGATGATGTACGCCGTGACGCCCTGGCCCGCCGAGTCGGGGTAGGTGTACCGGCTGTCGAGCGGAAGGTTCTTCTGGTCGATGCGGTCCAGGCCCCACGACGGCGGGTTGGTCTGGGTCGCTTCGGTGTGGAACGTCCGGTTCTGGACGACGGAGGTGACGGCCGGGTCGGCGGCGAGCTTCTTCGCCTGCGCCTCGGAGAGGGTCACCGCGTAGCCGTTGAGGGCCTTGGTGTAGGTCCGCTCGATGGTGGCGCCGTACTCCTTGGCCACCGCCTTGCCGGACGCCGAACCGGCCTTCGCGGCGGAGCCGTTGAGGGTGACGATGTAGCTGTTGGCTATCGAGCCGGCGGCGCCGGCGTACTGGATCCGGCCCTCCTGCTGGGGCGCCGCGCTCGCGGGGAGCGCGGAGACGGTGCCGAGTACGAGGGCTGCGGCGGCTGCCGTACCGATTCCGGCGAGGCCGAGTCTTCGCCGGGCCTGACGCATTGCTGCCATGTGAGGGTCCTCCTCAAGAGGCGGTGCGCTGATGGGTGGGGTGGGGCGGTGGAGCGGTGGAGCGCTGAAGTGGGTTGGCGTGGGCATGTCAAGCAGAAAGCGGCATTCGGCCGGACAGGTCCAGGGTGGGATGCCAACTCGGTGTGTCAGCCGAAAGATTGATGGCTGCGCGGGAATTGCACAAGGGGACGCGCGTAGACGTGACACGGCCGCCATACGGTGGTCACGATGCGGATCGCGGCGAAACGCCGCCAAATGCCGCATGTTCGGCGCCGGTTCGACGCGGCGGCCGCGCTGGGCGGCCCGCGCCGGGGGACCTTGCCGGGCGGCCCGGGTCGGGGGCTCCCGTGAGGGGGCCTGTGTCGGGGGGCCTGCGTCGGAGGTTTCCCTGGGGGCTCGCGTCGGGAGGCTTGCGCCGGGGCTCGCGATGA
>NZ_LATD01000390.1 GCF_000981895.1 Streptomyces odonnellii | reverse complement strand
CCCGTGCGCCTCCGCGATCGAGCGCACGATGGAGAGGCCAAGACCCGCCCCCCGGCCCATCCGGTCGCGCCCCTCCCCCCGCCGGAACGGTTCGAACAGCGCCGGGACGTCCTCCTCGGCCACCACGGGACCGGTGTTCCGTACGACCAGGGCAGCGCCGTTGACCTCGACGTCCACCGTCCCCGTCCCGTCCGGCACGTTGTACGTCACCGCGTTCGTCAGCAGATTGCCCACGAGCTGGCCGAGCAGCAGCCGGTTCCCCCGTACCACCGCCGCGTCGATGACCGACACGGACTTGTCCAGGCCGAAGCGGGCCGCCTCCTCCTCCACCGCCTCGCCCAGATCGACCAGCTCCTGGTCCTCCACCTCGCGCTCGCTGCGCGCCAGCACCAGCAGGCCCTCGATGAGCTGCTCGCTGCGCCGGTTGTTGTCGAGCAGGGTCCGTTTCGTACGGGCCAGCTCGTCCGGCGAGCACAGGTCGTCAAGGCCCACCTGGATCGCGACGCGCTGCGTCGCCAGCGGCGTCCGCAGCTCGTGCGAGGCGTTCGCGATGAACCGGCGCTGGCTGTCGAACGCCTTCTCCAGCCGCGACAGCAGCTCGTCCAGCGTGTCCCCCAGCTCCTTCAGCTCGTCGTCGGGCCCGCTCGCCCCGATCCGCTCGTGGAGGTTGTGCTCGGAGAGCCGACGCGCCTTGGCCGTCATCGCGTGCACCGGCCGCAGCACCCGCCCCGCCGTCCACCAGCCGACCACCACCGCGCAGGCCGCCATCACCAGCAGCGCGGCGACCGACCAGAAGAGCATCTCGTCGGAGGCGGCGTCGGTGACATTGTCGGTGAGCCGGTAGACGGTGACGGGCGCGATCCGCTGCTCGCTGATCAGCCCGCGTACCGGGGAGGCGGGCAGCGCGGGTGCCACCTGCGCGGGCACCACCCGGGCGGCCATCTCCTGGGCCTCGTTCTGCGTACCGGCGGTGGAGAGCAGATTGACCACGGTGAGCAGACAGCCGCCGAGGACGACGAAGACCCCGCCGTAGACAAGCGCTATGCGTGTACGAATGGTCGAGCCGGAACCGATGCCCGACCCAGTGCCGGCCCCAGTGCCGGTGCCCGACCCGTTGCCCGAGCCCGAGCCAGAAGCGTGCGACGTCGTCTTCACAGCGCGTATCCCACACCCTGCACCGTACGGATGAGCGCCGGTTCGCCCAGTTTGGCGCGGAGCTTGCTGAGACAGACCCGTACCGCCCCGGTGAACGGATCCGCGTGCGCGTCCCACGCCCGCTCCAGCAGCTCCTCCGCCGACACCGGCGCCCCGTCCGCCTCCAGCAGGATCTGGAGCACCGAGAACTCCTTCGGCGACAGATCCAGCACCCGTCCGTCCCGCGACGCGGTCCGCCGTACGGAATCGAGCCGTACGCCGTGCCGTTCCAGCAGCGGTGGTACGGGCCTGGCGCTGCGCCGCCGCAGCGCGCGCACCCGGGAGACCAGCTCGGGGAAGTCGAAGGGCTTGCCCAGATAGTCGTCGGCGCCCAGATCGAGCCCCGCCACCCGGTCCTCCATGGACGCGGACGCGGTCAGCATCAGGATGCGCGTACGGGACGACTCGGCGACCAGCTTGCGCGCGACGTCGTCGCCGTGGACCCGGGGGAGATCGCGGTCGAGCACGACGACGTCGTAGTCGTGCAGCCCGAGATACGCGAGAGCGGCGTCCCCGCTGTACACCGTGTCGACGGCGAATCCCGCGCGCCGCAGTCCGGTCGCGACCAGCTCGGCGAGGACCTCCTCGTCCTCGGCGACCAGTACCCGCATGCCGTCGTCCCTCGCCTCGTGCCCAGCCGCCTCTTGCATGATGCCCGTCTCCTCCCAGGATGGGCCTGTCTACAACACAGGGTGTTTCGCAAAGCTCTCCCTTCCCGGGCGCGACCGGCCCGCCCCCCAAACCCGGGCGACTCGCATGTGGGGGGTCGGATACGATATTGACATTCCGTAGACCGATCGGTCACTCCGTGTAGCGACTTGGGAGCAGCCTGCAATGGCTCGACACCTCATCACCAGCGCCCTTCCGTACATCAACGGGATCAAGCACCTGGGCAACATGGTGGGGTCCATGCTCCCGGCGGACGTCTACGCGCGGTATCTGCGCCAGCGCGGCCATGACGTCCTGTACATCTGCGCCACCGACGAGCACGGCACCCCCGCGGAACTCGCCGCGAAGGAGGCGGGCGTGCCCGTCGACACCTTCTGCGCCGAGCAGCACGACGCGCAGAAGGCGATCTACGACGGCTTCCAGCTCCGGTTCGACTACTTCGGCCGGAGCTCCTCGGCGCAGAACCGGGACATCACCCAGGAGATCGCCCGGGAGCTGAAGGCCAACGGCTTCATCGAGGAGCGGGCCATCCGCCAGGTGTACTCGAACACCGACGGCCGCTTCCTCCCCGACCGCTATATCGTCGGCACCTGCCCGCACTGCGGTTACGACAAGGCCCGCGGCGACCAGTGCGAGAACTGCACCCGTGTGCTGGACCCGACCGATCTGATCGAGCCCCGCTCGGCGATCAGCGGCAGCAGCGATCTCGAAGTCCGCGAGACCAAGCATCTGTTCCTCCTCCAGTCCAAGCTGGCCGGCGAGGTGGAGACCTGGCTCGACGAGCGCGCCGACAACTGGCCGGTGCTGGCCTCCTCCATCGCCCGCAAGTGGCTGACGGAGGGGCTGCACGACCGGGCCATCACCCGTGACCTGGACTGGGGCGTCCCGGTCCCGGCCGACGCGTGGCCGGAGCTGGCCGCCGAGGGCAAGGTCTTCTACGTCTGGTTCGACGCCCCGATCGAGTACATCGGCGCGACGAAGGAGTGGGCAGACGCCGCGCGAGACACAGACCTGGAGAACCGGGACTGGCGCTCGTGGTGGTGGGAGTCCGAGGGGGACGTCCGCTACACGCAGTTCATGGGCAAGGACAACGTCCCGTTCCACAGCATCATGTTCCCGGCGACGCTGCTGGGGACCCGCTCGCCGTGGAAGCGGGTGGACGTCATCAAGGCGTTCAACTGGCTGAACTACTACGGCGGGAAGTTCTCCACCTCCCAGCGGCGCGGGGTCTTCACCCATGACGCCCTGGAGATCCTGCCCGCCGACTACTGGCGCTACTTCATGATGGCGAACGCGCCGGAGTCCGACGACGCGTCGTTCACCTGGGAGCACTTCACCGCCACCGTCAACAAGGATCTGGCGGACACCCTCGGCAACTTCGTCAACCGCGTGCTGTCCTTCTCGCGCAAGCGCTTCGGCGACACCGTTCCGGCGGGCCGGGCGGCCGGGGACGCGGAGGCGAAGCTCGGCGCGGAGATCGCGCGGCTGCTCGGCGAGTACGAGGGGCACATGGAGTCGCTCCAGTTCCGCAAGTCGGCGGCGGCGCTGCGCGCGCTGTGGTCGGCGGGCAACTCGTATCTGGAGGAGAAGGCCCCCTGGCTGGAGATCAAGACGGACGAGGAGGGCGCGGCGCTGACCCTCCGTACGGCGATGAACCTGATCCATCTGTACGCGGTGGTCTCCGAGCCGTTCATCCCGGCGTCGGCCAGGGCGATGCGCGAGGCGTTCGCGCTGGACGGCGACACGGCGGCCTGGGTCACGGCGGAGGAGGCGAAGGCCCTGGCGTCGGTCCCGGCCGGGACGGCGTTCACCGTACCGCCGGTGCTGTTCGCGAAGCTCACGGACGATGACCTGGCGGCGTACAAGGAGCGCTTCGGCGGCGAGGACCCGGCGGCATAGCGTACGAGCGGAGGGCCCGGGAGCACGACCGGCTCCCGGGCCCTCCGGCGTCCGCCCGTACGGTACGGCCGCACGCCGCACATACCGTACGAGCAGCAGCTCAAGGGGTACCTCTTTCCGCGTCGTCACAGGCTCAGCGAGGCCCCGTCGCCCATCACGACCACCGGGCGCTTCGCCGGATCCAGCGTGCGCAGCAGTTCCTTCATCCGCCAGCGCGGCAGCGCGACACAGCCCTGGGTGGGCCCGCCGTGGTCGACATGGAGCCAGATGCCGCCGCCCTTGGCCTGGCCCAGCGGCCGGGTCCAGTCCAGCGGGGTCGTACCGGCCACCCGGTTGTAGTTGATCGCGATCACATAGTCGAAGGCCCCTTCGAGTGACTCGCCCTCGAAGCCGGTGCCCTCCGCCTCGAAGGCGGGCCCCCGGTCGTACGGGAGCCTCGAACCCGGGTCGGGCAGCTTGCCGCCCGCGTCGGTGAGGCCGAACACGCCGATGGGGGAGCGCAGATCGCCCTGGTGGTGATCGTCGGTCCAGCCCTCCCGGGCGTTGTGCGCGGGCCATTCGTCGGAGACCCGGCGCCAGCCGGTCACCGGATCGCGCTCGTAGAGCGTGACGACGGACCGGTCGGAGTCCACGTCGGTGCCCGTCACCACCACCGCCTGGTTGCTGGTCTCGGGGATCTCCGAGCGGGTCTCGGGGCCGAGACCGGGGATCACCGCCGGCTCGACGGGCGGCGGCTCGGGCGCGGAGCGGCCGGTGTGCCCGCCGGGCGAGGGGGCGCCGGGGGAGGCACTGCCCGTCCCCTTGCCGCCGACGGCCGTTCCGCCGAGCGCGTTTCCCGCGTTGTCGGCGGTGTCCGCGGTACCCGCGCAGCCGGTGAGCAGCAGACCGGCCGTCAGCAGACCGGTGACCAGCGGCAGGGCGGCCGGCCGTGGTCCTCTGCGAACGGGACGGCGGGGGCGGACGGACATGGGCGGGCCTCTTTCATTTCTCGTTCGGGGGATGCTCGGCGGTCGTCGGCGTGTGCGTCGGGGCTGTCACGGTTCCCTTGCCGAAGTCTGCGCCGGAGACCATCGCGCTCACGTCCTCGACGGTCCCCGGCGCGTCGCCGCGGACACAGAGCGTGAGGGAGACGGCGGTGTAGGGGGCGGGCGTGCCGCCGAGGAGACCGCTGTACTCGCGGGTGCCGCGGATGGCGCGGCAGGCCGCGGACGGGCTGTCCGAGCCGTACAGCACGGGCGGCCACTCGATCTTCTTCTCCAGGCCGTCCATGGCCAGCGGTGCGAGCGTGAGCAGGGCGTCGTCGGGCCCGAGCGCCGCCACCGGGACGCAGCTCTTCGGCGACTTCACCGGGCAGGGCAGGCCGTACGGGGTGAGCCGCTGGGACGAGACGAAGCCGCGGGCCGCCACCTTGAGCCGCCCGTCGTCCGGCACCTCCAGCGCCTGCCAGTGCTCGGGCAGCCGCAGGGTCACCCCGGCCACATGCTCGAACCGCACCCCGGAGCCGGCGCGCGGGGCCTGCCAGGCGGTGCCGGCCGGCGCGGGCACCTCCAGCGCGGGCGGCCCGGGGACGGCTGAGGCGGAGGCGGCGGGCGGCACCGGTTCGGGGATCTCGCGCAGCAGGCCGGGCAGTACCGTTCCGGCCACCGCCAGCCCGGTCACGGCCACCGCCGCGGCCGCTGCCGTACGGCGCCGCCGACGGGTCCGCCGGGCCCTCTCCCGTACCCGGCCGAGCAGCCCTTCGGGGGCGGGCAGTCTGGGCACGGTGCGTTCCAGCAGGATCCGCAGCTCCCGCTCGTCCTCGGCGCTCGGCTCACCCATGCCGCTCACCGCCCGCCACCGAGGCGGGCAGCGCGGCCCGCAGGGCGCTCAGCGCCCGCGCCGACTGGCTCTTGACCGTGCCCGGGGAACAGCCCAGGGTCGCCGCGGTGTCCTCGACGCTCAGATCCTCGAAGTACCGCAGCACGACCACCGCGCGCTGCCGCACCGGCAGCGCCCGCACGGCCGCCGCGAGCGACTGCTCCAGATCGACATGGGCGTACGGGTCCGCCGTCCCGGCCGCGTCCGGCACCTCCCCGTACGGCAGCTCCCCGCGCCAGCGCCGCCGCCACCAGGACGCGTGCAGATGCACCAGGACCGTCCGCACATACGCCTCCGGCCGGTCCCCGGCGATCCGCGGCCACTTCGGCCACACCTTCGCGAGGGCGCTCTGCAGCAGATCCTCGGCGAGATGGGCGTCCCCGGTCAGCAGCCAGGCGACCCGCAGCAGCCGCGGCCCCCGGGCGGCGACGAATGCCTCGAAGTCGCCCTCGCCCGGATCCATCGCCCCGCCCCTGCCATCGCGTTCGTTCTCCCACGCACCTCAAACGCGCCGGGAGAGCGATCCGGTTGCCATGGAACGCAAAGTCGTGGGGAAGCGCACAGTGGGAAACCGCACAGAACCGCAGGGACGCGAAGAGGCCCGGAACCTGGCGGGTTCCGGGCCTCCGAAGCAGGTGTCGTCGCTCCGCGGTCGCTACTCCGCGTTACTCCGCGTAGCCAGTTGGCTGAGTAGGGCGTTACTCCGCGGACTTGGTGACCGGCTTGCGCAGCGCGATGTGGAGTTCGCGCAGCCGCGCCTCGTCCAGCGTGGTCGGCGCGCCCATCATCAGGTCCTGCGCGTTGCCGTTGAGCGGGAAGGCGATCGTCTCGCGGATGTTCGGCTCGTCGGCCAGGAGCATCACGATACGGTCGATGCCCGGGGCGATCCCGCCGTGCGGCGGGGCGCCGAGCCGGAAGGCGCGGAGCATGCCCGCGAACTCGTGCTCGACGGTCTCCCGGTCGTAGCCCGCGATCTCGAAGGCCCTGAGCATGACCTCGGGCTCGTGGTTCCTGATCGCGCCGGAGGACAGCTCGATGCCGTTGCAGACGATGTCGTACTGCCAGGCCAGAACATCCAGCGGGTCCTTGGTCTCCAGGTCGGAGAGGCCGCCCTGGGGCATCGAGAACGGGTTGTGCGAGAAGTCGATCCTGCCGGTCTCCTCGTCCTTCTCGTACATCGGGAAGTCGACGATCCAGCAGAACCGGAAGACGCCCTCCTCGAAGTGGCCGGCGCGCTTCGCGGCCTCGACCCGGACCGCGCCCATGATCTTGGAGACCTCGTCGAACTCGCCCGCGCCGAAGAAGACGGCGTGGCCGGGCGCGAGCGAGAGGCGCTCGGTGAGGACCTTGACGTTCTCCTCGGTGAGGAACTTGGCGATCGGGCCGCTCAGCGCGCCGTCCTCACCGACCCGTACCCACGCCAGGCCCTTCGCGCCGTGCTCGACGGCGAACTCGCCGAGCCCGTCGAAGAACTTGCGCGGCCGGTCGGCGGTGTCCGGGACCGGCAGCGCGCGGACGTGCTTGCCCGCGAACGCCTTGAACTCGGAGCCCTCGAAGACATCCGAGATGTCGGCCAGTTCCAGGGTGGCCCGCAGGTCCGGCTTGTCGTTGCCGTACTTCAGCATCGACTCGCGGAACGGGATGCGCGGGAACGGAGAGGTGACATGGCGGCCGCCGCCGAACTCCTCGAACAGCTCCGTCATCAGCTTCTCGACCGGCTGGAAGACGTCCTCCTGCTCGACGAAGCTCATCTCGACGTCGAGCTGGTAGAACTCGCCGGGCGAGCGGTCGGCGCGGGCGTCCTCGTCGCGGAAGCAGGGCGCGATCTGGAAGTAGCGGTCGAAGCCCGAGATCATCAGGAGCTGCTTGAACTGCTGCGGGGCCTGCGGCAGCGCGTAGAACTTGCCGGGGTTGAGCCGGGACGGCACGACGAAGTCACGGGCGCCCTCGGGGGAGGTCGCGGTGAGGATCGGGGTGGCCATCTCGTTGAAGCCGAGCGCGGTCATCTTGTGCCGGATCGCCGAGATCACGGCCGTGCGCAGCATGATGTTGCGGTGCATGCGCTCGCGGCGCAGGTCGAGGAAGCGGTATTCGAGGCGCCGCTCCTCGTTGACACCGTCCTCGGTGTTGATCGTGAACGGCAGCGGTCCCGCCGCGCCCAGCACCTCGACCTCGGAGACCTCGATCTCGATCTCACCGGTCGGCAGGTCCGGGTTGACGTTCTCCTCGCCGCGCGCGGAGACGGTGCCGTCGATCCGGACGACGGTCTCCTTGGTGAGCTTGGACAGCTCCTCGTTGGCGGCGGTGCCGGGGCGGGCGACGAGCTGGACCAGGCCGTAGTGGTCGCGGAGATCGATGAAGAGGATGCCGCCCAGGTCTCGGCGATTGTGCAGCCAGCCGCTCAGCCGGACGCCGGTGCCGACGTCAGAGGCGCGGAGCTCGCCGCAGGTGTGGGACCTGTACCGATGCATCGTCGTTTCATCCAGTCTTAGCAAGTCGGGGTTGGCCTCTTCGGGTGCCGGCCGCGTTGGGTCGTACAGCAGAACAGGTTACCGCCCGGGCGCCGGGCCCCTCACTGGCTTTTGTCGTACACATATTCATAAAGTGGGGCAATGCGCACCGAGGATGTCCTGGCCGCGATCGCGACCGGCCTGTGGAGCTGGGACAACGCGTCCGGTCGGGTCACCCTCGACGCCGAGGCGGCCCGGCTGCTCGGGCTCGAACCGGCGGCCGTGGTCCTGACCGCCCCGGCGGTCCGGGCCCGTTTCCACCCCGTCGACTGGAACGAGATCGACGGCATCGTCAATCTCGCCATCGCCGAGGGCACGCTCGCCGAGGCCCGGCTGCGGATCATGGACGAGAACGGCAGGGTGCTCCGTACCGTACGGGCCCGGGCCAAGACGGATACGCGGCCGGAGCCCGGTGGCCGGACGTACATCGAGCTGTACGGCACGCTCCAGGAGGTCGCGGAGGTACGGCCCGGCACCACGGTCGAGGGCACCTCGATCACCGGTGACTGGCGCCGCTCCCGTGAGGCCTTCCTGCTGGACGCCGGGCGCGCGCTGGCGGAGGCGCGCTCGACGGCCGAGGTGCTGCGGGTCGCCGCGTCGCTGTCCATGCCGGGGTTCTCGCCCGACGGGCTCGCGGTGTACGGGGTCTCGGGCGAGAAGCTGACGGTCGTGGGCCATCACGGGCAGGCCGCGGTGGACATGGACCCGTTCCAGGGCATGACGGTGGACACGGACTATCCGGCGGCCGAGGTGGTACGGACCGGCCGGGCCATCTATCTGCCGACCCCGGAGGCGTACGAGACGCGCTACCCGGCCACCTGGCGTTATGTGAAGCGCTTCCAGCGGCACTCCTGGGCGTTTCTGCCGCTGGTGGTGGCGGGCCGGACGATGGGCACCTGGATGGCCGCGTTCAAGCACCGGGTCGCGTTCTCGCCCGACGAGCGGTCGGTGCTGACGACGGTGGCGCGGATGCTGGCGCAGGCGCTGGCGCGCGCGGGCGTCGCCGAGACGGAGCGGGAGCTGTCGCTGGGGCTCCAGCGCACGATGATGCCGACGCTGGGGCCGGAGATCCCCGGGATGCGGGTGGCGGCGCGGTATGTGCCGACCGGCGGCGGGCTGCAGATCGGCGGCGACTGGTACGACATGATCCCGCTGCCGGGCGGTGGCGGGGCGCCGGGCGCGGACGGGCACGGCGGCGGGCTGGGCGCGGGCCGGTGCGCGTCGGGCTGCGCGAGCGCGAGCGCGGGCCGGGCCGCCGGGGAGTGGGGCGG
>NZ_LATD01000039.1 GCF_000981895.1 Streptomyces odonnellii | reverse complement strand
GGCCTGGGGGGCGGGACGGCGGCGTACTTGGCGCAGGACGCGCAGGAGGACGACCGAGAGATCTGGTTCGGCACGGACCCGGCGCACGAGTCTTTCGGCGCGCGCCGGTTCAAGGTGGACGACGGGCCCGTCCCGATCCTCGGCGGCGAAGGGATTACGCCGGCGCATTCCAACTACTTCAACCCGAAGAAGGATTCGGTGTCGGCCGACAACATCGCCAAGATTGTCGCCGGCAAGTCAGACGGGATTCAGGTGGAAAGGTGGAGGTAAAGCGGGGGCTGAGGTACGCGTCAGGCTTCATCGCGGCCTGTGTGGTGGTGGCCGGGTGCGGTGTTGCCGGGCGTACGGTTTCGGACCAGAAAAGCAGGTTGAGCATGAATATGCAGGAGGCTGCGGAGCGCGCTGACTCCATCCTTGACGCAACGTTCGGCGCCATTAGGCCCGAAGTCCGTTGGACGCACGGTGAGACGACGACAGGTAGTTGCGATCTCTCGCGCCGCCGCGCGGTAATGACCGTGATTTCCGAACAGCGGCGCGGTGGATTTCTGGGCGTGGTCGAACGGTTCTGGCGCAAGAGCGGCTATGAGATCACCTCGGTCAATACCAACCGGGAGTTTCCCGCGATCTATGCCAGGTCACCCGACGGATTCGGACTCCGGCTGAGCATCGCCGGAAAGGGGCAGGCGTTCTTCGAGGTCGCGACTCCCTGCGTTGAGGAGTCCGACGTCGCCGGGCCGACTACCCCGGCCAACGGCCCCGACTATCGCGGCGGTCCCATCCCGCGACCCGACGTGCACGACAGCTTCTGGTCATCCCTGGGGGGACTTTCGGCGGGGGTTGGCGGTACTGCCTGAAAGCGGGGAGGCCCGCCTAGACTGGGGGGACTGGCGGCCCTGACGCGGAGGGTGTTTGACGGTGCGTAAGGCGTGGCTCGGCGTGGTCGCTGTCGGTGGTGTCGGGATCGGATTCGTCGCGTTGCTCGTGGTGGGGACCTATTCCGCCGCCGCCGGGCTCGTCGGGGGCGGGCGTGCCGTCGGGCTTGCCAAGGGCGCCGTACCCGCCGCGTATCAGCCGCTCGTGCAGGACTGGGGCACGTACTGTTCCGCCATCAACCCCGCCCTGCTCGCCGCGCAGTTGTACCAGGAGAGCGGCTGGAACCCCAGCGCGCAGAGTCCCGCCGACGCCCGGGGGATCGGGCAGTTCATCCCCGGGACCTGGCAGTCGCACGGGATAGACGGGGACGGCGACGGGGACCGGGACATTTGGGATCCCGCGGACGCGATTCCCTCCGCCGCCTCGTACGACTGTGAATTGGCCGGATACGTCAAGGACGTGCCCGGGGATCCGACCGACAACATGCTCGCGGCGTACAACGCCGGGGCGTACGCGGTGATCAAGTACGGGGGTGTGCCGCCGTACCGGGAGACACAGAACTACGTCAAGATCATCCGGACGCTGGAGAAGAGCTTCGCCCGGCCGGTCGGGCGGGTCGCGCCGTCGCAGCAGGCCGCCGCGGCGATCCACTTCGCACAGGAGAAGCTCGGTACGAAGTACCTCTGGGGCGGGAACGGTACGCCGGAACAGGGCGGGCGGTTCGACTGTTCCGGGCTGACGCAGGCGGCGTACCGGACCGTGGGGATCGAGCTGCCGCGCGTCGCCAACGACCAGTACAACGCGGGTGAACATCCCTCGCGGGACGAGCTGCTCCCCGGTGATCTCGTCTTCTTCTCGGACGATCTGACGAACTCGCGCGCGATCCGGCACGTGGGGCTCTATGTGGGCGGCGGGTACATGATCAACGCGCCGTACACCGGGGCCGTGATCCGGTTCGACAAGATCGACACCCCGGACTACTTTGGTGCCACCCGGGTCACCGAGGACGGTGCGAAGTCGCTGCCGACCGATCTCCCGGCGAGCCGCCCCAACGCCTGAGGGGTGGGTCCCGGGGGCGGGTTCCGGGCCCGGGATGCTGGGCCCGCGGTCGGTCTCCGATCGCCGTTCATGGCCGGAACTGTCCCTCGTACCGGCCGGTAGCGGCCGTCTGAACTGGGACGACGTGTCACTCTTCGATAACGTCATGGTGATCGTTCGGTGGAGAGCGGAACGCTGGCGGTGAGTAGGCCGTTCCCTGGACGGAGCCGCGGTATTGATCACGCGGGATGTTCCGTACCGACCACGGGGGTTGGTAGAGGCAGCGCGCACCGAGATGCGGCTTGCCGGGTGACAAGGCAAGGGGCCGCTGCAGATGGCTGGACTCGTACTGGATGGGTCGAACCCCGATGTCAGCCTGCTCTATGACATCAACGGACTCGCCAAGGACGCTCCCTCGTGGTTCGACCGCGTCATTGAGTTCGTCGGCGAGTACGGGATCATGGTCGCGCTGGTGCTCATCCTGGCCGGGTGCTGGTGGAGCGTACGGGGGCGCGGGTCCGCGGAGGATTCCGTCACCGCCGTCGTCGGGCTGCTCTGGGCGCCGCTGGCCGCCGCGGTCGCGCTGCTGGTCAATATCCCCATCCGGGGTTTTGTGGAGCGGCCGAGACCGTTCGTGGATCACAGGGGACTGGAAGTCCTGGTGGCGGGGAAGACGGACTACTCGTTCGTCAGCGATCACGCGACCATGGCCATGGCGCTCGGCGCCGGGATCTTCATCGCGCACCGCAGATTCGGGCTGGCCGCGATAGCGCTGGCGCTGCTGGAAGGCTTCTGCCGGGTCTATATGGGGGTCCATTACCCGACCGATGTGATCGGCGGGTTCGCACTCGGTACGGCGGTCGCCCTGCTGCTCACCCCGCTCGCGCTGGCGCTGCTGACGCCGCTCGTGTCCGCGGTGGCCCGTTCGCAGCGCGCGGGCTGGGCCGTACGGTCACGGGCCGCGCGCGAGGCGGATCGTGTGGGGGAGTACGGGGCGGTGGGCGGGACGCGGCCGCTCGGGCTGCCGGAGCCGCGCCCCGACGACAACAATCTGGCGGCGTGATGTGACGGCCGAGGATCCGCTCCCACCCTGCGGGTGGTTTGTCCTCAATCGCCGGACGGGCTTGATTTCCGACCTGGCTGGAAAACACCGTCAGCGCGAGGCCACCGCGCTCACCACCACGTTCGAATCCCAGTGCCCCTGGGCGTTGATGACCCCGCCGCAGGTGATCAGGCGTAGCTGCGAGTTCGGTACCGGTCCGTAGACCAGCTTCGTCGGGAAGTTCTTCGTCGGGTACGTGCTGACGGAGGTCACACGGAAGGGCAGCCGCCGCCCGTCCCCCTGCTCCGTCTCGACCAGATCGCCGGGCCGCAGCCGGCCGAGCTTGGCGAACGCGGCGTTCTTGATGTTGTCGCGGCCGTTGCGCGCCGCGACACTGCCGGGGTTGGCCGGGGCGTCCCGGTGCCCGACCAGGACGGCCGGGCCGATGTCGCCGGGGCGCGGCCCCAGCGCGTACCAGCCCACCTTCATCGCGTCCCGGAAACCCGGCGGGTTCAGCGAGCCCTTGTCGTCCACGCCGAGCGGCAGGACGTCCACGGCCAGCCCCAGCACGGGTATGCGCAGGCGTACGGGGGCGGTGGGCGGGTCGGTGACCTTGATCAGGCGGGGTTCGGCGGTGTCCGCCGGCGGCACGGCCCGCTGCGGGAACAGATGCAGCAGTACGGCGGCCAGGGCGCACAGGACCGAGACGGCGAACAGGACCTTGACCGTCCCGTTCGCCGCCCTCGTAGCCGTACGCGTACCACGCGCTCGGCGTGCCCGGAGCGATGTGCGTGCTTCACGCGCTCGCCCCGCCAGGCGTGTCATGCGTGTCCTGTGCGCCGTACGGTCCTGGCCGGCCGGCCCCGCCGGTCCGGTCAGTGGTGGTCACCCGTGGCACGCCACCGGCGGCGGCGCACCACGAGGATCGTGCCGGCGGCGGCCGCGGCGGTCGCGCCGATGGCGAGGGTGAGTTCGGCCGTACCGGTACGGCGCGGTTCGTACGCGGAGGGCAGGTGGCGCGCGCCTCCTCTGGCCGCTCCGGAGGGGGTGACCTGGAGGGCGCCCACGGACGGCCCGGGGATGTTGGAGGTGCCCGTTCCGGTACCAGTGCCTGTCCCTGTACCCGTGCCCGTCCCGGTGCCCGTACCCGTGGTCGCGTTGCCGCGCGTCGGCTGCGCGGGCGCCACCGGTGCCACCGGCTTCGGTACGGGCGCCTGCGGCGCCTTCGGCGTCGGGGTCCACGGGCTCGTCCTGCCGGGAGGCCGCGGCAGGGGCACCCGTCCGCGCGACGTTCCGCTGGCGGTCGGCGCCGGAGGCTTGGGCGCCGTCGTCTTCGACTTCGTGGCGGACGGCTTCGGCTTGGCCTTCGACGCCGTCGGGTTCGGCAGCGGCGCGGTCGCCGACGACCTGCTCCGGTCCGACATGGCCTCGCCGTCCGCGGAGACCAGGCTGAAGCCGTCGACGTTCTGGCCCTTCGGATCGTTGGGCCGGTCGCTCTTGTAGTAGTAGAGCGGGTGGGTGTTGTAGATGACGTGCGGCTCGGTGCTGTTCACCGCGTTGAGCGGGGTCTGGGCCGTCTCGCCGATCACACCCGCCGACTTGGTCGGGAAGCCGATAGCGGCGGGCCACTTCGCGGCGCACGCGCCGGAGCACGAGGGCCTGTCCGGTTTGTCGGCGAGCCGCATATAGAGCGGGTTGCCGTTCTCGTCGGCCAGCACTTGACCCAGGCCGGTGTTGATGAGCGTCAGTTCGCTCGGCTCCTTCGGGCGGTCCACCGCCGTGGCGGCGCCACCGAGTGCGACAAGGAGCATGGCGGCCGTGGTGAGCGTGGCTATCCGGGGTCCGTATCGGTCCATGGGTACGCCCCTGTGAGTCGGTCTGCCGGGTGTGCCCCCTCTGATTGCTACATACAGAGCATCCTCAAGCGGCCGGTACGGCCACCTCGGTGGGCCGTCCGAGCGACTACCCGCATGCCGCGCGCGAGTCTCAGAGCGCCTGCGGAAAATCGAACAGCCGCTCAGGGTCGTACTGCTTCTTCAGCCGTGCCAGCCGGTCCGCGGCCGGGCCGTAGTAGGCCGCACGCCAGTCCGTCAGGGCCGGGTCGGTGTAGTTCTGGTACGCCGCGCCCGACGCGTACCGGCGCAGCGACCCATGGGTGGTTTTCAGCCATGCGCGCTCCGCCGCTCCGGGGGTGCCGGGCTCCCAGGCGGCGATGTACTGGGCCAGGATCCGCGAACGCCGGTGGACGAAGGCGGTCGCCAGCGGGTCCACCCGGTTGACCGCGCCGCCGAGCGCCGTGAGGGCGATGGAGCCGCCCCCGCCGCCGGACCCCTTCCTGCCGCCCCCGTCGCCCGGCAGCCGGGTGAACGCCTCGGCGGCCGAGACCAGGGCGCGCACTCCGGCCGGTGAGAGGGACCGGTCGAAGAAGTCCGAGGCCGCGGCATAGGTCTCGCGCTGGAGTGCGCCGTCCGGGCTGCGGCCGGGGGTCGTACCCGGCAGATGGCACTGCTCCTGGGTGAGCCCGGAGCAGCCCGCGTACACCAGCATCGCCTCCTCGTACCCGCGCTGCCGCAGTGATATGGAGCCGGCCGGGCCGGGACCGCCCGGGCCGTCGGCGAGCCGGTCGAGCGCGTTCTTGAGTCCGGTCTCGTCACCGAGGGAGAAGACGGAGAGGGAGACGGTCGGGGCCGAGCCGCCGGGGCCCGCGGAGAGATGGAGCGAGGACCAGATCTCGTCCGGCTGGTCAGGGCCCCACTCCTGCCAGGCCGCGAGCAGGGTCTGCGCCTTGGACCAGGGCCAGCTCAGAAAGGCGGAGACGGTCGTCGGCGCGGGGTGGGTACGGAACCGCATCTCGGTGACGACACCGAAGTTGCCGTTGCCCGCGCCGCGCAGCGCCCAGAAGAGGTCCTCGTTCTGCCCGGCCTCGGCGGTGAGCCGCTGGCCGTCGGCGGTGATCAGGGTGGCGGAGAGCAGGCTGTCGCAGGTCAGACCGTACGCCCGGGCGGCGACACCATGCCCGCCGCCGAGGGTGAGCCCGGACACCCCGACGGTCGGGCAGGAGCCCGCGGGGATCGTACGACCGTGCTCCGCCAGAGCGCGGTAGACATCGGCGAGCCTGGCGCCCGCGCCGACGACCCCGTCCGAACCCGCCGACTCCAGCGAGCCGAGCCGCGATATGTCGATGACGAGACGGCCGTCACCGCTGGACCAGCCCGCGTACGAGTGACCGCCGCTGCGGATGGAGACGGGGGTGCCATGCGTCCTGGCGAAGGCGAGACACTCCTTGATGTCGTCGTCGCCGGCGACATAGGCGACGGCCGCGGGCTTCAGGGAGTCGAAGCGGGTGTTGTAGAGCTGCCGGGCCGTTCCGTACTCGGTGTCCTCGGGGCGTACGAGATCGCCGTCGAGCCCCTTGGCCAGCGCGCCCCAGCTCGGGGCGCCGCCCGCGGGTCTTGCCGTACCGGCCGGTGGGCTGCTGGGCGGTCCGCCCTTGTCGCCCGCGCCGCTCGTACCGCCTGAGCTGCCCGTACCGCCGGAACAGGCAGTCGCGGTCGCCGCGGTGAGGGCGGCGGCCGCGGCGGCGGTGAGCAGGGTGCGCCGTTCCATGGGTCGCATAGGAAGGTCTCCTGAGGAGGGAAGGGTGCCTCAGGGGTGCAACGGTTCCGGATCGGGAAGTTCCGCTTCAGCTCTGTGGCGCGTGGGACGCCGCGTCCGTACGGGCGCGGTCGCGGGATCTGCGGGCGGGGCCCGACCAGCCGCAGCTACAGCGGGCCAGAGCGAACGAACCGCGTTCCAGGGTTGAGGTGATGTGGGGTGATATGGGGTGAAGTAAAGGGGTGGAGGGCGGGACGCCTATGGGGGGTTCCGATGTGTTGTGCTCGCACACGGACTCCACCGTACCGAGGTGTTCGCGCCCCATGGCAGGGCCCGGCGTGACGCCTGGCGTGATGCCCGGCACGCCGCGCGGCGTGACGGGGGACGCGGGGCGTCGTTATCCGGAGCGGGTGAGCTTCGGACAAACGACGGCCAGGCGTTGGGGGTTGGCAGGCGATGGTGGTGCGGCAGCACAGAGGCAAGGGTGTGGCGTTCGCCGCCGTGGCTGTGGCCGGAGTCGTCGCCGCGGCCTCCGGCTGCTCGGGAAGCGGAGGCGCCATGGCCGACGACCGGCCGGGCCGCGATCCCGGGGCGGTGCTGAGAGCGGCCGATGTGCTGCTGGCATCGGGGAGTTCGAAGGCGCGTACGTCCATGGAGATGGCGGCCGGCGGGACACGGGTGACCATCCGGGGCGAGGGCGGGTACGACTTCGTGCGGCGGATGGGGCGGCTCAGGGTCGTGCTGCCGAAGGATCCCGCGGGTACGAGCGGGCACCGGCCGATCACCGAACTGCTGTCGCCCGCCGCGCTCTATATGAAGAACCGCGGGGCCGGGGTGCCCATCGACAAGTGGGTCAGGGTGGATTCGACCACGCTGGACGACGGAAACCTGGTCACCGGCGGGGCGACCGATCCGCTGACCGCGGCCGAACTCCTGCGTGCTGCCCGGAATGTGGCTTTTATCGGGGAACTGGATCTGGCGGGCATCCGGGTCCGGCACTACCGGGGTGTGACGCACATCGGCCGCGCCGCGGTGTCGGCCGCTCCGTACGCGCGCGAGGCACTGGCCGCCGCGGCCAAGGGATTCGGGGAGAACGCGGTGCCGTTCGACGCGTATCTGGACGAGGCGGGGCGGCTGCGCAAGGTCAGGCACCAGTTCAGCTATGTCAATCAAGGGCAATTGGTCGATGTCGCGTCGACCACATTGCTGTACGCGTTCGGGGTCGCGGTTTCCGTCACGCTGCCGCCGTCCGACGACATCTTCGCCGGTGAGATCAAGGCATAACGCCGGGACTTGGGCGAATGCGCCCGGCCGCAAGATCGGATCCAGCCGTAACCATGGAGGACCAAGCCGGAAATGGTCCGGACGTGCCATGCGCGGTGTGTATCACGCTCCCTACGCTAGGAAGCCGATACCGGCAGCGATACCGGCAGGAAGGGGTGATTGCACGTGGCACTGTTGCGTACGCCGACCGTCCAGGACCACGTGGCCCTCGCCGAAATCGAGTTGTGCGGCGAGTTGATGATCGCGGCGTCGGCCGCGGACGAGGAACGGCTCAGCCCGGACCGTATCGACGAGGTGTTGAATGTGACGGCGGAGCGGGCGCCCCGGCCTGCCGCGCTCCTGCCGTCGTGCCAGGTGTGATGTGCGTCCGGACGTGATGTCCAGATGCGATGTCCGTATGTGATGTCCGTTACGAATCGGGCGTATCGGGGGCGTGTCAGGTACGGAGCAGCCGGGCGATCGCCTTGGTCGCTTCCTCCACTTTCGCATCGATTTCGTCCCCGCCCTTGATCGCGGCGTCGGCCACGCAGTGGCGCAGGTGCTCCTCCAGGAGCTGGAGCGCGAAGGACTGGAGGGCCTTGGTCGAGGCGGAGACCTGGGTCAGTATGTCGATGCAGTACACGTCCTCGTCGACCAGCCGCTGAAGGCCCCGGATCTGGCCCTCGATCCGGCGCAGCCGCTTGAGGTGTTCGTCCTTCTGCTTGTGATAGCCGTGCACGCCGCGGTCATGGTCGGTGAGGGCGGAGGGTGCGTCGCTCGTCGCCGCGCCGGCCGCCTCGGTGGTCGTCATCGCGTCCTCCTGCTGGGATGTCCGGGCCACTGGGTGCCCGAACTGCTGGATGTCCGAAAAGAGTCATATACCCCTCGTGGGTATATGGTACCCGTCTGTGGTCCTTGTGCAGGGCCCTGTGCATATCACCTTGTCTGATAGGCGACACTTGGAACTCGCCGGTTAGCAGTGGCCGGATGATGCGCCTAGCATCACCCTGACCGAATTCCATGTAACCCGAGGACCCCAGGTGCGATTTCGTCTGACCCCCAGGGAGACGAGCTTCTATGACATGTTCGCCGCGTCCGCGGACAACATCGTCACGGGCTCGAAACTCCTGATGGAACTCCTCGGGGCGGATTCCTCCGCCAGGGCCGAGATCGCGGAACGGATGCGGGCGGCGGAGCACGCGGGCGACGATGCCACCCACGCGATCTTCCATCAGCTCAACTCCTCCTTCATCACGCCCTTCGACCGCGAGGACATCTACAAACTCGCGTCCTCCCTCGACGACATCATGGACTTCATGGAGGAGGCCGTCGACCTCGTCGTCCTCTACAACATCGAAGAGCTGCCCAAGGGAGTGGAGCAGCAGATCGAGGTCCTCGCCAGGGCGGCCGAGCTGACCGCCGAGGCCATGCCGCACCTGCGCACCATGAACAACCTCACCGAGTACTGGATCGAGGTCAACCGGCTGGAGAACCAGGCCGACCAGATCCACCGCAAGCTGCTGGCCCATCTCTTCAACGGCAAGTACGACGCGATGGAGGTGCTCAAACTCAAGCAGGTCGTCGATGTGCTGGAAGAGGCCGCCGACGCGTTCGAGCACGTCGCGAATACGGTGGAGACCATCGCGGTCAAGGAGTCCTGAACCACGTGGACACCTTCGCACTGATCGTGACCATTGGTGTCGCGCTCGGCTTCACCTACACCAACGGTTTCCACGACTCCGCGAACGCCATCGCGACATCGGTGTCCACCCGGGCGCTGACTCCGCGCGCCGCGCTGGTGATGGCCGCGGTGATGAATCTCGCGGGCGCGTTCCTGGGGCAGGGGGTCGCCAAGACCGTCAGCGAGGGTCTGATCGAGACGCCCCATGGTTCGCGGGGGATGGGTATCCTCTTCGCCGCGCTGGTCGGTGCGATCGTCTGGAACATGCTCACCTGGTACTACGGACTCCCGTCCTCGTCGTCCCACGCGCTGTTCGGCGGTCTGGTGGGCGCGGCACTGGCCGGCGGTACGGATGTGATCTGGTCCGGCGTGCTGGAGAAGGTCGTCCTCCCGATGTTCGTGTCCCCGCTGGTCGGCCTCGGCATCGGCTATCTGGTGATGCTCGCGATCATGTGGATATTCCGTAGGTCCAGCCCGCACAAGGCCAAGCGTGGCTTCCGGATAGCCCAGACCGTGTCCGCGGCGGGCATGGCGCTCGGACACGGCTTGCAGGATGCGCAGAAGACCATGGGGATTGTGGTGATGGCGCTGGTCATCGCCGATGTGGAGGACTCGGGCGACACGATCCCGGTGTGGGTGAAGGTCGTCTGTGCGGTGATGCTGTCGCTCGGTACGTACGCGGGCGGGTGGCGCATTATGCGGACGCTCGGCCGGAAAATCATCGAGCTTGACCCGCCGCAGGGATTCGCGGCCGAGACGACGGGGGCGTCGATCATGTTCGGCTCGGCGTTCCTGTTCCACGCGCCGATCTCGACGACGCATGTGATCGCCTCGGCGATCATGGGGGCCGGGGCGACGAAGCGGGTGAACGCGGTGCGCTGGGGCGTCGCGAAGAACATCGTTCTCGGCTGGTTCATCACGATGCCGGCGGCGGCACTGGTCGCGGGGCTGAGCTTCTGGATCGTGGACCTGGCGTTCGGCTGACCTGGCCTTCGGCCGAGCGGCCGGGGGTTGCCCCCAGGCAGACACAGTTGGATCGTCGACCTGGTGTTCCGCTGACCTGGCCTTCGGCTGACCCGCGCCGTGCGCCTGCCGCCGTAAACGTAAATGGGCCCGCCCCCCTGGGAGAGGGGGCGGGCCCGTCGTCATGCGGTGGCACCGCCATGCAGCACCGCAGGACGGCTCTGTCGACCTATCCGAAGCGCCCGGAGATGTAGTCCTCGGTCGCCTGCACGGACGGGTTGGCGAAGATGCGCTCGGTGTCGTCGATCTCGATCAGCTTGCCGGGCTGGCCGACCGCCGCGAGGTTGAAGAACGCCGTACGGTCCGAGACCCGCGCCGCCTGCTGCATGTTGTGCGTCACTATCACGATCGTGAAGCGCTCCTTCAGCTCCCCGATCAGGTCCTCGATCGCGAGGGTCGATATCGGGTCGAGCGCGGAGCACGGCTCGTCCATCAGCAGGACGTCCGGCTCGACCGCGATCGCGCGGGCGATGCACAGACGCTGCTGCTGGCCGCCGGAGAGTCCGGAGCCGGGCTTGTTCAGACGGTCCTTGACCTCGTTCCAGAGGTTCGCGCCCTTGAGGGACTTCTCCACGACGTCCGCCAGCTCGCTCTTGCGGGCCTGGCCGTTCAGCCGCAGTCCGGCCGCGACATTGTCGAAGATCGACATCGTGGGGAACGGGTTCGGACGCTGGAAGACCATGCCGACCGTACGGCGCACCGCGACCGGGTCGACATTCGGACCGTACAGGTTCTCGTCGTCCAGGAGCACCTTGCCCTCGACCCTGCCGCCCGGCGTGACCTCGTGCATCCGGTTCAGCGTGCGCAGGAACGTGGACTTGCCGCAGCCGGACGGGCCGATGAAGGCCGTCACGGAGCGGGGCTCGACGGTCATCGAGATGTCGTCGATCGCCCGGTGGGAGCCGTAGTAGGCGGAGAGTCCGCTGACATCGATTCGCTTGGCCATGTCAATCACTGCTTCTTTCGTGGCCCCGCGCGGCGGAGCCGGATATCGGGCCTCAGCGGCCGGTCTTCGGGGCCTTCCAGCGGGCGATGCCGCGCGCCACCAGGTTGAGGATCATCACAAAGGCGATCAGGACCAGGGCCGCGGCCCACGCGCGGTCGATCGAGGCGACCTCGCCCGCTTTGTACTCCTGGTAGATGTAGAAGGGGAGCGACGACTGAGCACCCTCGAAGGGGTTCGAGTTGATCAGGTTGCTGCCGAAGACCAGCAGGATGATCGGCGCGGTCTCACCGGCGATACGCGCGATGGCGAGCATCACACCGGTGGTGATACCGCCGATCGCGGTCGGCAGGACGACCTTGAGGATCGTGCGCCACTTCGGTACGCCCAGGGCCAGCGAGGCCTCGCGCAGCTCGTTCGGTACGAGCTTGAGCATCTCCTCGGTGGAGCGGACCACGACCGGGATCATCAGGATGGTGAGGGCGAGCGAGCCCAGCAGACCGGACGGGGGGGTGTCGGTCATCAGCACCAGCGACAGGATGAACAGACCCGCGACGATGGACGGGATACCCGTCATGACGTCCACGAAGAAGGTCACGGCCCTGGCCAGCGCGCCCTTGCCGTACTCCACCAGATAGACGGCGGTCAGCAGACCGATCGGGGTGGCGATCACGGTGGCGATGCCGACCTGCTCCAGCGTGCCGATCAGCGCGTGGTAGACACCACCGCCCGGCTGGGAGCTGGGGACACCGGCCATCGAGTGGCTGAGGAAGTATCCGTCGAGGACCTTCACCCCGCGGCTGATGGTCGTCCACAGCAGCGAGAACAGCGGGATCACGGCGAGGACGAAGCACACCCAGACGACGCTGGTGGCGAGGCGGTCCTTGGCCTGGCGCTGGTTCTCCACCACCGAGGTGGTGACGTACGAGACGACGAGGAAGGCGATGACCGCGATCAGGCCCCACTGGACCTTGCTGTCGAGACCCGCGGCGGCTCCGATGCCCGCGCCGATGAGGATGCCGAGGACTGCGAATCCGGCCGGTGCCCAGCGGGGGAGGCCGCGGTGGCTGAGGCTCTGGCCGCCGTTCGAGGGCGGCAGCGGGGCCGGTGCTTGCTGTACGGCTGCGTGGCTCATGCGTTGGCCCCCGAGTACTCCTTGCGGCGCGCGATGATCAGGCGGGCCGCGCCGTTCACCAGCAGGGTGAGGAAGAAGAGCACGAGACCGGAGGCGATCAGGGCATCGCGCCCGGTCGCGTTGGCCTCGTCGAACTTCGCCGCGATGTTCTGGGCGAAGGTGCCGCCGACCGGGTCGGTCAGATGGAACGAGAGGACGAAGCTCGGGGAGAGGACCGTGGCGACGGCCATCGTCTCGCCGAGCGCGCGGCCGAGGCCCAGCATCGAGGCGGAGATGACACCGGAGCGCCCGAACGGCAGGACCGAGAGCCGGATGACTTCCCAGCGGGTGGCGCCCAGTGCGAGGGCCGCCTCCTCGTTCATCCGCGGGACCTGGAGGAAGACCTCCCGGCTGACGCTGGTCACGATCGGCAGGATCATGATCGCCAGCAGGATGCCGACCGTCAGCATGTTCCGGGCGACGCCGGGCTGGGTCTGGTCGAAGATGTACGTCCAGGCGAAGTACTGGTCGAGCCAGAGGTTCAGACCGTCGAGGTACGGCACGAGGACGAGTGCGCCCCAGAGGCCGTAAATGATGCTCGGCACGGCGGCGAGCAGGTCGATGACGTACGCGAGGGGCGCGGCCAGCCGGCGCGGCGCGTAGTGCGATATGAACAGCGCGATGCCGACGGCGATCGGGACGGCGATGACCATCGCGACGATCGAGCTGAGGATCGTACCGACGAGCAGGACGGGGATGCCGAAGACCGGCGGGGTGAGGGACGCGTCCCACTCGAAGGTGGTGAAGAAGTTGCCCTCGTTCTTGGAGAGGGCGAGCGAGGCGCGATAGGTGAGGAACACCGCGATCGACGCCATGATGACGAGCAGCAGAATGCCCGAGCCTCTGGAGAGGCCCGCGAAGATGTTGTCGCCCGCGCGGCCGGTGGAGGTGCCCGGCTTGGAACTCAGTGGGGGGGCTGGTGGTGTGTCCATGGGTGTGGTGGAAGCCATGATCTTTCCGGTCTGTGTGGGGGAGGATGGCTCCCCTGGCGGCGGTGCACCGGAGGCGGGACGGCCGTCGGCCCGGAGCGATACGCCGGGCCGACTTCCGTCACCTGCTGTTGTGTATTACGAGAGGGAGGCGACCGTCTCGCGGACCTTGGCGTTGATCTCGGCGGGGATCGGCGCGTAACCGGCCTCGGAGAGCAGCTTCTGGCCCTCATCGCTGGCGGTGTAGGTCAGGAAGGACTTGACGGCGGGGAGCGTCTCGGCCTTGTTGCCCTTGTCGCAGGCGATCTCGTACGTCACGAGGACGATCGGGTAGGCACCCTCGGCCTTGGTCGCGTAGTCCAGCTCAAGGGCCAGGTCCTTGCCGGTGCCCTTGATCTTGGCGGCGGCGATGGCCTTGGAGGCGTTCTCGGACGACGCCTCCACCGGGGCGGTGGCACCGGTGTCGATCTTGACGGTGGAGATCTGCTGCGAGGTGGCGTACGAGAGCTCGAAGTAACCGATCGAGCCGTCGACCTGCTTCACCTGCGTGGCGACACCGGAGGAGCCGGACGCGGCCTGGCCACCGGGGGCCGGCCACTTCTTCTCGGCCTCGTACTTCCAGTCCGCCGAAGCGGTGGCGCCCAGGTACTTGCCGAGGTTCTGCGTGGTGCCGGAGTCCTCGGAGCGGTGGAAGGCCTGGATGGGCTTCTTCGGGAGCTTGGTGCCCGGGTTCAGCTTGGCGATCGCGGCGTCGTCCCAGCTCTTGATCTTGCTGTCGAAGATCTTGGCGAGAGTCGGGGCGTCGAGGATGAGGCTGTCCACGCCCTCCAGGTGGTAGCCGATCGCGATGGGTCCGCCGACCATCGGCAGGTTGATACCCTGGCCGCCCTGGCAGATCTTCTTCGAGTCGGCGACCTCTTCGGGCTTGAGCGCCGAGTCGGAGCCGGCGAAACCGACGCTGCCCTGGTTGAAGGCGATGATGCCCTCACCGGAGGAGGACGACTTGTAGTTGACCTCGACCTCGGGGCAAGCGGCCATGTAGTCCTTGACCCAGAGGTCCATGGCGTTCTTCTGTGCGCTGGAACCGGACGCGAGAAGCTGGCCCTTGGCGTCCTCACATACAGCGTTCGCAGAAGCGGCGGGCTTCGAGGACGAGTCGCTGGGGTTGGAGTTGTCGTCCGATCCACACGCCGTGAGAACCAGGGCGCCGGAGACGGCGAGGGCACCGAGCGCGGTGGCGCGCAGCCCGTTCTTGCGCTGAAGCTTCACTTCGGGTGTTCCTTCCAAGAGCCGCCGGTCCTTGCTTATTGACGGCGGCGTGTGTCGGGGTGGTGGTGGGGCACTGCGACCGTCACCTTGTAAGCCCGAAATTAGGCAGATGAGGTGAAGCCGCCAACGGGGAAGAATGAACGGGAAGTGAACCGTGGCAGGCGGCACGGTGCCGGTCTCATTTTGGACTCGGTTCGATTCCGACGTTGTGAGTCCGGTGTGCGCGCCGAAGTGACAGGGAATCAGGTGACATTCGGTCAGATGGCGTGCAGCGCGGTCAGCAGTGCGTCGACGAGGAAGCGGTCGCGGGGCTGGGTCAGACGGTCCCTGGCGGCTTCGGGAGTGAGCCAGGCTATGCGGTCCACCTCGTCGTTCGGGGTGAAGACGCCGTCCGTGGCCTCGGCCGCCCAGTAACTGACCTGCTTCGGGCGGCCCTGGGCGAGGTAGCTGACCGTGCCCAACGGGGCTCCGGGGGCGCAGTGGTGGCCGGTTTCCTCGAACACCTCGCGCACGGCTGCGGCCAGTGTGCCTTCGGCGCGCTTGAGTTTGCCCTTGGGGTGCGACCAGTCGTCGTATTTCGGCCGGTGTACGAGACAGATTTCGGGGGTAGTGTCGCCGCCCCGAGTGTGGCGCCAGAGGACGCAGCCGGCCGCGAGCACCATGCCCTGCCGGTCCGGCTTGTCCTGCTCGCGCCGGTTGTTCCGGCTGTTCTCGCCGCTCTGGTTCTTCTGCTTGTCCTGGCCGGTCTGTGTCATGGCTTCGCCCCCGTTGCCGTCACCGTCGCCGTCGTCGCGCCCGTACCCGTACGAAGGCACCTGTTTCGGTACGGGCCCGTCCTGCGGCCCGTACCCGGTCATGGCGCGCCGGTCATGGCGCCGTCGCCGCCGCCCGCTGCCACACCTGCTGGAAGGCGAAGCGCGCCGCCTCGACCTCCAGACGCTGGTCCGCGTGCAGCACCCCCAGGGCGTACGCCGTCGCGGGCGCGATCCGCGGGGTGCGGGCCGCGTTCGCCGCGGCCGCCGCCGCCTCGGCCGCGTCCCGGTGCCGGTCCAGGGCCTGGCCCGCGCCCAGCAGCGTCGGATCGGGGGCGCCGCCGGCGCTCCAGACCTCCTGCGCGTACCGGTGCAGCCGCAGCAACTGCCGTACGTGGTGCCAGGGCGCGTCCTGCGCCTCGCCCTCCGAGGCCGTGGCCAGCCCGTGCACCAGGGCCTCCGCGTTGTACGGATGCGCCGCGCGGGCCAGCGGCAGCGCGGCCACCGCGTCCAGCAACTGCCGTTCCGTGTTCTCGCTCGGCCCGGCCAGCACCTCCACGGCCGGGGCCCCGGCCAGCGGCGACAGCGGCACCTCCGAGGCCAGCACCGCCACGGCGTCCGCCACCGCGTGGAAGCGCGACGAGCCGAGCGCCTGGAGCGCCGCCGAGTGCGCCCGCGTCCGCGCGAGCGTGAGCTGACGGTCCAGCAGCGCGCCGGCGCGCGACGCCCCGACGGTGAGCGTGCCGGGCGGCGGCCCCTCCGGGGAGCCGTCCGTACGCGAAGCGACCGCTGCCGCCGAGGCCGAGGCCACGGTGGCAGCCGAGGCCACGGCCGGAGTCACCGTCGCGCCCGAGAGCCGCGCCAGCGCCCCGAGCAGCCGGTGCAGCCGACCCGTACAGGCGTGCTCCTGCGCCAAGGTGCCCGACAGCCAGCCCAGTTCCGTACGGAGCTGATCCGCCCAGGCCGGGTCGAGCAGCGGCCGGAACGTATGCAGCCCGCCGCCGATCCTGCGCGCCGCGCCGCGCAGCGTCCGGGCCGCGGCCTCGGCCGCCGCCGTGTCCGAACCGCTCTCGCCGTACATCCGCAGCGCGCGCAGGAAGTCCCCGGCGCGCGCGTGCAGATAGCCGGCCAGGACCTCGCCCGCCGTCAGGCGGTCGGTGTCGCCCGCGGTAAAGGAGTCGATGTCCACTTCATGGTGCTGCACGCCGGCGCCTCCGGGCGTCTATGAGCATTTCCTGTACATGCCGCAGCGGCCGGCCGTCCTGGTCCGTGGCATGCCGGGTCCAGTTGCCGTCCGCGCCGAGGTGCCAGGAGGAGGTGTTGTCGGACATTCCGGTCTCCAGCAGCCGGATGAGTGCCGCGCGGTGGGCCGTGTCGGTGACCCGGACCAGTGCTTCGATACGCCGGTCGAGATTGCGGTGCATCATGTCGGCGCTGCCGAGCCAGACCTCCGGATCACCGCCGTTGCCGAACGCGAAGACCCGGGAGTGCTCCAGGAAGCGCCCCAGGACCGACCGCACCCGGATGTTCTCCGAGAGCCCGGCGACCTCCGGCCGCAGCGCGCATATCCCGCGGACCCAGACATCGACCGGCACCCCCGCCATCGAGGCCCGGTAACAGGCGTCGATGACCGCTTCGTCGACCATCGAGTTGACCTTGAACCGGACATAGGCGGGCCGCCCTGCCCGGTGGTGCGCCACTTCCTTGTTGATACGGGCGATCAGCCCGTCCCGCAGGGACTTCGGCGCGACCAGCAGCCGGCGGTAGGTCTCCCGGCGCGAGTAGCCGGACAGCCGGTTGAACAGGTCGGACAGGTCGGCGCCGACCTGCGGGTCCGCGGTCAGCAGCCCCAGGTCCTCGTACAGCCGCGCCGTCTTCGGGTGGTAGTTGCCCGTGCCGACATGGCTGTAGCGGCGCAGGGTGTCGCCCTCCTGCCGTACCACCAGCGACAGCTTGCAGTGCGTCTTCAGCCCGACCAGGCCGTACACCACATGGCAGCCGGACTCCTCCAGCTTCCGCGCCCACTTGATGTTGGCCTGCTCGTCGAAACGCGCCTTGATCTCGACCAGCACCAGGACCTGCTTGCCCGACTCGGCCGCGTCTATCAGCGCGTCCACGATCGGGGAGTCGCCCGAGGTCCGGTACAGCGTCTGCTTGATCGCCAGGACGTCCGGGTCGGCCGCGGCCTGCTCCAGGAACGCCTGGACGGAGGTCGAGAACGAGTCGTACGGATGGTGCAGCAGCACATCGCGCTCGCGCAGGGCGGCGAAGATGTCCGGCGCGGACGCCGACTCCACCTCGGCGAGATCACGGTGCGTGCCCGCTATGAACTTGGGGTACTTCAGCTCGGGCCGGTCGAGCCGCGAGATCCCGAACAGCGCCGTCAGATCCAGCGGCCCCGGCAGCGGATAGACCTCGGCGTCGGACACCTTCAGCTCGCGGACCAGCAGATCGAGGATGTACGGGTCGATGGACTCCTCGACCTCCAGCCGGACCGGCGGGCCGAAGCGGCGGCGCATCAGTTCCTTCTCCAGCGCCTTCAGGAGGTTCTCGGCGTCGTCCTCCTCCACCTCCAGGTCCTCGTTGCGAGTCACCCGGAACATGTGGTGCGCCAGCACCTCCATCCCCGGGAACAGCTCCTCCAGGTGTGCCGCGATCACATCCTCCAGCGGTACGTACCGCTG